>CALHQK010000048.1 GCA_938037185.1 uncultured Riemerella sp.
TACAATGAATGATAATAAATTATAAAACATAGTGACAAATATAATAAGAAAGAGAAGTAAAATACTTCTCTTTTTTATATAAAATGGGAAATTATTCAAATTTCATTTTCAATGGAAGACTGTAATAAGATCTTACATTAATTCCTCCTTTTTTAGCTGGTTTCCATCCTTTTATAGATCTCACCACTCTTTCTGCTTCTCTGTTAAAGTCTGGATTAGCCCCTGTAGCTTTCACTTGGGAAACGGTACCATTGGTTTCTACATCGAATTTAACTGTCGTAGTAAGAACCCCCTCTCCCTCTACTGCATCATTATCAAAGTTCTCCGCGACTTTTGCTCTAAACCCATTCAATCCTCCATTGCCATAATCAGCTTCTACATCTACTGAAGTATGAATCTCATTATTTACTACTGGTTTATCTACAATCTTCGCTCCTTCTATTCTAGCCTCAGTTCCTCTACCTCCTTCTACACCTTGTACTGGTGGCGGAGCATTGTTAGTTGCCGCAACTCCTTCTACAGTTTTTGTAGATATGGCTTTGTTTTCCATTTCTTTTTTAGTAGGTGGCGGCGTCTCGACAGGCGCATTTTCCACAGGTTCAGGAACTACATGGGCAACAGTAGCTACTTGAGGAGCATCTGATGGTGGAGCTACATCTTGTAAGCTTTGTAATGTTTCTTCTGGTTTTTGCTGCAATGGTTCATCATCTTTCGGAGCAACTTCTTCCTCTGGTACTTCAAGAGCTTTAAGATCTACTATTGTCTCCTTCTCCTTCTCCTCTCCTTCAGTTTTTATCGCTTTAGAATATACCAATGGTAAAATAATCGCACCGGAAAAAAACAATACGCCCACAATAAATGCTCTGGTCAAGAGTCCCCTATAGCTTCTTCTCAAGTCATAGGCGCCATAGGCTTTATTTCTGTTTTCAAATACCAGCTCCTCGAAGTCTGCATATTTTAGTTGTTCTTCTGCCATAACTTTTGGTTTTTAATTATTTTACTTTTTGTTCATAAACCTCTTTTTCAAAAGGTTTTAATTCGGAAATACCAAAATGCTCACTTCCTGTAATTTCCATTTCATCAAGAATATCTACGAAATGTTTAAAACTTGCATTATCTACAGGTTTTATAATCACTGTGAAATTCTCTTTCTTTACGGCATTCTTTTTTGCTTGCTCAATTACTTTCTCTACCCCCTCTCTGTCATAAGAGGTCTTAATAAGAGTATTTTCATTAAGTCCTTTTGCATCCTGCTGATGATAAAATAAATTATCATCCTTACCTATGATGAATGTGATAGAGTTTCTTAAATCTACAACAGGAGGATTATCCTTTATAGTTTTATCAGGCTTCGCTGGAAGGGCTAAATCCATAATGTTAGGTTTAGTAAAGGTAGTGGTAAACATAAAGAATGTAATCAATAGGAATCCCAAATCCACCATCGGCGTCATATCTACTCTTGTAGACTGCTTTTTGGAGCGTACTTTTCCGCCTTTTCCGCCTTTGTCTTGTACTTGTACTTCTGCCATTTTTATTCTTTTATGTTTATTCCTCTGTTGTTACTAAAACAAACTTATACATTTCTATATTCTTCAATCCTTCGAATAAAACCTTAAATTTATCATAAGAAGCTTCTCCATCTCCTTTTACGGCAAGCATAGCATCATTATTTATTTTTCGGTTTATATCTACCCAGTCTATCAATTGTTTATTGACACTGTCTAAAGGAATTGTACCTCCTTTGAAGTTCTTTCTCTCATCATCGGACAATCGTAGAAAACCTTTTAGCTGAGAGACAGATACACCTACAAACTCTGTTTTTGCAAAAGTTTGTTTTTCTTTATCTGTAAATGTGATTTTATTTTTCTCTCCCATTGCTTCCAAAAGCTTTATTCTATGTGCTGGGTCGCTCGTAGGAGTGAAATAATATCTTCCATCGTTCGTTACACTAATTGTCATTGTGTTCGCTGCCTCTGTTAGTTTTGATTTAGAGATAGAGGAAGGTGTTACAATGTTCTCCACATCGGGCTGTTTAAACTCCGTTGTCAAGATAAAGAAGGTAAGAAGCAGGAATGCAACATCACACATGGCAGTCATAT
>CALHQK010000049.1 GCA_938037185.1 uncultured Riemerella sp.
GAATATTTTTATAAAACTTCATTTTGATTAAAATTAAAATGCAAAAGTAAAAAAATCATCCGAATGTATCTTTTCTCCTTAGTGAAAAAGGTTATTCAAACAAAAAAACCTCTTTTGTAGAGGGTTTTATTAATTAAAAACAATATTTTTTAATATTTAATATATATTATTAAGACTCAATGTCATCATTTAGTATTCTTTTTGCAAATCTATATCTTGTGCCCCAATATTTTTCATTTAAGGAAGATATTGTAACTCCCTTTGATGTGGATGCATGGATAAATTTAATTTCTCCTTCTGGTGTAATATCTTGAACAATACCCACATGAGAAATTCTGCTTCCTCTTGTTTGGAAAAATAGTAAATCACCCTTTTCCAAATTGTGTTTTTCTATTCTTTCTCCTTCTTGTGCTTGTGCAGCAGCTACTCTCGGCAAAGATACTCCCGTAGTAGAACCAAATACAGATAGAACAAACGCAGAACAGTCTATCCCGCTTCTAGTCATCCCTCCGAATCTATAAGGAGTTCCTATGTAAGTGCTTGCTTCATTTAATATTTGGTCTATAGTATTGGACTTTTTTAGTTTTTTTTCTATAGATGCGAGGATTTTTGTGTTATCTTCTTTTACTATTTTAACTTCCTCTGTATGCGTTTTTTTTGCTTCTTCTAGTTTTGCAACTAAAGCTTTATCTTCATTCTCAGTATGAACTTTCTGCATCACTGGAGCTGTTACCATGTAGTTGGAAACACATGATTGTAACGAAAATATAGCAATAATAATAAAACTATGATACAAAAACTTTTTCATACTTATTAATTTTATAGATTAATAGAAGAGAAATGGAATATTTTGAATCGTTTTCAAAAATTCACTTTGCAAAAATAGGGAGCTTTTTCGTAAGGACATGTAATGTTAAGTCGTAACACATTATTTTTAACAAAATTTAACAAATAAACCATAAAATTTAAAATTTTTCTTTACATAAATAGGAAGTTTGGAGGAATTCGGTTTTATAAAGTTTTAACATTTTGTAAAAAATTGTATTTATATCAAAAGTTGTATATTTGCCCTTTCAAAAAATAAAAAAGTGAATTTATCAAAAGAAGTAAAAGCGGGACTTATTGCGATTTTTGCGATTGTAAGTTTCATGTTATTTTTTCAGTTTTTGAAAGGGAAAAATGTATTTTCTACGGATAATTTTTTCTTTGTAAAATATGACAATGTAGATGGACTAGAACCGTCTAACGCGGTAACTATCAACGGATTGAAAGTTGGCTTGGTAGACCAGATTATTCCTATAACATCTAAAGATGGCAAAATAAGTTTTGTAGTAAAAATTTCTGTAGATGACCAGTATTCTTTCTCTAAAAACTCACCAGTAGAAATCTTTGAACCAAGTTTAATGGGTGGTAAGCAACTGAAAATCAATTTGGTTTATGATAATAAAATCGCGAAAGACGGCGATACATTAGGAGGAAAATTCCAGCTTTCTGCTATCAATGCAATGGCATCTGAAATGGGACCAAAAGTTTCCAGCGTTCTTACAAAAGTAGATTCTACTTTGGCTAGCACAAATAAAATCCTAGATGAACAGAACAGAAGAGAGATAAAAATGCTTCTTTCTAATCTAAACGCCACTGTATCAGCTTTTAAAACTACAGCTGACCAAACCAACAGACTTTTGTCTTCTAATGAACATAAAATAAGTTCTCTGCTGGATAACGCAAACCAAACGATGGTTTCTACGAAAAACACAGTAGATAAATTTGGAAAAGTAGCAGATGAAATAGATGCTAAAAAACTGAACCAATCCATAGAAGAGCTCAGCAAAACAGCCAATCAGCTAAACCAAGTAATCGCAGGAATAAACCGAGGAGAAGGTTCTCTAGGAAAACTAATGAAAGACGAAGAGCTTTACAATAATTTAACTAGAACTTCTAATTCACTAAACGAACTTATAAGTGATTTAAAACAAAATCCTAAGAAATACATCAACATTTCTGTTTTTGGGAAAAGCAAATAGATTAAAATTCTAAACTAAATAGAGCAGTGTGAAATTCATACTGCTTTTGCTTTTTGTTAGTTTTTTATTTAACACAATTGGAGAATAAAAAAGATTGATTACTTTTGCGTTCCACAAATCATGAAACCAAGAAAGATTTATTATATGAAAAATTGGTGGCTTTTATTTATTGTTTTGTTTGTTTCTTGCTCAAAAAATGCCCAAGTATATGCACCTATCGGCGGACTAAGTGAGGAAGAAATGGGCGTTTCCAAAAACAGAGCAAAACAGCTGAACACCATGGAAAGAGAACAAATCCAAGAATGGATTTCCAAACAGAAAGAAAAATTCTATCCTACCCAGCTTAACTACTGGAGTAATATAGAAAACCTAGAACAAAGAAAGAAAAAACAAGACGGAGAACAGGTTTCATTCCAATATGAATTGTACGATTTTGATTTACAAAAATTCTACGAAAAACCTAAAGTTCATAAAAACGCTCCTCTCGGAAAATTTGAGGAACTGGATGCTATAGAAGATGCCGTTCGGTATCTAAATCCTGATGAAGAAACCACCCTTCTCGTTCCTTCTGTTTTGGCGTATGGGACTTACGGAGATGGCGACCAAATCCCTTACGACATGCCTCTAATCATTAAACTAAAACTTACAAAGTAATTTCTAATATTATGAAAAGAATCTTATTCTTATTAATTTCTGCTTTAATTTTAACAAACTGTAAACCTATTTATAAAAAAATGAATATAGACAAAGCATTTTACGAACAACTTCCTGACGGGGTTTATGCAAAAATGGAAACCTCAAAAGGAGACATGATTATCCAGTTCTTTGACAAGGAAGCTCCCGTTACAGTGGCTAACTTCGTAGGACTAGCACAAGGAACTATAGAAAACAAGGCGAAAGGAAAAGGACAGCCTTACTACGATGGAATCATCTTCCACAGAGTGATTAAAGACTTTATGATCCAAGGTGGTGACCCTACAGGAACGGGAATGGGCGACCCAGGGTACAAATTTGATGATGAAAAAAATGATTTGAGACACGAAGGGAAAGGATACCTTTCTATGGCAAACTCTGGCCCTAATACAAACGGTTCTCAGTTCTTTATCACAGAAGTGGCTACACCTTGGCTAGATGGAAGACACACTATTTTTGGTAAAGTAATCAGCGGTCTGGAAACTATCGATGCTATCGCAACAGTAGAAAAAGGAGCACAAGACAAACCAAAAGAAGATGTAGTAATCAAAAAGGTCGAAATCTTCACTAAAGGTGACAGCTACAAATCTTATGATGCTGCAAAAATCTTCAACGAAGGTAAAAATAAAATCCAAGAGAAAAACAGACAAGATCAGGAGAAAAAATTCGCTTCTCTAAAAGAAGGAATGCAGCAGACTCCATCTGGTTTATTCTATAAAATAACAAAACAAGGAAACGGAAAACAACCTCAAAAAGGAGATGTAGTTTCTGTTCACTACGCAGGAAGACTCGTAAACGGACAGGAGTTTGACAACTCTTTCAGAAGAAGTGAACCGATAGAAATTCCTATTGGCGTTGGTCAAGTGATTAAAGGCTGGGATGAAGGAATTATGCTTCTAAAAGAGGGCGATGCAGCTACTCTTCTTATTCCTTCTGAACTGGGCTATGGAGCAAGAGGCGCTGGCGGTGTGATTCCTCCTAACGCTTGGCTGATTTTTGATGTAGAATTAGTAAAAGTAAAATAGATTGATAAAGAGCTCCTAAATTAGGAGTTCTTTTTTTATTTTTGTCAAAATTCTTGATAATCTCATCAAAATGACAATACAAAACCTAATAAAAGAAATCAACCAAATAATCCCTTTTCAACAAGCGGAAGACTTTGATAATGTGGGACTTCTCTGCGGAAATCCAGAGCGGGAAATCACAGGCGTTTTAATCTGTCACGATGTCTTGGGAAGCGTCGTAGAGGAAGCTATACAAAAAAATGCAAATGTGATTTTGACCTTTCATCCGATTATTTTTTCAGGATTAAAGTCCATCACTGGTAAAAATTATGTAGAAAAAGCTGTCCTGAAAGCGATAGAAAACAAAATTGCCATTATCGCCCTTCATACGGCATTAGACAACCACTATTTCGGTGTGAATCACAGAATTTGCAAAGAATTAGGTTTAGACCAGCTTAAAATTTTAATTCCAAAAAAAGAAAATCTTTTACAGCTAATCACTTATGTTCCTGTGGATTATACCGAGCAGGTCAAAAAAGCTCTATTTGAGGCTGGTGCGGGAAACATCGGTTTTTATGATGAATGCAGTTTCAGCATCGGTGGAGAGGGAACTTTCCGTCCGATAGATGGTTCTAATCCGTTTTTGGGCAAAAAAGGAACAACTGAAAAAGTCAATGAAATTCAGATTTCTGTGATTTTTGAAAAATTCAAAAAAAATCAGATTATTTCCGCCATGAAATTCGCTCATCCTTACGAGGAAATTGCCTACCAAATCTATGCGATAGAAAACGAAAACCAATATTCTGGTTTGGGAATGTTTGGCGAATTGCCCGAGGAAATGGAGGAAAAAGAATTCCTGAATTTTGTGAAAGAAAAATTTGATTTAAAAATCATCCGCCACAGCGGTTTTACTGGTAAAAAGATAAAAAAAGTGGCTGTTTTAGGCGGCAGCGGAGCCAGCGGAATCAAAAACGCCCTGCAAAACCAATGCGATGCCTACCTCACCGCAGATATGAAATATCACGATTTTTTCACGGCTGAAAATAGAATTTTGCTGTGTGATATCGGGCATTTTGAGTCGGAACAATTTGTAGTTCAACAATTATATGAAATTTTATCAGAAAAATTCACTACATTTGCAGTTTCAAAATCAAGCATTAATACCAACCCTGTAAATTATTTCTTATAAGTTATGGCTAAGAAAAATATAGAAATCTCTGTTGAAGAAAAACTAAGAACCCTTTATGACCTGCAATATATCGATTCTAGGTTAGATGAAATCCGTAGCACCAGAGGCGAACTGCCAATAGAAGTGGAGGATTTGCAGAACGAAATAGAAGGATTGAATAAGAGGCTGTCTAAAATAGAAATGGAAATCAGCGAATTGCATGGAGAAATCAACAACAAGAAAGAGGCTGCCAACCATTCGCAGACATTGATAGATAAATACAAAGCACAGCAGGATAATGTAAGAAACAACAAGGAATTTGAAGCATTATCAAAAGAAATTGAATTTCAAGAATTAGAAATACAATTGGCTCAGAAGAGAATAAGAGAATTTGAAGCAAAAATTTCTCATAAAAACGAAGTTCTGAACGAAAATAAAGCGAAATTAGAAGAATTAGAATCTCATTTGAATTTTAAGAAATCAGAGCTTGATGGTCTTATAGCAGAAACTCAAAAAGAGGAAGAATTTTTAGTGAAAAAATCTGAAGAATTCGCAGCTCTAATTGACGAAAGACTACTTTCTTCTTACAGAAGAATCAGAAACAACTCGGCTAACGGACTTGCTGTGGTAGGTATAGAAAGAGGTGCGCCAAAAGGTTCTTACTTCACGATTCCTGCACAGAAATTAGTAGAAATAGCACAGAGAAAGAAAATCATCATCGATGAACATAGTGGAAAAATCCTAGTAGATGATGAACTCGTAAGCGAGGAAAATGCTAAAATGGAAGAAATCATCAGATTCTAAATAAAAAACCGAGAATTTCTCGGTTTTTTTTATTTTTTAACTTACCAAAAGACTGCAACCTCTGATATCAGAATGGTCTATTCTTCCCAAAACTTGGAATTTTTCATTGTGAATTTTCCCTAAATCTTGTGTCGCAATAAAGCTGCACGAATGTTTATTCGCCAAGTCTATAATATTGATAGCTCCCGTCCTGCCCTCTTCCATGTAGGAAAACGGGTCTTCTGTATTACGAACCAAAATACGCATCCACGCTGGGCACAGATACTCATTATTCCCCAGAGAATACGCCTGCGAAAGGAGTTCCGTCATGGAATATTCAGAGTAGATTTTTTCGGTTTGGAAGCTGGTTTTCAATATTTCCAAAAGTTCATCTTTGGTCATTTCTTCTTTTCTGCCTTTCATTCCGCCTGTTTCTATGACAATCAAGTCTGGATTTTTAGCTAAATCAAAACCTTCGTTTTCTTTACAGAAATCTGCAAAATCCAACAAAGCAAAACTAACCCCAAAGAGTATGACTTTCTTATTATTCAGCTTTTTGAGAAGGTCAAGAAGCTCTCTGTGATTATACAAGAAATAGCCATTTTCCTGATGTCCAGATTTTTTCATCAAGAAATCCACCATATAGATTAGCGATGAATTTTGGCGTT
>CALHQK010000050.1 GCA_938037185.1 uncultured Riemerella sp.
TCCAGCTGTGCAGAAGGGTCTTTAATCTCGATGTAAGGGAAAGTATGCGCCCCACACTCGTTGCCCATCAATAGGGAATCACACTGGGAGAAGTTTCTCGCTCCTTTGGCAGTTGGGAGAACTTTTACCAGTCCCCTGTAAGAGTTATTGGATTTCCCAGCCGAAATTCCTTTAGAAATGATAGTAGACTTGGTGTTTTTACCGATATGAATCATTTTCGTTCCTGTGTCTGCATATTGGAATTTATTAGTAACCGCGATGGAGTAGAACTCGCCCACAGAATTGTCACCTTTCAGAACGCAAGAAGGATATTTCCAAGTAACCGCAGAGCCTGTTTCTACCTGTGTCCAAGAGATTTTTGCTCCAGTTTCGGCAAGTCCTCTCTTTGTCACGAAGTTAAACACACCGCCTTTTCCTTCTTCATCACCTGGGTACCAGTTTTGCACCGTGGAATATTTGATTTCCGCATGGTCTAAAGCGATCAATTCTACTACAGCCGCGTGCAGTTGGTTTTCATCTCTTTGAGGCGCTGTACATCCTTCTAAATAAGACACATACGCACCTTCATCAGCGATGAGCAGGGTTCTTTCGAACTGGCCGCTTCCTCCCTGATTGATTCTGAAATAGGTAGAAAGCTCCATAGGACATCTCACGCCTTTTGGAATGTAGCAGAACGAACCATCCGAAAACACAGCAGAGTTGAGCGCTGCGTAGAAATTATCATTTTGTTTCACCACTGTTCCGAGGTATTTTTTTACCAAATCAGGGTGTTTTTGTATCGCTTCGGAAATAGGGCAGAAGATAATTCCTTTCTCAGCTAAAGTTTCTTGGAAAGTGGTCGCCACAGATACGGAGTCCATTACTACATCCACTGCCACGCCAGTTAGCCTTTTTTGTTCTTCCAGCGAAATCCCAAGTTTTTCAAAGGTTTTCAGTAGCTCTGGATCCACTTGGTCTAGGCTTTCTAATTCTGGCTTTTTCTTTGGAGCTGCGTAGTATTTTATAGCTTGGAAATCAGGTTTTTCGTACTTTATGTTTGCCCAATCAGGCTCTTCCATAGTCTGCCAAGTGCGGAAAGCTTCCAGACGCCATTCTGTCATCCATTCTGGCTCGTTTTTTCGTTTAGAGATTTCACGAACAATATCTTCGCTCAGTCCCGTAGGAAACTCCTCGTATTCTATATCTGTGTAAAATCCGTATTCGTATTCCTTGTTTTCTAAATCAACCCTAAGGTCATCCTCTGTATATTTACTCATTTAAAAATAATTACTATTAATTTTCTATTTTAAATTCTATTGAATATCTATTCTTTATTATTATTATCACTGATATTATCAAGATATTTGATAAATTTACCTAAACTTACCGAAATATCTTTGTTTTCTCTGATTAATAAATTTTTCTCACTTTCAGAAATAAAGCCCAGCTCAAAACTGATATTGACCATATTCCGAACTTCAGCGCAACTTCCTTTGGCATAGATTAAAAATCTGACAAATTGTTTATTACTTTGATATTCTGAACCTTCCGCAATATTATTACTAATGGACAAGACGGCTCTTTTGATTTGATTTTTAAACTCAAATTCAGTTTTGAAATCAGACTTATTTATTAGGGAATAAATATTTTTTGTATGCTCCAAAACTTTCTTATAAATCGGAAAATCTTCAAATTTTGCCATGTTTACTGCTGTTTTAATCTATTTGATTATTACAAAATGACAGATTATTTATTAAAATTCTATTCAATTTTTATTTAAAGTAAATTCAAACTTTTGATTGAAATTATCAGATGAAAAATAAAAATTCAATAGTCATTTAATAGTCATTTAATAGTTATTCAGTAGCCATTACAAAGAGAAAGACTCTCCGCAGCCGCAGGTTCTTTTGGCGTTTGGATTATTGAAGACAAAGCCTTTTCCGTTCAGTCCGCCCGAAAACTCCAAAGTGGTGCCCACGAGATATAAGAAAGATTTTTTATCCACGATGATTTTAATGCCATTGTCCTCGAAAACCTGGTCGTTTTCTAATCTTTCTTTATCGAATTTCAGGACATATTCCAGCCCAGAGCAGCCACCGCTTTTCACTCCTACACGGATGTAGTCTGTGTCAGGGTCGTAGCCGTCTTCTTTCATTAGTTGTGTTGCTTTTTCTTTTGCAATATCAGAAACTTTTATCATTGATTTATATATAAAACTAATTGGCAAAGATACAAACAATCAGAAATATATCCTCAAAAAAGAATTAGATACTATCTATTTTATCTATAAATACAATTTTTGTGATTGAGAAATACTATTAGAAATCAGAATTTTGATAAAATCCCTTCGTGTCTATATATTCGAAAACTTCGGGCGGAAGCATAGGGCGGACATTCTTTTTTTCTCTAATCATTTTTCTGATTTCGGTTGCAGAAAGTTCTATTATCGGTGCATTTATTTTGCAGATATTCTTGTGTGTAATAACCTCTTTATCAACATCTTGTGTTAAAAAACGCGGGTAAACGATGATTTGGTGATTTTTTATCAAAGTTTCATAGTTTTTCCATTTTGGAAGGCTGACCAAATTGTCCTCGCCCATGATTAGCCCAAAAGTATATTCAGGATATCTTTCACGAAGATAAGTAAGTGAATCTATGGTGTAAGAAGGTTTCGGCATAGAAAATTCTATATCCGAAACGCGCATTTTAGGATAGTTTTTTATCGCCATTTCTACCATATCATAGCGGTCGTGGTCGTGGAGCAGGCTTTTTTTTGATTTCAAAGGATTCTGCGGACTTACAACGAACCAAAGTTCATCTAAATCAGTATGTTCCACGATATAATTTGCTAAAATCAAGTGTCCGATATGAATGGGATTAAAAGATCCAAAAAAAAGCCCTATTTTTTTCATTTATTAAACTTTATATCTTTGATATTCAAATAATAAGCAACATTTCCCCGCCAGTGATTTTCCTCCACAGAAAATGCCATATTGAATGTTTTTGACTTCATTTCTTCATAATACTGCCCGAGACCGAAGCCCACACATTCTATTTTTTCACCTGTGTCTTGGTTAAAAACATAGAATTTGACATGTGCTTCATCTTTTCCCATCTGGCATATTGTGGATTTCGCGCAGACATTATTAATCACCAATACAGGCTTCATATTATCTGGTCCGAATGGCGCTAATTTTCTATGAAAAGAGAAAAAACTATCGTTCAAATCTTTAATTTCAATTACAGAATCTATCTCTATACTCGGCGATTTTTGGTATTCCTGAATAGTTTCTGAAACGATTTTTTCTACACGGTTTTTGAATGCCTCAAAGTTTGTTTTTCTCATCGTTAGACCCGCAGCTGCACGATGCCCACCGAACTTCAGCAGCAAATCAGAGCATTCCTCTATTACCCGATAAATATCAAAATCCGAAACCGAACGCACAGAAGCCACTATTTCACCATCGTTTCCATCGGTAAAAATAAATGTCGGCTTGTAATAAACTTCCACAAGCCGAGAGGCTACAATGCCGATAACGCCCTTGCTCCAAGCAGCATCATAAACGATGAGAACACTGTTTTTGCCTTGATTACTGTCTGCTATCTGCTTCATCGCTGAAGTCGTGATAAAGCTGTCCATCTCTTTCCGCTGATGATTAAGCTCAATAATCTGACTAACAATCTCTTTCGCTTCTGCTGCATTATCAGAAATCATAAGTTCCACAGCGGCTTTTCCGTGGGAAATCCGCCCCGCCGCGTTTATTTTTGGAGCTATTTCAAAGACAATGTTAGAAGTCGTAAAGTTCCTCAACTTTTCATTTGGAATTAGTTGTCTCAGTCCGGCTCGTTTTGTATTGCGTAGTCTTTTCAGCCCGAGTTTTGCCAGAGTTCTATTCTCCCCTGTCAGAGAAACAATATCCGCCGCGATGCTAATAGCCAGTAAATCAGTTAAATTATACAAATCATCAGCAGGAAGTTTGTATATTGTATTTAACGCCTGACAGAGTTTGAACCCTACCCCACAGCCGCTCAGCTCCTTATAAGGATAAGGACAATCTCTTCTTTTCGGGTCTAAAACGGCCACAGCCCGAGGCAGCTGGTCTCCCGGCAGGTGATGGTCACACACGATAAAATCTACCCCCAGAGACCTTGCATAGTCTATTTCCTTCAAAGATTTTATTCCGCAGTCCAAAGAAATAATCAGTGGAAAACCTTGTTCTTTTGCATAGTTTATTCCTTGCTTGGAAATTCCATATCCTTCTGTGTATCTGTCTGGAATATAGTAGCCAAGAAGCTTTTTATCATAAATTTTGCTCAAATAAAGATACAACAGAGCCACCGCACTAGTGCCGTCTACATCATAATCTCCATAAATTAAAATCTTTTTCCTTTGATGAATAGCCGACACAATGCATTCCACAGCTGTCTGCATGTCTTTCATCAGAAAAGGGTCGTGGATATCAGAAACTTGCGGTTTGAAAAACTCCCTCGCCTTGGAGTAAGAATCTATCCCTCTCATTACCAAAAGTTTAGATTCAAACATTCCAAAACCGAGAGAAGAATGAATTTTATCCACCACTTCTTCTTCGGGTTCCTTTTTAAAAATCCACTTAGACTCCATTGCCAACAAAAGTAAGGATTTTATTCTGAATTTCAATTTTTATTTTCATTAAATCCAGCCTTTATATTTTTTATCCTTAACTTTGCTGGAAATTTTATCCTACTATGAAATTAAGAATTTCAATTATATTTCTCTCATTTTTTTTATCTAAAACAAATGCTCAGGATATAGACGCCCGCTCTTCGTTCATCTATACTGGGATAACGATGAACATTCCCAAAAAACATAAACTAACGATATACAGCGGTATCAGCCCGACAGACAATGTCTATATGCTCAGGGTGCTTCCTGCGTTCAAAGTAAATCAGTATTTAACTTTAACCCCCGGATTTACCTACTACGACTTATATAATGATGAAAAGTTTTTGGATAAAGTTGAATACCACATCATGCCCATGGCTACGCTTACTTTTCCGATTTCTAAGAATAAAAAATGGTCTATCACAGACAGAAATATGTTTTTTTATAAAATCCGGAGCTATTCTACAAATGTTCCCTTTTACAGAAACAGACTGGGAGTAACATATAAAACGAGTATTCTAAAACAGTCTGTTAGTTTTTTTGTTTATGATGAAATTTATTTCAATTTTGATAGTAAAAACATTTCTCGAAACCAAGCAACCATAGGCGCACAGCTGAACCTAAAATGGCTCACTCCACAAATAATGTACACACACCAGACCGAACAAGGAAAGAAAAATAAAGGCATCTATTCGCTTTCTCTCCTGATTCCGCTGGAAAATTTTGGCTTCTTTAATTCTAAATAAATGAAAACTACCATACAAAAAGATTTTTACCGTGCTTGTGGGCAGTGGCTTTCCCATTTTCAAATGCTAAAAAAATGCCTCAGTCCCAATCTGCACTACATCTATTGGTTTCGTAATGCGCAGAAATACCCGAAATCTTCTTTAATAGGGAAAATTTATCGGTTTATTCTAAGGCATTATCAGATAAAATACGGTTTCCAGATTTATCCAGAAACGGAAATCGGCGAAGGCTTTTATTTAGGGCATTGGGGAGCATTGGTCATCAATCCCAAAACCATCATTGGAAAAAATTGTAACATCGCACAGGGCGTAACCATCGGACAGACCAACAGAGGAAAATCCATAGGCGTCCCTAAAATAGGCAACGAAGTCTGGATAGGCGCCAATGCCGTGATAGTCGGCGGAATTACCATCGGGGACAATGTCCTCATCGCACCAAATGCGTATGTGAATATGGATATTCCTTCTAATTCTGTAGTCGTAGGAAATCCTGCCCAAATCATTCCTAATGAGAATGCTACAGAAGGCTACATTAACAATAAAATTTAATTTTTAAATGGCGCTATCTTATAAAGTTATTTTTGAAAATAATAAAAAATGGGTGGAAAAAAAACTTGGTGAAGATGCTGATTTTTTCAAAAATCTAGCCAAAGAACAAAACCCAGAATACCTATACATAGGCTGCTCAGACAGCCGAGTAACTACGGAAGAACTCATGGGACTAAAACCCGGTGAGGTTTTTGTGCATAGAAATATTGCTAACCTAGTAAATACGCTGGATTTGAACGCAATATCCGCTATACAATACGCCGTGGAACACCTAAAAGTAAAACACATCATTGTCTGCGGGCACTACGACTGTGGAGGAATAAAAGCAGCAATGAGCCCAGAAGATTTGGGACTGCTGAATCCTTGGCTCAGAAATATCCGAGATATTTACAGACTTCACCGCATAGAACTAGATGCCATAGCCGATGAAAAAGAACGAAACAACAGGTTGGTGGAACTAAATGTGCAGGAACAATGCATCAATGTCATCAAACTTGCCTGTGTGCAGGAGCGATATATCGTAGATGAATACCCTATCGTTCACGGATGGGTTTTTGATATTTCCACAGGAAAACTAAAAGACCTAAATTTAGATTTTAAAAATATTTTGAAAGACATTCAAGAAATCTACAATCTCACTGATTCTGAATGGGTAATGAGCCGAAAGCACAATAAAAATATCAAAAATGCATAAAATAAAAATGCTGCAAAATTTTGCAGCATTTTTTATATTTTAAAATGGATGTCTTTTTCCTTTTCTCAGTACAGAATCTTCAGAATCTCCTGATTTAGAGTGATTTTCTAATCCATTGAGGCTAATTTTCATTCCAGAAACATCCTCTTGAATTTTTTTCCATTTTTGGATAGTAGCCAGAGAAGTATGGTCTAATAATTCCAATTCTCCGAGATTAAATCTCACTTCCTTGTATTTATTCAATGAATCTAAAAACTCTCCCAGCTTCATATTATTACTAAACAGAAGGCTTCCTTTTGCTTCCACTTCTGCTATTTCAGGGTCATTATTTGCTATATTCATATTCAAATGAAGGAAATCTTGAACTTTTGCTCCATTCATCATATTGATAATTATTTTTAGTACAATTCCAAAAGCCACACCTGCCAAAAGGTCTGTCAAAAGGGTAACTATCACCGTAGAAACAAAGATAACAAACTGTCCTTTTCCAATGTGGAAAATGTGTATAAATTCTCTTGGGTGAGCCAGATTAAACCCTACAAAAACCAGCATCGCAGAAAGTGCCGTGTTTGGTATCATCTCAATAAGCGGAACCGCGAAAATCACTGCCAAAAGCATAAACAATCCATGGAAGAAATTCGCCCATCTTGTCACCGCTCCATTAGAAACATTGGCTGAACTTCTCGCTACCTCTGATATCATCGGCTGCCCGCCTACTAGTCCCGAAAGCACATTTCCGAAACCTACCGCAGAAAGGTCTTTATTAAAGTCTGATTTTCTTCTGTATGGGTCTACTAAATCTATCGCTTTGGCTGTCAAAAGAGATTCGATAGAACCAATCAGTAAAAACAAAATAACATACTGTACAAAAACGCCTGTATGAGTCCATATTCCAGAAAAATCAGCAACGAAAACTCCATCTTTGAAAGTGTCAAAAATACTACCGATTTCTACCTTTTCGTTGGCACTCATTTCAAAATAAATTCCCATCGGAATCGCTACCAAAAGAACTACTAACGGTGCTGGAATCTTCTTCACTATTGGATTTTTAATCATTCCCATTCCGAAGAGAATCGCCAAACAAGTCAGCCCCAAAATCGTATTTTCTCTATCAGCGTTCATTATGCTGTTTGGCAAGTGTTTTAGCAAATCTATCACGCCCATTCCAGCCAAATCATCAGGTTTAATACCCAAAAGCAAGTGTAACTGTTTAGACATAATAATAATTCCTATCGCTGCCAGCATTCCATGCACCGCCGCAGAAGGGAACAAGTCCGCATATTTACCTAGTTTCAAAAGTCCCATCACAATCTGGATAACACCAGCCACCGCAATAGTCGCCACTGCCATTTTCCAGCCAGTTTCTCCACCGCCAAACGCCGCTACTGCTCCTGCACCTATGGAAATAAGTCCCGCCGCAGGCCCTTTGACAGATAGTCTAGAACCAGCAAAAAAACTAACCACTATTCCGCCAATAATCGCAGAAACCACCCCAAAAATCGGAGGAAAGTCTGCCGCTTTGGCAACTCCCATACTCAATGGTAATGCTAACAAAAATACCAAAAACCCAGCAAG
>CALHQK010000051.1 GCA_938037185.1 uncultured Riemerella sp.
AGGAAAGAATCACAACTTTTGTTGCACAGGATAAAGAAGGAAAGGTAGAACTGAAAGAAAACAAATTCCTGAACAAAGATGTAGATTAGCAGACAGATTTTCATTTTGTTTATTCTAAAATGATGAACTTCATAGTGATGCGGTATTTTCCCTTGGGAAAATACCGCATCGTTTAGTTTAACATTATGATAAGGGTTTTAAGCATTATGATTTCCATTGTGATACAAACATGACTAAAAAAAGAGCTGAAAATTTTATATTTTATTTAAAAATCTGTATTTTCGCAGATTGATTAACTTAAATAAGATTAATAAAGATGTCAGTTATAGGACAAATACGAAAAAAACCTTGGGTGCTGATGGGAGTTGTCATAATCGCTCTTTTGGCATTCCTCATCAACCCAGATAGTTTGAACAAGATTTTTGGTAAAGACCCAAACATTTTAGGAAAAGTAAACGGGGAAGTAATCACTAGAGAGGAATACAGCGATGCTCTACTGATGCTCCAGAGCCAGGCAGAACAACAGGGACGCCCTACTACCGGCTTAGAGGAGCAGGCTTGGCAGAATTTGGTTCAGGCAAAACTCATCAAACAAGAGTTTGAAAAATTAGGTTTGAAACTTACAGAAGACTATTTCTGGAGCCAGCTGCCTTACGACCCTCTTTTTGCACAAAATCCGGAGTTTAATGTTCAGGAGTTCAAAAAAGAAATAGAAAAAGCTCGGACAGATGGCAGTATGATAGAACAGTACAATGCCTGGCTGAGAGCAAGAAAAGAAATAGAATACAGAATGATGGCAAGGCAGGTTTTTGGCAACATCACTGCCGGAATTACCTCTAATAAAAAAGAGGCTGAAACCATCATGAAGCAAAGGGATGAGGTAGCAGATATAGACTATGTAAAGGTGGATTACAATACCTTTGCACAGAAAAACCCTGTAAAAGTAACAACACCGGATTTAGCTGACTATATCAATAAGCACCCTACCATGTTCAAAGTTCCTGAGAGCAGAAATTTAGGGATTGTTTATTTCTTCTCACAACCTTCACCGGAGGATGATGCGGCTGTTTTAGCGGAAATCAACAAATTATACCAAGAAGGTGTAGAAACCGGAAGCGGTATAGAAAGCTTTAAGAACAATAAAAACGATAGCTTGTTTGTCCTTGCTCATTCCGAAACGGGCTTCAATCCTAATTATTTCGAAGCAGGACAGCTTCCAGAAGGCATAAGAAATCAGGTAGTAAGCGCAGCTATAGGACAGACTTTTGGGCCTTACAAAGAGCAAAACTACTATGTGGTTTCCAAACTTTTGGGCAAAAAAACGACAGATTCTATCCGTTCCAGACATATTTTGATTTCTTATCAAGGGCTTCAGGGAGCACAGGGAGAAGCAGCTAAAAGAACTAAAGAACAAGCAAAAGAGCTAGCAGAAAAGATAACCGCAGAGGTGAAAGCCAACCCTGCGAAGTTCGAGGAATATCTAAAACTATCTGCAGACGGTTCTTCCCAAAATGGAGGAGATTTGGGCTGGGTAGTTTCAGGGAGAGCGCAGTTTGTTCCTACTTTCCAAAGTTATATAGAAAATAATCCTAAAGGAGCTGTAGGCTTGGTAGAATCGCAGTATGGATACCACATCATCAATGTAACGGATAAAAAGCTGGGAGTGGGAGCGGTTACTTATAAAATTGCTAATCTGACAAAGCAAATAAAACCTTCTGATGCGACAGTCAATAAAGCTCATGCCCAGTCTACTACTTTTGCACAGCAGGTGCAAGGCAAGAGTTTTAATGAATTTGCTAATTTAGCAAAGAAAGGAAACTATAACTACCACAACCCTAAAATGGTGCAAAGATTCCAAGGAATCTTACAAGGCGGAGGAACAGATAAAGATGAAGAAGTCATAAGATGGGCTTTTGACTCAAAAAGAAAGAAAGGAGACACAGAGATGTTCACCACAGCAGGTGGAGATAGAATTGTAGTATATTTCAATGAGAAATACTCCGAAGGTCTTGCAGACCCAGAAACTGTGAGAGAGCAGATAGAACCGATTGTAAAAAATCAGCTTTTGGCTAAAGAAATCATCAAAAAAATATCTGCTGTAAAAGCTCAAGATTTAGGTGCGATTGCTAATTTATTTGGTGTGAGCAAAGAATCAGGACAAATTAATCTGCTGAATCCTGTAATCGGAGGAGCTATAGAACCTAAGGTAGCAGGAGCAGCTTTCGGAGCTGGTAAAAATAAGGTGTCACAGCCTGTCCAAGGGAATTCTGGAGTTTATGTAATCATCAACAAAGGAGTGAATGTAAATAAACAGCCTGGCAGTGTTAAAGAAATCACCCAAGCGCTTGTTCAGCAGAATGCTGGGATTTTCCCTCAGGCATTTATGAGAAGTCTGCAGAACAGTGCGGATATTGAGGATTACAGAATAGAAGTTTATAACACAGCAAATAGTGGTAAATAACTAAGAATAAGAAAAGAGGTTTTTCCAAAAGCCTCTTTTTTGTCCTTATATCAACAAATCTTAATTACTCTTATGAAAAGTAAATTAGAAATAGAATACGAAATTCTAAACATAGATACACTTTCGGAAACAGAAAAAAAACTTTTTGAGGAAGCGAAAAACTCCAGATTAAAGGCATATGCACCTTATTCTAAATTTCTGGTAGGTTGTTCTATTTTATTAGAAAATGGCGAAATTTACACAGGAAGCAATCAGGAGAACGCGGCTTATCCATCTGGGCTGTGTGCGGAGAGAAGTGTGATTTTTTGGCTGGGTGCTAATTTCCCTAACCAGAAAATAGAAAAGATGTTCGTTATCGGTGGTTTGGAGGTAAATCCAGACCTTGATAGGATAGTTCCTCCGTGTGGTTCGTGCAGACAGAGTATCGTAGAATATGAAGTAAAACAAGCGCAAAATATAGAAATCTACATCGCGAGCATCAGTGGAGAGAAGATTATAAAAATAAATTCCATAAAGGATTTACTGCCCTTGTCTTTTGATACAACTTTTTTATAAAATAAAAAACGCTTATCCATTTAGGATAAGCATTTTTGTTAGTATTGTGTTCTTATTGTGCGTAGATTTGTGATGCATACTGATTCCAGCCTGCTGTAGTTTTATAGGCAGCTACGCTCCCTGCTGGGACATAGATTTTGAGGTTAGGATTAGTATATGGAAAAATATCGCCACTAATTGTGGGAGGAGTAACAGCATTAATAGTTACATTCATGAGAGGATTGTTTCCAAAAGCACCGGAACCAATGGTCGTTACACTATTAGGGATAGTAATACTGGTTAATTTATTATTACTAAAAGCTTGATTACCAATAAAGGTTACTCCATTAGGAATAGCTACATTAGTTAATTTATTTTTATAAAATGCTAAATGATCAATAGTTTTAACACTACTAGGAATTGAAATATTAGTAAGTTCATTTTTCATAAAAGCGCGGTTTCCGATCCTTTCTAAGTTATTAGGTAGAATAATGCTGGTAAGAAAGATTCCCTTAAATGCCTGGCTTCCTATGGCGGTGACTTCTCTCAACTCTAGATTACTCTGCATATCTATTTGATGAATATCTTTATTAAACCATTGAAGTAGTTTTTTTCCATCAAGGCTTAACACATAATCTCCCCTCAAACTATGTGGCTCACTACTTCCTAATACAAATCCACTCCCCCAACCTAGATAGGTTTTGGGACCATAAAGTACTTTGTTCCGAACATCGATGTACCAGTCCCCAATGTTACCTATATTATGTTCAGGATCACCCATCCCTCCATGAATTTTACTCCCCATGATTCCATCTCTTCCATCCACTCCATCTCTTCCATTCACTCCATCTTTACCATCTTTACCATCCACTCCATCTCTTCCATCTTTACCATCCCTTCCCCTCAAGTTGATAGGAGTTCCCCAAGTTTTACAAGTTTTGGGACCATAGAAATCATAGGTACTTTTGTCTAAATAATAGTCTCCTTTCTTTCCTATATCCAGTGTAGGAGCAGAGGTTCCAGACAAAATAGTAGTTCCATCTTTTCCATCAGTTCCGTTAATGCCTTGAACATCATCTCGTGAGCAGTGTGTTGCTACCATAGATAGGGTGAGTAGCATTACCCATGTTAGTATCTGTTTCATCGTATAAATATTTAAATTATTATATAAAAACTAGTTTCTAAAAGAAAAATAAGGAATATGAAAAAAATAATCAAAAGATTGGTTTTTGATTATTTCGTTATCGAAGATAAAATAGATTAATGCTGCTTTACAATAAAATAGCAGGAAAGATAAATGTGCTCTATCTTCCTTTGTAGCAAAATATGTAATAGTGAATATCATAGCATATATTACTTTTTTACGGACGGCAAAGATAATAAAAAAAAGATTTCCCCAAAAATTCTATAAATCTAAAATATGCCCGAAAAAATCTTTTTTGGTTTTTAGATAATCTCGGTTTTCTTCGTTAGGTTTTATTTCCAGCGGAATGCGGGAGTGTAGTTTTATTTTGCTGTTTTCTACGAAGCTGATTTTATCAGGGTTGTTGGTGATGAGGTTGATTTCCTTTATCCCAAGTATTTCTAAAATATCAACCGCCACACTGAAATTCCTGTCATCAGCAGGAAGTCCCAGTTCTAGATTCGCCTCCACAGTGTCTAAGCCCTTTTCTTGTAGAGCGTAGGCTTTCAGCTTGTTGATAATACCAATATTTCTGCCCTCTTGCCGTAGATAAATAATCACGCCGCCATGTTTCTGTATATACTGCATTGCAGAGGAAAGCTGCTGTCCGCATTCACATTTTTTAGAATGGAAAACCTCTCCTGTAATGCATTCTGAATGAAAACGGACATTCACCACGCTGGATAAGTCCGTATTTTCTGCTATCAAAGTAAGGTGCGGCATCCAGTCTTGTTCCTTTTCAGAGAAAGCAATGATTTTGAACTTTCCATATTCTGTAGGGACATTAGCTTCTGCTTGGATTTTTATCATCTTTAATGCTATAGAGTGTCTTTTAAAGATTCTATCAGGGAGATATTTGTTTTTATTTTTACTAAAAACCGATTGAGTATATCTTGCTCTTCAGGGTTTAATTTATTTTTTAGTTTTTGAAGTTTCTTATAAGATTTTTCGTAATTGAAAAAGGATTTTTCTTTCCCTACCATATTGTGCTCTTTTACGGCATATAAGTATTCAGAAATGGTAAATTTTAATGCTGAGACCTCTTCATTCACTTCCTTTTTAGAAAAAGAAATTAAGCTGTTTTGAAAAGCATTATTAATCTCCGAAGAGTAATTTATAAATTCTATTTTGGATTCTATATCGTCGGCAGCATCCACAAATGTATCATATGAAACCTCTGATAATAAAGCTTTCGCAGGAGACACACTTACTTTTTCTACGCTGCAGGATACCAATAACAAACAAAAACTAATTCCTAAAATTTTCATTATTTTCCTTTTTGGTAAAGGACAGGGTTAAGGGACTCATCATTATACATTTTCATCTGTTTGTAAGTTTTTATCTTAACCTTTCCTTCTTCTATATCTTTGAGCAGCTGGTCTATTGCCGAACTCAAATCTTTTTTTTGTTCTAAAAGGATATTCAACTTGTCTTGGCATTTTTTCTTGTGTTCCTCACTCGCTGACTCTCTGCGTGTTTCCAATTCCATATGGTACACTTTCAGCGCCAAAATAGAAAGCCTGTCTACGGCCCATGCAGGTGTTTCAGTGTTTATTTTAGCATCAGGTTTAGGAGTGGTATTTTTGTATTTATTTAAAAACCAACCATCTATAAACTCCACTAAATCAGTTCTTTTCTGATTAGAAGCATCTATTCTTCGTTTGATTTCTAATGCTTTTACAGGATTTATATTTTCATCTCGGATAATGTCTTCCAAATGCCATTGAACCGTATCAATCCAATTTTTGGAATACAAAATCTGTTCCAAACTGCCTTGAGCGTAGTTGTTAGGCTCGTTTGCATCTACATTATCGGTAATGTGATAATCGTTGATGGATTTATTAAAGATATCCCATGCGAATTCAGAGAATGAGTTTTGATTCATTTTTCTAAAAAATTATTTTGTGTTATTTTTATCTTCTTCTTTATCTTTGGTATCATCGTCTTTCACAGACTTTTTGAATTCTTTAATTCCAGAACCAATTCCTTTCATCAGTTCGGGAATTTTTTTTCCTCCAAAAAGAAGCAAGATAATAACAGCAATGACCAATATTTCTTTTACTCCAAGTCCCATAAAAAGAGGAATCTGCGCTATGTTGTTCATAATATAATTTTTAATGAAACAAAAATACTAATTCTTTTGCAATAAACATAAAGATTAACGGCTAATCCAGCCCAATGGGTCTACAGGAGTCGTTCTTTCCCAAATCTGAAAATCTAGTGTGTGGGTTCCATCAAAGTCTAAACCAACTTCTCCGATGGTAGCTCCAGCACTTATGTTCTGATTCTTAGACACATTAGTGCTTACCAAATTACCATAAATCGTGAAATAATCGCCGTGTTTTACCATCACCGTTTTTGCTCCTCCGCTGGAAAGGACATTCACCACTACTCCCGCGAAAACGCTTCGGGCTTTTGTTCCAGCATCTACAGCGATTTTAATTCCGTTATTTTCAACGATTACATTTTTATATCTAGGGTCTGGTCTTTTCCCAAAGAGATGGGTAACCTGCCCTTTGCTCACAGGGAAAGACATTTTGCCTCTGTTGGCCACGAAACTGCTTCCAGTAGCACTGCCAGGACCAAAGGTACTCATCACTTTTTCATCTACAACTTTCTTCTCCGATTCTGTTTTCTTTGCTACGGCCTCGGAATTTGCTCTAGCTGCTTCGGCTTTACTTGCTGCTATTTTAGCTTTTTCGGCCGCTTCTATTCTTGCTTTTTCGGCAGCAATTCTTTTGGCTTCATTATTGGCTTCTATGGCTTTTCTTTCTTCTTCCGCTTTTTTTCTAGCAATTTCGGCTAGTTTTCGCTCTTCTTCTTCGGCTTTTCTTTTTGCTCTTTCGGCTTCTTCACGGGCTTTTCTGTTTGCTTCTTCTATCCGTGCTTTTTCCTTCTCGGCTTCTATTCTTGCTAATCTTAATTTTTCTTCACGGGCTTTTCTTTCAGCCTCTTCTTTCGCTTTTGCGATTCTGATTTCTTCGGCAATGATTTTTCTAATTTCGCCTTCTAATCTTTTGGATTCAGCTTGTTTTTGTTTAAGTTCTGCTACTAATTTAGCCTCATTCTTTTTGAAATCTTCTAATAAAATTTCTTTCTCTTTTCGTTCCTGATTAATGGTTTCCAGCTCGCTTCCCTGTCTTACCAAGAGAACTTCTTTGTCTTTTTTAGATTTTTCTCTCAGGGCTATGGTCTTTTTTATCTGATTGGCTTTATCGGTAATTTCTGCGGCTTTCTTATCCTGATATTCACCATATTTTTTTAGATACTGCACCCGCCTGAGGGCTTCGCCTAAATTTTTAGAAGAAAGAATGAAAGTTACCTTATTTTGGACACCTTTATTTTTATAAGCATTCACTAAAACTTGGGCATAATCTTTCCTAAGAACCTTCAGTTCGCGGTTGTATTTATTAATTTCCAGCTGGCGGAGGTAGATTTCATCCTCCAAGAATCTTTTTTCTTTCTGTGTATTGCGGTACACTTTCTCCCGAAGAGCTATTTTTCTATTAATATTATTTAAGTAAAAAATAGATAGTTTTGCTTCATTCTTAGCTTTTGCTAAGTTAGAATTGATGGCCGCTATCTGCCGTTTGAGTTCGGCATTTTGCTGCTGAAGTTCTTCCTTACTTCTTTGCGCGGAAATAAGATTAGCAGCGAGTACTGCGGTTATGATAACTATTTTTCTTAATATCATCAGAAATCTCGTTTTTTATAATTATTTGGAACCGAATATGGGGTTTCCATTCTAGAAAAGTCAAATTTCGTGTTTTCTATTAAAATTTGGTCAGTTTTCTTACCTTTTATAACTATTTTAACATTTTTAGGGAGTTTTACACCATTGATATCTACCCAATTATCATAAAATAATTCCAAATTATCTGCAGTTTTTGTATCTTTTAAAGAAACTTTGGTAAGGTTCAGCTCGTTAGAAAAACGAAATTCTGTAAGGTATTCGCTGGTTTTTCCATCGATGTTTACTTTCTGTGTAGTAATCGGTTTTAGGATGTATTCTTCGGCTTCTTTGGTTAAGTTAAAATCTTTTTCATTGACAGGAAAGAAAACTTTTCCGACCAATAAATTTTGAAGTGAAGAATAATCTAAAAAATTGACTTTCAGTAAATTATTAAGATAAGAAAAATCAGAATCGATATAAGTTCTGCTCAGTTTTTCGTAGGCTTTTAGTCCTTGTGGAGTTGCTATTCCGCGGCCTACATTCATAAACAGAGCAGACATATTCATCCATATTTTCTGGTTGTTTTCTATGTAGATAGTTGCATGAATGGTAGGAACGAATTTTCCTACTTCTGCATCTATTTTAGAAGTGATTTTAAGGGCATCAAAATCAGATTTTTTTGTGATAGCATCGTAGAAATTTTTGTTGCTGGAAACAGCAGGGATTTCCGATTTAGCAGTGATGCTTTTTTTTGTACCACAAGAGGCTAAAAGCACCATAATGGCTGATAGGGCTATTAATTTCTTCATTTTGTTAATCATTAAAATCACTTCTAAAAAAAATTATTCAGAGAAATCCAATACGGAAAAATCTCCCAAAGAAAGATTGATAGAAGTTCCGATATACTTCGCTGAGTTCCCAATCATGGAGTTGCTCAGGTTAGCAGACTGGATTTCTGTTCTTTCTTGGATTAGAGAATTATCTATATTAGAGTTTTTTACTATTGTGTTATTACCCAGAGAAACTCTCGGCCCGATGATAGAATTTACGATTTTTACATTTTCTCCGATGAAACATGGAGGAATTATCAAGCTGTTTTCTATCTGTGCAGAAGCTGGATACTGGGAAAGATTTTCTTTTTCGTATTCTAAAATCTTACCATTAGTCTGTACAGTGATGGTTTTATTTCCGCAGTCCATCCAGTCATTTACCTTTCCTAAAGAGAATTTAGCCCCTTTTTTTCTAAGGTTTTCTAGTGCAGTTGTCAGCTGGTATTCGCCTCCTTCTTTGATATCATTGCTCATGATATAGTCTATCTCGCCCATGAGTTTTTCTGCGCTGTTGAAATAGTAAATCCCAATAATCGCCAAATCAGATACGAATTCTTTTGGTTTTTCTACAAAGTCTGTGATGAAGCCATAGTCGTCTAATTTTACTACTCCGAAGGCACTCGGGTCATCTACTTTTTTTACCCAAATTACTCCATCAGAATTGGTATCTAGATGAAAATCAGCTCTAAATAATGTATCTGCAAAAGCGATGATTACAGGACCCTGCATACTTTCTCTAGCACAGTTGATAGCATGAGCTGTCCCCAAAGCCTCTGTCTGGTGGTATACGCTTCCTTTTGCTCCTAATTTTTCTGCAACAGCTAATAAATCCTGCTCCACTTGACTCCCAAAATCACCAGTGATGAAAGCAACTTCATCTATTTTCTGATTTACCACCTTTGCGATGTCCTCTACCAGCCTCTGCACGATAGGTTTTCCTGCGATAGGAATCAAAGGTTTCGGCACAGTCAAAGTGTGCGGTCTTAATCGGGAACCCTTCCCCGCCATAGGTATTATTATTTTCATAATAGTTGTATTTTTATAATTTTTAAAATGTTATTTCGTTCCAGAACTTCCGAAACCTCCTGCGCCTCTTTCTGTTTCGTCAAGGGTGTCTACTTCTTCCCATTGGGC
>CALHQK010000052.1 GCA_938037185.1 uncultured Riemerella sp.
GTTTTCGGAAAACCAAATGGCATCATTGGTATTGACTTTCATCTGTGGGGCGCTGTCTATGGCGGCAGGTTCTCCGCTTAATATCTTGATGCTTCGCGCAGCCAAAAATTCGGAAATGATGGCGGCGGCGTTTATGCAGGCAGCGTTTAACATTGCGAACTCTCTGGGGGCGTTCTTGGGCGGTATTCCTCTTAGTTTGGGCTTGGCTTACAATTACCCTTCGCTTGTAGGAGTTTTACTCGCAGGATTGGGTTTCCTGCTGACTGTTTTTTACTATAAAATTTATAAAACGGAATAGTAGAAAAAGCAAAGTCTTTTGACTTTGCTTTTTTTGTGGGATATTTATATATCAATTCCTTTCATTCTTCTATATAAGTGAACAGCATATTTGTCTGTCATACCCGAAATATAATCAAGTATTTTTAAAACTCGATTATAAACATCTTCTCCAGTTAATTCCTGAATTTGTATTTCATCTTTAGGTTGGAATTCTTCAGGCAATAAACTTCTCATTTTTTTCTGTTTAGCTGTTTCTTCCTCTCCACAAGTAAAACAAATATTACTTGTTGTAGCAAAAGATTTTATTAAAAATTCAATAACTTCAAAACCACTTGCTTCGCTTTGTAGAACGGGAGGATGTTGGTAAACATATTTTCTAACAAGAACTTTTATATATTCTAAGTTATCTATAATATCTTGATCTATACAAGATATTAAATCCTTGTCAAACTCTCCTTTCATTATACCTTCATACTCATTTTTAAATACCTCAAAACATTTATGAATAAGAACATTTATAACTTTACTTCTCAAGTAAGATAGCTGTTGCTTATAATCGTCAAACTCTTTTAGTTTGTCTTCACAGAAAGACTTATCCTTTTTAGCTATGTTACATAGTATTTCTTTTGGAGACTTATTAATCACCTTTTCTTCAAGTTTGTTTTTCTTGTTACGCAATTTTATGGTTCCATAGGTTTTTTCAAAGTCAATCAACCCTAATCTACATCCATCTTCAAAATCAATCATTCCATAAGCAATATCATCAGAAGCTTCCATTAAAAAAGCTAAAGGGTGTCTGTGGTAAGCAATATCATCTTCTCCTATATCTTCTATGCGTATCAATCCTAATTCCTCAGCAATCTTTTTAAATATTTCTTTTTCAGCTTGAAAGAATCCATATTTTGCTTGACTTTTTAACTCTTTAATATTAGAAGGCTCCTTTTCTAAATAAGACTCTCTTGGATATTTTGTAAAAGTTCCTAACAAAGCATAAGTAGGATTAATTCCCCTTCCATAATTATTTGCTATTATTCTAAAACCATTTGCATTCCCTTCAAAATTAGATAAATCATTATATTTTTTAATTTCGGGTAAAGCCTTATCTCTATCTATCTCCCCCCAATTTTTAGAGGCATCATTCGACTTATAATACTTATTGTCTTCTTTTTTACATCTTTCAAATTCATCTCTTCTTTGTCTAAAATAATTAGAAATAGAATCTTCTCCAGAATGTCCAAAAGGAGGGTTTCCAATATCATGAGCCAAACAAGCTGCTGCAATAAGAGCTCCAATATCAGAGGGAGTATTATTTCCTAAGACACCTTTCTCTTCAATGAGTTTTGCAACTAATTTTCCAAAAGAACGACCTACGGATGCGACTTCTAAACTATGTGTTAAGCGAGTATGTACAAAATCAAACTCAGGAAAAGGTATTACTTGTGTTTTATCCTGTAGTCTCCTAAAAGGATAACTAAAGGTAATTTGGTCAAAATCCCTTTCAAAAGGACTTCGAGGGTCATCAGATTGAGATGATTTATCTTTTTCATCTCAATCTGATTCATAAATTCTTTTGGTAGAGAGTAACTTTCTCCAATCCATTCTTTCATTTTTCATAATTAATTTTTTAAAATAATTTCTAATTAAAAATAAACTTACCCAAATGCTCTTTTTAGGAGGCTTTCTACTTTTGGTTCGCTGCCTCGGAAGGCTTTGTAGAGTTCCATTGGAGCTTGGGTTCCGCCTAGGGAAAGCAGGGTTTTGTATTTTTTTGCAATTTCAGAATTAAAAATTCCATTTTCCTTGAAATACTGGAACGCATCCGCATCTAGGACTTCCGCCCATTTGTAGGAATAATATCCTGCCGAATATCCTCCTTGGAAAATATGTGAAAAACTTGGAGAAATCGCAGTTTCCGCATTTACAGGGTAAAGATTACATTTTTCTGTTTGTTTAATTTCAAAGGTTTTGATGTCCTGCACGGTTTCAGGCTGTGTGTGGTAGGCCATATCCAAAAGACCAAATCCCAGCTGTCTCAGCGTTTGATAGCCTTCCATGAAGTTTTTAGACTCGTTGATTTTCTTGATTTTTTCATCCGAAAGCACTTCGCCTGTTTGGTAATGTTTTGCGAAAGTTTTCAAAAATTCTGGCTCGTAGCAGTAGTTTTCCAAGAATTGGGATGGAAGCTCCACGAAATCCCATTTCACCGAAGTTCCCGAAAGGTTAGGATATTGAGTATCCGCTAAAATCCCATGCAGTGCGTGTCCAAATTCATGGAATAATGTCGTTACCTCTTGGAAAGTCAGCAGACTTGGCGTGTCTGCGGTCGGTTTAGAGAAATTGCACACCACGGAAATATGCGGTCGCGAGTCTGTGCTGTTTTTTTTCCATTGATTTTTAAAGCTGGTCATCCATGCGCCCGCTCTCTTGCCTTTTCGAGGGAAATAATCTACATAAAGCACCGCTTTTAGGTTGTTGTTTTCAAATACCTCATAAACACGCACTTCTGAGTGATATTTCTGAATATCTGTAACTTCTTTAAAATCAAGATTAAAGAGTTTTCCTGCCAAATCAAAAACAGCATCCTGCACCTTTTCCAATGGGAAAAATGGTTTTAGCCCTTCATCATTAAGATCAAATTTCTGTTTTCTCAGTTTTTCTGCATAGTAGGCATGGTCATAAGCCTCCATTTTGTCTATTCCATCGGCTTTTGCTAATTCTTTTAGCTGGACAATTTCCTTTTCTGCGTAAGGCGTAGCCGCTGTGAGAAGCTGATTTAGAAAATCAAAAACTTTCTTTGGGCTTTCTGCCATTCTTTCCTCCAAAACATATTCCGCAAAGTTTTTGTAGCCGAGAAGTTCTGCTTTTTGCTGTCTTAGATTGATGATTTCTTTGATGAGGTTCTGGTTATCAAACTCGCCTCCGTCAAATGCTTTTTTGCCATTTGCTAAAGCCAATTCTTGTCGCAGATTTCTATTGTCCGCGTAGGTCATTGCTGGGATGTAGCTCGGATATTGCAGCGTAATGGCATAGCCTTCCAGCCCTCGCTCTTTGGCTTCTTCGGCGTATTGTGCTAAAATAGGCTCTGGAATTCCAGCCAAATCCTCTTTGTTGGTAATGTGTTTGAAATAAGCATTAGTCGCTGCCAATACATTTTGCCCAAAGTTCAGCGATTTTACAGACAAATCAATATCTATTTTTTCTAATTTCTTTTTGTCTTCCTCGTTTAGCAGGGCTCCATTTCGGACAAAACCTTTGTAAGTTTCGTTCAGCAGGGTTTTCTGCTCTTCATTTAGGTTTAGATTTTCCTTTTCATCAAAAACCTTTTTTATTCTTTGGAAAAGTTTTTCGTTTTGAGAAATTTTAGATGAAAATTCTGTCAAAATAGGCGAAACTTCTTGTGCGATTTTCTGAATTTCATCATTGGTTTCAGCAGAATTTAGATTGAAAAAAATACTAGAAACCCTGTCCAGCTGTTCGCCAGAATACGCCAGCGCCTCTATGGTGTTTTCAAAAGTGGCTTCGGCAGGGTTGTTTGCTATTGCATCAATTTCTTTTTCTGACTGAGTGATAAGTTTCTGAAAGGCAGGTAAATAGTTTTCTTCTTTAATTTCCTGAAAAGGAGCTGTTTCGTATTTTGTATTGAATTTTTGGGTAAGGATATTCATTGTTTTGATTTTAAAATTTTACAAATTTAATGATTTCAGTGATTTGGTATTCGTTAAAAAACTAATTTTGTATCATTAAAAATAAAACAAAATGAAAAGAGACAAAAATATAGTTCCACTTTCCCAAGATCACCATTTTGGACTGCTTAGTGGCTGGAAAATAAAGCAGGGAATTAAGAAAAATATTTCTTATGAACGCATTAAAAACTACATAAACTATCACTGGGACAACAGCCAGAGTTTCCATTTTGATGAAGAGGAGAAAATCTTGTTTCCTTATTCTGATGATGAACTGACACAGAGAGCCCTTGATGAGCATAAAGAAATAAGAGAACTACTGAAAACCCTAAACGAAGTAGAAGATTTTGAACTACTTACGCTCTATGCAGATAAAGTTACAGAGCATATTCGTTTTGAGGAGCGGGTGCTTTTCCCTCATTTGGAAAATATTCTTACAGAAGAACAGCTTGCCGAAGTAGGAAAAAGGCTAAATGAAATCCATCATCATGCTGAAGATGAATATCACGATGAATTTTGGAAATAACTAATATTATTCTTGTAAAGCCTTGATTTCATCTCTCAGCCTTGCTGCCGTGATGAAGTCAAGATTTTTCGCCGCGGCTTCCATTTCCTTCTGTTTCTCGGCGATTATTTTTTCTATTTCCTCCGTGCTGTGCTTTTGCTTCTGTTCAGTCGCCTGTTTCAAAATTTCTTTTTGAGTGTATTTGGCATCTGGGAAATCTTTACTTCTACCGACTAGTGTTTCAGAAATCTTCTTATTAAGGGCTTTTGGAACAATTCCATGCCGCTCGTTGTATTGGATTTGTTTTTCGCGGCGGTAGTTGGTCTCATCTATGGTCGCCTGCATGGATTTGGTGATTTTGTCGGCATACATTATGGCTTTACCATTGATATTTCTCGCAGCTCGCCCTACAGTCTGAATCATGGAACGGCGAGAGCGGAGCATTCCTTCTTTGTCAGCATCCAAAATAGCAACCAGCGAAACCTCTGGTAAATCAAGCCCTTCTCTGAGGAGATTGACCCCGACCAAAACATCAAACAAGCCAACGCGCAAGTCCTGCATAATCTGGATACGCTCTAAAGTCTCCACATCCGAGTGGATATAACGAGTTCTAATGCCGAATTTTGTGAAATATTTGGTGAGTTCCTCCGCCATTTTTTTAGTTAAAGTCGTTACCAAAACCCGCTCATCTTCTTCGGCTCTTTTTTGGATTTCTTCCATCAGGTCATCTATCTGGTTTTCAGTCGGTCGCACTTCTATTATTGGGTCAAGAAGTCCTGTCGGACGGATAATTTGCTCGATGTATTCTCCGCCTGTTTTTTCCAGCTCATAGTCGGCAGGAGTGGCAGAAACATAAATTACTTGATTTTGCATTTCTTCAAATTCCTCAAATTTCAATGGTCGGTTGTCCATCGCTGCTGGAAGCCGGAATCCATATTCCACCAAAGCCTCTTTTCTGCTTCGGTCTCCACCATACATGGCGTGAATCTGTGGTATGGTAACATGGCTTTCATCAATAACCATCAGAAAATCCTTTGGGAAATAATCCAAAAGGCAGAAAGGTCGTGTTCCTGGCGCTCTTCCATCGATATACCGAGAATAATTTTCAATCCCAGAGCAGTAGCCGAGTTCTTTTATCATTTCTAAATCCAGTTCGGTCCGCTCTTGTAATCGTTTGGCTTCTAATGGTTTGTCTATTTCTTTGAAGAAATCAACCTGCTTTACCAAATCGTCTTGAATATTCCGAATCGCAGAGTTGAGCGTTTCTTTGGAAGTTGCAAAAAGATTGGCTGGATAGATATTGATTTTATCAAAATTAGAAATAATATTCCCTGAAACAGGGTCAAAACTTTGGATTTTTTCTATTTCATCACCGAAAAATTGTATTCGCACTGCACTATCAGCATAGGCAGGGAAAACATCCACCACATCGCCTTTTACACGAAATGTCCCTCGTGAAAACTCGTTCAGCGTTCTCGAATAGAGTGCATTTACCAGCTTGTGAAGGAGCTGTGTTCGGGAAATTTTAGAGTTAAGTTCCAGTTCTATCAAAGATTTATTGAATTCCGCAGGGTTTCCAATCCCATAAATACATGAAACAGAGGCTACTATCAGCACATCTCGCCTGCCAGAAAGCAAGCTTGCCGTAGCAGAAAGTCTGAGTTTTTCCACTTCCTCATTGATACTCAAGTCCTTTTCTATGTAAGTTCCCGTGCTGGCAATATACGCCTCGGGCTGGTAGTAGTCATAATAACTGACAAAATACTCCACAGCATTTTCAGGGAAAAACTCTTTGAACTCCATAAAAAGCTGTGCAGCCAGAGTTTTATTATGAGCCAAGACCAGAGTAGGTCTTTGGATTTCATTGACCACATTAGCGATGGTAAAAGTCTTTCCAGAGCCTGTTACTCCGAGCAGCGTCTGGTATTTTTCGCCGTTTTCAAGACCATGAACTAGTTTTTTGATGGCCTGTGGCTGGTCGCCTGTGGGCTGGTATTCCGATTGGAGTTTGAAATTCATTAAAACTTAATTTTTACAAAAATACTAAAATTGTAAAAAGAAAATCCCTCTAAAAAAACTTTTAGAGAGATTTTTTTCTTTTGAAAAGTTAGAAATTTTTCACTTAAATATTTTTTCCATAAAAAGACCAAAAACAAAACCAACCACAAGTCCCATAAGTGAATAAAATAAGAAGTGTTTAATGAATATTTCAGATGATAGAATATTGGCTATCATTCCGCTGAGTGGTTCTTCTAATGAGGCTGTATCTGTATAAGAAACTACTCCATCTACAACAGAAAAGCCCATTCCAAAAAACATTCCCACCATTGAAAATATACTTCTCTTTTTCATATCCAATAAATATTTAAGTTATAAATAAAACAAACCTTCCCAAATTTGGAAAGGTTTATTTTGTTATTATAATTTCGGACCTGCATTTACTAATGCTTTTCCTTCTTCTGTGTCTGTATATTGTTCAAAATATTTGATATACTTTCCTGCTAAATCTTTAGCCTTAGTTTCCCATTGAGAAGCATCAGCGTAAGTATCTCTTGGGTCAAGAATTTCAGAAGGAACATTTGGCAATGCCGTTGGGAAAGTAAGTCCTAAAATTGGGATTTTATTCGTTTCTGCTTTATCGATAGAACCATCTAAAATAGCATCTATGATTGCTCTGGTATCTTTCAGCGAAATTCTTTTCCCTGTTCCGTTCCAGCCTGTATTTACTAAATAAGCTTTTGCTCCGTGTTCTTTCATTTTAGAAACCAAAGTTTTAGAATACATCGTAGGGTGAAGCGCTAAAAATGCCTCTCCGAACGCTGGCGAGAAAGATGGCAACGGCTCTGTAACGCCTCTCTCTGTTCCTGCCATTTTAGAAGTGTATCCACATAGGAAGTGGTATTGTGCCTGCTCGTCTGTAAGGATAGAAACTGGAGGAAGTACCCCGAAAGCATCAGCAGAAAGATAAATCACTTTCTTCGCGTGTCCTGCTTTTGATGGTAAAACAATCTTACTAATGTGATAAATAGGGTAAGAAACTCTGGTGTTTTCCGTGATAGAACCATCGCAGTAGTCCACCTCGCCGTTATCCTTTACCACTACATTTTCCAGAAGTGCATCTCTTTTTATCGCCCCAAAAATATCTGGTTCTTTTTCAGCAGAAAGGTCTATTACTTTCGCGTAGCAGCCTCCCTCGTAGTTGAATACGCCATTGTTATCCCAGCCGTGCTCATCATCACCGATAAGGTATCTTTTAGGATCGGCAGAAAGTGTCGTTTTCCCAGTTCCAGAAAGCCCGAAGAACACTGCCACATCGCCTTTTTCGCCCACATTAGCAGAACAGTGCATAGACGCCATTCCTTTCAGTGGAAGGTAGTAGTTCATCATAGAGAACATTCCCTTTTTCATCTCGCCTCCGTACCAAGTTCCTCCGATAATCTGAGTTTTTTCTGTAAGGTTAAACATCACAAAGTTCTCTGAATTAAGCCCTTGTTCTTTCCAGTTCGGGTTAGTCACTTTAGAACCATTGATTACCAAGAAATCTGGCTCTCCGTAATGTTCTAGGTCATAGTGAGAAGGGCGGATAAACATATTGGTAACGAAATGCGCCTGCCAAGCCACCTCCATCACGAATCTCACTTTCAGTCTCGTGTCTGGATTGGTTCCGCAGAAAGTATCCACCACATAGATTTTTTTATTTTCAAAGGAATCAGTTACTATTTTCTTTAAATCACCAAAAATCTCAGGCGTCGTAGGCATGTTTATTTTACCATCCCACCAAATCGTATTCTCCGTAGTTTGGTCTTTTACGATGTATCTATCCTTTGGCGAACGCCCTGTGAAAACACCTGTCTTCACAGCAACAGCACCTGAATTTGTCAAAATCCCTTTCTCAAAACCTTCGTTTTCTGGCGACATTTCATCTTGGAAAAGTTGTTCGTAGGTAGGATTATACACAATCTCCTTAACTCCCTTAATTCCATGTTTTTCTAAATAGTTTTTAATCTGTTCCATGTTAAATATTTTATATAAATTAACTATACGCAAATGTATTGATATTTTTAGGTTTTTCCTATGATTTAGTTCAGTTTTACTTAATTATTTCGTTCCAGTCAAAAAAAGTATGAAATCCGTATCCATGAAAGAAATTCTTATAACCTTGGAATTTCCTAGTCATCACAAAATCTCCTCCCCACGCCCCGAGGCTTTTCACAAAGACAGGGCAGTCAGGGAAATAAGTTTTCTTAACAGTTTCCAAGCCTAAAAAATCCGAGAGCTTTTCTTCATGAAAGTCCATCAATTCTGAAAAATCTTCCAAATCCTGACAACGAAATATTTTTTCTGTCAAATCCGAAAACTCTTTAATCAATTCCTCCGATTTGTTTTTAGATTGATAAAGCCTTATTCCCTCTCGGCTATTCTGTTTTTGATTGAGATGGACAAAAAGCAGCTCATCTTTAAACATTGGAGAATAATCAACTTTTTCTATTTCTCTATTATTCAAACCTTTACGATACAACAAAGCTGAAGCCTCCTTTGCAACAGCAATATCATAACCGCTGCCGCCCAGCATTTTTTCATTTAGGCGAAATGGGTCTATTTCTGCCCAAAGAGCAAGATTATTCATCAATGTGGAACTGCTCCCAAGACCAAAATTTCGCGGAAATTCTAAATTTGTCTTGAGAAAATAAGTTTCTGAATTTTGAAGTTTAACCTTAGAAACTCTTTGTATTTCTTTTAAAATTTCTAAGATAAACTCTGCCGACTGGGTATCATCCGTTTCTAAAATTTCCCATTTATTGTAATCTATTCTGGATTTGAACCATTTTTCGCCTCGGCACAGGGATTCCCACTCTATAATAGACTGATTATCCGACTTTTCTTCGAAAAAAAACTCCTGCCCCAATTTTGTTGGTAATGCCAATGCCAATGCTCCATCCAGAACCAAATATTCCGATGAAATGAGTAATTTCCCATGTGAAAAGATTCTTTCCATATATAAAAAACGACGAGAATTCCCTCCCGCCGAATTATTAAACATCTAAAAAAACTATATCGCCGAAGAAACCACCGCTTCTGGGTGTATTTTCTTAATCAATCCTTGCAAAGTCTTACCTGGACCTACTTCCACAAAACTTTCTGCTCCATCCGCTATCATATTTCTCACTGTTTGAGTCCATTTTACAGGACCTGTCAGCTGGGCAATCAGATTCTTTTTAATCTCCTCTGGGTCTTCTACCGCTGTAGTGGTAATGTTCTGATAAATAGGAATAATAGGTTTGTTAAATTTCGTGTTCTCTATTGCCTTCGCTAATTTATCCTGTGCTGGTTTCATCAATGGCGAATGGAAAGCTCCATTTACAGGCAGTAATAAAGCTCTTTTCGCTCCAGCAGCTTTTAATGCTTCACATGCCTTTTCTACTGCTACTGTTTCTCCTGAAATAACGAGCTGACCAGGACAATTATAATTCGCAGGAACTACAATTCCTTCTATCTGCGCACAAATTTCCTCTACTTTTTCATCTTCCAGCCCAAGAACCGCAGCCATAGAAGACGGATTCGCATCACAGGCTTCCTGCATCGCTAAAGCCCTTTGGTAGACCAGCTCTAGCCCATCTTTGAAAGACAGCGCTCCATTAGCCACCAATGCAGAAAACTCCCCAAGAGAATGCCCTGCTACCATACCTGCTCCAATTGTATCAACAGCTTTTACTGCTGCTAGAGAATGGATAAATATCGCAGGCTGTGTAACCTTTGTTTTTTTCAAATCTTCTTCCGTTCCATTGAACATTATAGATAAAATATCAAATCCCAAAATATCATTTGCGGACTCCATTAAATCCTTAATGTCCTTTCTACTTTCATAAAGTTCCTTGCCCATTCCCACAAACTGGGAGCCTTGACCAGGAAATACTAATGCTTTCATATATTTTAAATAAACCTATCTTTTTTTATTTTATGGAATGAGCCTTACCACTCTATATCCTGTATTTGCATATGCTCCGTTTCTTTTCGTGCGGACATATTCAAACTTAGTTGCCAACTGGGTCTGCACCTTGTCTATATTCTTTAGAAAACCTCCCGCTTGCTGTCTTTCAAGGGCATCATTCACTATATCAAATCCTATAATGTTATATTTGGAAGGTGTTTTACAATATTTTTTCTTAAAATCTTCCAAAACTTCTTTCTCAAAACTTCCCTCTACATTTATTTTTCTATCCATGAGATAGACAAGGTTGGATTTACTGAGTTCATCTATATTTTTTTCAAAATTAGAATTGTAATACATGCTAAATGCCTTTATTCCATCAGACTGACCAACCAGCTGAATAATTTTCTTGGAAAAAGCTGTTCCTGTATCTTCTTTATCGGTTGCTAAAACCATGATAATAGGAAGCTTCTGGCCTGTCATCATATTTTCTTCCAGCTCTATCCCTGATGCCGAAGCACTTACAGCAACATCAGCTTTGGATAAAACTTTTTCAAATTGTTCTTTTAGATACGCTACTTCTTCATTATCCTTTTCGCCAATGATGTATATTTTCTGCCCTGAATACACCTGTTTTACCTCTTGTATTATTTTTTCCGTATATGTGCGAACAGAAGTCTCTACAAGGACAAGGTTTTCTTGGTTATACATATCCGAAGCATGCGCAAACGGCGCAATTACTGGGATTTTTTCTTTTCTAACATAGTCCGAAACTTCCAAAACATTAGATTTGAAAAACGGCCCTATAATGATATCCGTATTAGACTTATTAATCTGCTCTAAACTATTCTTAACAGCGGTTTCACTTTCAGAATCAATAACATTAATGTTTATTTTCTTTCCATTTTTAAGACTTCTCTCCGCTGCCATTTTAGCTCCTGCTAAGAAATCTAATGCTAAATTTTTATATTTATTATCATTACTATCAAGCCCAAACGGGAGCATAATCACCATATTCACCGCCCCCTTTTCCTTGCTTGCAAATTGATTTTCAATCTTTTTAATTCTAAGCTCCATTCCTGGGTTTAATCCATTCTCCACACCATCATTCAGTTGAGAAAGTTGTTCATAAGTGATATTAAACTTTTTCAAAATTCCCAAAAGCGTATCTCCTTTCTGAACCTTATAAGTCACATAATCACCTAATTCATACGATTTTGTCTCTTTTTGAGCCGCCTTTGCTACATCATTGCTTCCTTTTTTAATTATAATAACATCTCCTGCCTGCAAACCTCTCTGTTCCAGCCCTTCATTCATTGAGAACAATTCCTTCTGAGAAATTCCAAATTTTCTTGTAATACCATAATAGGTATCCTTCGGCTGAATAGTGTAGCTTCCTGATTCGGTTTCTTTTACGCTGTTTTTAGGAATGTCTGTTTTATCATTTGCCACAGTTGTCTGAGCTGAAACATCTCCATATTTTTTAATATTTTCCTCCGGAAGAACAACGGCATCACCTATTTTCATATGATTATCTAAATCAGGATTGAGTTTTCTCAATTGTGCTTCCGTGATTTTATACTGTTTGGTAATACTATAAATAGTCTGTTTAGGCTGAAGATATATCTTTCCTAATTTCTGATTAGATTTTTTTTCCTCTTTCTTCTCCTCTATTTTTGGGCTGTTTTTTTGTTTATTTGGGATAATCAATACCTCGCCAATATCCAATTTTCCATCCTTTGATTTAGGATTTTGTTTTATTATTTCATCTACGGTCACTCCATATTTTTTCGCTATAGAATATAAAGTTTCCTTTGCTTCCACGGTGTGCTTTTTCTGTTGCGCAGAAAAAGAGAGAAACATAATCCCAAATAAAATTAAAAATATCTTTTTCATCTGATTTTTTTCCTTGTCTTTAAAAATACAAAAATAATGCTTTCTTATTAAATAGAAGAAACTATCAGCACAGAGTTTTCCACATCCATTTTTTGATAGCATTCTCCTATCCATACTTTCCCTTTTTGTGCATAAAATACACTGAAATTCAGCACTCTCTCCTGCCAAACAGCATTAGGATGAACATCTAAATACAGCTGTCTCAGCTGCATATATTTTTCGCATTGTTTTATTTTTTCTGCTCGCAAAAGTCTCTTTTTCATTCGGTTATAAGATTTAAGCTGGCGAGTTTCCTCCGCTTCCACCAAATTCCTAAAAGTCTTATCCGTAAGCGCAGATTTTTGTTTCAGTAATCCGAAAGATTTTTTCAGCTCCTCCTCTTTCTCTGTCAGAATCTCCAAAAGTTCCGATTCAAAAAGCAATTTTTCCTTGATAATCTCGGCATAATCCATGAAAAATTCATCTATCCCAAGTCCCATTTTCTGGATTTTATTTGCTGTTTTTTCAGTCAAGAAAAGCATTGAATTTCTCGGAATTAAAATCGGAAAAGGAACTTCCACATGTCGGAAATATTCTTTCAATTCCAGCCAATACATCACCTCTGCATTTCCGCCTATATAGGCTATATTGGGAAGTATTTTTTCCTGATAAACAGGGCGCATCACTGCATTTGGGCTGAATTTTTCTGGATAATTTTCCAGTTCCGCCAAAATTTCCTCCTCTGTGAAAGAAATATCCCTATCCACCACATTATATTTTTCTCCGTCAAACTCTATTCTGTCGCGAGTTTCAGAAAGATAAAATAAATTAATTCCTCTTGGGTTCACCTGCACTTTTCCATATTTTTTTGTAAGATTTTCTACGGATTGGTGCGTTTCTTTTTTCAGTGAATTATTTTTCAATTCATCAGCAAAAATCCCTTTCATCTGCTCTTTCAGCTCTCGGTCATCTCCATCTATCATCAGCAGCCCTCGGTCGGCAAAGAGTTTATTCACCAGTGTTTTGGTAGCTTCTGCCAGTGTATTTCCCTCTATATACGCCTCCTTCATCCAGTCTATCAACTCCTTACCAAAATCATTATATTTAAATTCTTTTTCAAATTCTTCTATGAAATTATTTTTCTCAACCTTTATTCTGCCGACTGCTCCTCCTGATTTCCCATCGATGCTATAAATGTGATTTTGAGTTTTAAAATGATTTATTTCCTCAAAATCATGGTCTTCCGTAGCCATCCAAAATATAGGAACGAATTTTTTCCCTTGAATATTTTGATTCAGAAAATCTGTCGTTTTTATCGTCTGCAAAATTTTATAAACGAAAAACGCAGGTCCTGTAAACAAGTTCAGCTGATGTCCCGTAACGATAGTAAAAGCATTCTCCTGCGAAAGAGCTTGCAAGTTTTCTTTCTGTTTGTCAGATAATTGCAGATTTTCTAATTGTTTTTCCAAAACTTCACAAAGAATTTTTCTCTGCTCTTTGGAATAACTTTTTTCCTTAAATTCCACCTGTTTCTGGACATTTTCCAAAGAAAATCTATGCGAAGCATATTCCTCATCAGCGAAAAAGTCCTTAATAAGGCTCGGAATGCTGTATATGTCTTTTAAAAATATCTCTTTTTCGTTCATTTTACCTTTATTTTAGTGGAATAAATACCATACCAAACCTAAATTCAGCCTAAAATCCGCCACTGGATAAAACGGCGCAGCGTAGGACTGATTTTTCATAAAAGTAGTGTTAAGATGCTGTGCTTCAGCATAAATCATCATTCGTTTTACTTTCATATTAAAATAAACATCCACTATCGGTCTTCCACCGATGGAATACGAATCTGTGGAAGGCAGGATAAATTCATTAAGTATCGGAAAATACTGCTGAGAGGCGAATTTTGAGAAATAATAAGCCTTAATTCCTGTCTGAATTTCCGCCGCTTTTTTGAATATTTTGGATTGATAATAAACATTGGCTCTTCCTATAAACTCCGGCAATGGAAGCAAATCTTTATTATTTAAAACATTCTGAACCAATACCTTAGCATTAAAATTAAATTTACGATAAGTAAATGTAACCTCTCCTCCTACCTGCGATATATTCACCGATGAAGTGCTCTGTTGAGGCTTCGCCGAAAAATCAAAATACGCCAGCTGCCCTATTCTAAAATAGTTTGCAAACAGCTTAGTATCAAACCATTTAAGATTTAAATCCGCTCCTATTTCCAAAACATTTTGGTTCTTAAAACCAGAATATTTGAAATTATAATCTTGGTAAAAAGAAGCATTCATCAAATAATTGAACGAAGGAACTGCTGATTTGAACTTCACATGTCCGCCGATGGAATAGCCCTCAATAGGTTCGAAAGTCAAATGATTCTCTGAATTTAAATAATTTCCAAAGGCTTTTCCGTTAGAAATTTCCAAATCCGAATTTAGATTGATTTTATCCCAAAGTTTTATTTTGAGATTTCCTACTAATCCCAAACGATTTTCCTGAAATTTAGAGTCTTCCTTCACTCCACTGATTATCAATGGATAAAATGCTCTATAACTGATATTCTGATAACGAACTCCTGCTTCTGCTCTAAAAGCCTCATTATCAAAAAGCAAACTTACCGTATTGCTAAATTTAGTCGATTTCTTTTTGCTGTTGGTAGGATAATCGGTAATCAACGAAGAGGAATAATAGTTCTCCGTGCCATCCTGCGTGTAGAAATATTTATTGGTTTGATAAAAAATCGTATGGCTCAGCTTAAACGGAAATTTCTCCACATCAAAAGGCGCAAAATAATGACTGAAATAAAACCTCCTTGCTGCCATTCTGGTGTAGGTATTATGCAAATTCACCGTAAGGTTTTTCCTGCTGTTACACCGAGAATCT
>CALHQK010000053.1 GCA_938037185.1 uncultured Riemerella sp.
CGAAAACTTATTTTCCATAATCTTCATAAATTATATTACTAAATTAGTAATTATTGAATTAATATTATCAAATATTTTACCATTTTTTTTGTCTGACTTTATGTCATATTTTTATTTTTAAAGTTGTTTAGAAATTTTCTGCCCTGAAATCTGTTATATTTTTTATTTTTGCAAAAATCGCATAATGAGTATCAAGGAAAAACAACAGGAACTAATAGATGATTTTGCCTTTCTTTCGGACTGGGAGCAGAAGTATGAGTATATCATAGATTTGGGCAAAGAACTAAAAGGTCTTCCAGAGGAAAAAAAGAATGAAGATATTTTAATAAAAGGCTGTCAGTCTCAGGTTTGGCTGGATGCCGAACTGCGCGATGGCAAGATTTTTTTCCTTGCTGATTCTGACGGAATTTTGCCAAAAGGTATTATTTCTCTTTTAGTGGGAGTGTACAGCGGACATACTGCCGAAGAAATTCTGGCAGCTGATTTTGATTTTATTTCCAAAATCGGACTGCAGGAATTCCTCTCTCCTTCCAGAGCAAATGGACTTGCCTCAATGATAAAACAAATAAAATTCTACACTGTAGCTTATCAACTAAAATCGTGACCAAAATACTCGCTTACCGTTTTTCGGCATTTGGTGACATCGCCATGCTGGTGCCTGTTCTCAAGGAATTTCTTGATGAAAATCCTGATACAGAAATCTTGATGGTTTCCAGAAGAAATTTCAAAGATTTATTTGATGGAATTCCAAGACTCAAATTTAAAGGAGTAGATTTAAAGGAATATGAAGGTTTTTTTGGACTAAAAAAACTATCCAGCGAAATCTTGTCTGAATTTCAGCCAGATATGGTTGCGGATTTTCATAATGTACTCAGATCCAATATTCTCAATTTTTTCTTTTGGCTAAAAAGACTTCCTATTCATAAAATAGACAAAGGGCGAAAAGAGAAAAAACAACTAATCGACATCAAAAACCTCAATAAAACTCCACTCAAAAAAAACACCGAAAGATACGCCGATGTTTTAAGAAAAATGGGATTTTCATTAACGCTTTCGCATCAGCTCAGACCTCGGCAAGGAATAAAAAACGGCGTAGGTTTTGCGCCTTTTGCTCAGCACTTCGGGAAAATGCTTCCGTTGGAAAAATCTTTTGAATTAGCGAAAAAAATCGCCAAAGAAAAACCGCTGTTCTTCTTCGGTGGCGGAAAAAAGGAAGTAGAATTCCTCAATGAATGGGAAAAAGAAATTCCTAATTCAGAATCCCTCGCAGGGAAACTTTCTTTGAAACAAGAATTAGAAAAAATCTCACAATTAGAACTAATGATTTCTATGGATTCGGCTAATATGCACTTGGCCAGTCTGGTAGGAACTCGCTGTATATCTGTCTGGGGGCAGACACATCCTTATGCTGGTTTTCTCGGCTATGGACAAAGCGAGGAAGATATTGTCCAAGTGAACGACCTTTCCTGCCGACCATGTTCAGTTTTTGGAAATAAAGAATGCTATCGTGGCGACTGGGCTTGCCTGCATAACATTGACATTAAAAATATATTAAGAAAAATGGAGATTAATAATTAATCTCCATTTTTTATTTGTTATCAAATCCTAAAACTAGAAGAATTTACCTCTGTGTCTCATATTAGGATTATGCATGTGTTTCTGCATGTTTGGCTTTTTCATTTGCTCCTTCATTGTTCTGATGTGCTCTGTAAGCATTCCTGCAGTGTCTAGTTTTTGAGCATCATTTAGCAATCTCTGTGCATCTGTTTTATTACCTTTAGCAAGAGCTGCAATCGCCAAATTAAACTTTGCTAAAGCTCTATCATGCTTCATACTCATTCCATATTCAAGAGCTGTTTTCATCAGTCCCTCTGCTTTCAATGGATTTTCAGCATATGTAAGCCCCAGCATATAGTGATAATATCCATATTGGCTTCTATGCAGCTGTGTTTTATAATCTGTAATATTAGAAAGCAGCTTAGCAACTTCGTCTATTTTCTGATCTCTCATCTTCCAGAGAGATAAAAGAATATACTCATTCTTAAAAAACAATATAATAGGAACTATTGATAGAACTACGCATACTATCCCCCAGCCTACTTGTCTGTTGAACATTAGGAATATTCCTCCTGCTACCATTAGCCCTGCAATGACTAATTTTATGTATTTATTCATAATCTATTTTTGAGTTGCAAATTTAATGATTATTTTACATTTATTATCAATCTATAATAGAAAAACCCTCCAATTACATCAGAGGGTTTTTGTGGTTTCTCCAGGAATCGAACCAGGGACACACGGATTTTCAGTCCGTTGCTCTACCAACTGAGCTAAGAAACCTTTTGTGGTGCAAAGATAGGGATTTTTTTAGAACTTCCAACTAAAAATTCTATTTTTTAGAAAAAAATAATGATTTTCATTTTTATAATTAAACTAAAAATTGTATTTTTAGGAAATCTTAAAATTTTAGATAAATGTTTGATTTTTTAGAAAATTTAGAGGTTCTACATCGTTCTTTCTGGTATGTAGCCTTATTCAGCAGTTTAGTATTTGTGGTTCAGGCTGTACTCACTTTCATTGGCAGTGACAGCACGGATGGCACAGCGCCTGATTTTGATGGAGATTTTGATGGTGTCGATGCACCTTTTCAGCTTTTCTCGCTGAGAAATCTTACCAATTTCCTACTCGGTTTTGGCTGGGCTGGTGTTGCTTTTTACCCAATGGTAGAAAACAAATTTTTACTTACCATTCTTGCGGCAGCTGTGGGCGTTGGTTTTGTATTGATTTTCTTTTTGGTTATTAAACAATTACTTAAATTATCCGAAGACAATACTTTTAAAATCAATGATTTAAAAAATAAAACAGGAGAAGTCTATCTCAAAATTCCTGCTCAGAGCCTTGGCAAAGGGAAAGTCCTTATTTCGCTGAAGGGAACCAATCATGAGCTCTCTGCGATAACTAACTCTGTGACAGATATTTTGTCTGGCGAACTTATAAAAGTAGTTGATATAAAAGATGAAATTTTAATTGTAGAAAAAATTTAAAGTAAAATTATATGAGCCCGTTTATTATTATTGTAGCATTAGTTTTTGTGCTTTTTGTGACTCTTGTTTCTCTTATTTCGCGTTACAAGAGATGTCCTTCGGACAAAATTTTGGTAATTTATGGAAAAACAGGCGGAAGTTCTGCGAGATGTATCCATGGTGGTGGCGCATTCGTATGGCCTGTCATTCAAGACTTTGCATACCTTGATTTAAAGCCAATTTCCATCGAAGCCAATCTTACCAACGCCCTTTCGCGCCAGAATATTCGTGTGGATGTGCCGTGCCGATTTACCATCGCTATTTCCACTGAAACAGACACAATGGGAAATGCCGCTGAAAGACTTTTAGGACTTTCACCAGAGCAGATTCAGGAGCTTTCTAAAGATATTCTTTTTGGGCAACTTCGTTTGGTGATTGCTACGATGACCATTGAGGAAATCAACTCTGACCGAGACAAATTCCTTGAAAATATTTCTAAAAATGTAGATACCGAACTAAAAAAAATAGGTCTAAAACTCATCAATGTTAATGTAACCGATATCAAAGACGAGTCTGGCTACATCGAAGCTTTAGGGAAAGAAGCTGCTGCGAAAGCAATTAATGAAGCTAAAATTTCCGTTGCAGAACAAGAAAAAATCGGGGAAACAGGTAAAGCTGAGGCCGACAGAGAGAAAGATGTACAAATCGCGGAAACCAACAGAGACAGAGATGTAAAAATTGCAATTACTCAAAAAGACAGAGAAATCAGCATTGCATCCGCTGTAAAAGATGAGTCCATCGGTAAAGCCGAGGCTGAAAAGGAATCAAGAATTGCAACTTCACTTGCAAATTCCCTTGCTGTAAAAGGGGAAAACGAAGCCAAAATAACCATCGCAAATTCCGATGCGCAGAGAAGAGAAAAAGAAGCCGAGGCCCTCAAAATAGCAATCACAGCTGAAAAAGTTCAAGCCGCAAAAGCCCTTGAGGAATCTTATTTAGCTGAACAAAAAGCGGAAGCCGCGAGAGCTGAAAGAGAGCGTTCTACGCAAAATGCCAACATCGTAGTTCCTGCGGAAATCTCCAGACAAAAAGCCATTATCGATGCGGAAGCCGAAGCCGAAAAAATCAGACTGAAAGCCAAAGGGGAAGCTGATGCTATCTACCTGAAAATGGAAGCCGAAGCGAAAGGTCTCCTTGAAATCCTTACAAAACAGGCCGAAGGTTATGACCAAGTGGTAAAAGCTGCTGGTGGAGATACCAACTCTGCGTTCCAGCTATTGCTTATTGAAAAACTTCCTGAATTGGTTAAAACTCAGGTGGAAGCCGTTAAAAATATTAAAATTGATAAAGTTACGGTTTGGGACAGCGGGAACAATCCTGACGGGAACACATCCACAGCTAATTTCGTTTCAGGAATGATGAAAACCGTGCCGCCTCTGAATGATTTATTCAATATGGCTGGGCTTAATCTTCCTGAATACCTAAAAGGAAAAAGCGAAATTCCTCATCAAGAACCAAAGACAAAAAATGAGGAAATCATCATTGAAAACAATGAACCTGAAGAGGAACTTTAAAAAAATCAGAAAAAATCCAGTAATGCATACTGGATTTTTTTATGCAATTTTATTAACATTCTTAAAACTTGTAATTTACTGATTTATAATTATTTATTGTAATTTATAGCTACTTTTCAACATTGCGTAGAATTTTGAGAGTTTAATCTTTATCTTTGTCCCATGGTACAAAAAGAAACATTATCATCTCTAACGCATGGAAATTTTGCAAAGGAACTGTCTATTTCTCAAGGAAAAATTCCACCTAATGCAGTGGAATTTGAAAAACTTGTAATCGGGACTTTTTTGATTGACAAGAAAGGTCTAGACCACTCCATAGACTTGCTAAAACCAGAGGTTTTCTACGACCCAAGACATGAGGAAATTTTCAGAGCTATTCTAAGACTCTATGAAAACAACCATCCTGTGGATATGATGACCGTGATTCAGGAACTAAAACGCACCGAAAAACTTAGCCTAGCTGGAGGTGACCACTACATCATAGACCTTACCACAGGTGTGAGTTCTTCTGCGCATATAGAATACCATGTGAGAATCATCTTGGAGAAATACATTCTCCGCTCACTTATCAATGTTTCTGCCAATGTTATTGACAATTCTTACAAAGAATCTACCGATGTTTTCGAGCTTTTGGATAAAGCCGAACAAGGTTTCTTTGAAATCACAAACGGAACCATCAAAAAAGGTTTCGATAAGGCTAATTCTTTGGTAAAGGAAGCCATCGACAAAATTAAAGCTCTAAAAGATAAGGAAGGGCTTTCTGGCGTTCCTTCGGGCTTTAGAGATGTTGATAAAGAAACTGGAGGCTGGCAGAATTCTGACCTCATCATCATTGCTGCCCGTCCTGCGATGGGTAAAACGGCTTTCCTGCTTTCTATGGCAAGAAACATCGCCGTTCAGCACCAAACTCCAATGGCACTTTTCTCATTAGAGATGGCCTCTGTACAGCTCATTACAAGGATGATCGCCTCTGAAACGGGTATTTCATCCGAAAAACTGAGAAAAGGACAAATGAGCGACGAGGAATGGCAAAGACTGTTTAACAATGTATCTGAGCTGGAAAATGCTCCACTTTATATAGATGAGACACCTGCGATTTCTGTATTTGATTTTAGAGCTAAATGCCGAAGACTTGTAATGCAGCACGGTGTAAAAATCATCATGGTAGACTATCTCCAGCTGATGACTGCAAACAATGGCGGAAAAGGCTCAGGAAACAGAGAGCAGGAGATTGCTACTATTTCGCGTTCCCTAAAAGCCATTGCAAAAGAACTTAATGTCCCTGTGATTGCTCTTTCTCAGCTATCCAGAAGTGTGGAAGGAAGACCTAACAAACGCCCACAGCTTTCGGATTTGAGGGAATCAGGAGCGATTGAGCAGGATGCCGATATTGTTTCTTTCCTCTACCGTCCCGAATATTATAAAATAGAAAACTGGGAAGATGGAAGCCCTTCTGCTGGGCAGGCGGAACTCATTATTGGAAAGCACAGGAATGGAGCCGTTACAGATGTAAGACTTTCATTCCAATCAAGTTTAGCAAAGTTCTCGGATTTGGATTTATTTGGAACTAATGAACAGTCTTCTTATACTCAGCCAAATCAAAATGCTTTTGATAATATCCGAGTAAGTATAGATCCTTCGGCAGCATTTGATTTACCTAAAAACAACCTTTCTGCTTCATCTATGAACGATGAAGATGATATGCCTTTCTAAAAATATGAAGATAGAAATCTATACCGATGGAGCGTGCAGCGGCAACCCTGGGAAAGGCGGCTATGGCATAATTATGCAAGCACCAGAGAAAAACTATGAGAAATGCTTTTCGGAAGGGTTTCGGCTGACAACCAACAACCGAATGGAACTTCTTGCGGTAATCACAGCTCTGGAAAACCTCAAAGAAGAAGGGCATGATATTCATATCTTTACCGACAGTAAGTATGTAGCCGATGCAGTAAATAAAAACTGGATATTGGGCTGGATAAAAAAGGGTTTTAAAAATGTAAAAAATCCTGACCTGTGGCGAAAGTTTATCCCACTTTTCAGCAAGTACAAACCTGCTTTCCACTGGATAAAAGGCCACGCAGGACATCCACAAAATGAAAGAGCCGACCAGCTCGCCGTAGCAGCATCACAAAAGGAAAATCTACTGATAGATACTTTCTTTGAAAAGGAAGAAGAAAATCTTTTTTCGAAATAAAAAAACACCCAGAATATAATCTGGGTGCTTGTTTTTTTTTATTTAAACTCTATAACTCCGCCTACTACTTTTTTTACATCTCTTTGTTTTGGGTTTCCGTGGATTTCTATTCTTCCGCCTGCTCTCACGGTGGCATTTACGGCTTTAGAAGCGTAGACCTCTGCCTTTCCTCCTGCGTTTACAGTTACGGATACATTTTCGCCCTCGTTGTCATCGCCTTTGTATTTTGCGCCAGAGTTCATCACGATTTCCTGAATATCTGCATTCCCTGAAAGCTCTACTTCGCCGCCCGAGTTTCCTCTTACATTCAGCTGTTTTACATCTACTTTCATTTGGATTTTAGAACCTTCATTAGCAGTGAGTTTCAGCAAGTTGGTTTTCAATACATCATTAGAAGTGATTTCCGAACCTTGACTCGCCTGAATATCGCTAAGGTCATTATAATAAACTTTTACTTTAACATCATCTCCTTGAAGGAGTTTCAGCGTTTTGGTACGGATTTTTAGTTCTCCATTTTTATTGATTACTTGGATTTTTGCACTGCCATCGCCTATGATTTCCACTTTGTTTTTCTTGGATTCTATAAGTTCTACGGAAATTCTGTCATAGACTTTCAGAGAAATAAAATCACCAACATTTCTATCATTCTGCGCAAAAGAAAATACCACACCAAAAAGGAATAAAATTCCTGATAATAAATTTTTCATTATGTTTGATTTTTCTGTTAGAACGAAAAAAATGAACTTTCATTATGTTTTTAAATAAAAAAAGACTCTCTCGAAGAAAGTCTTTTGTAATATTTTAAGTAAGCATACCGCCATCTACATTGATAACCTGCCCTGTAACATAGGAAGATAAATCACTTGCCAAGAATAGACATGTATTGGCTACATCGGTAGTCTGCCCTCCTCTCTTTAACGGGATGGCATCTCTCCAGCCTTGTACCACTTCTGGGCTTAGTTTAGCTGTCATTTCTGTTTCTATGAAACCTGGTGCCACGGCGTTGCAACGGATGTTTCTAGAACCAAGTTCCAAAGCAACAGATTTAGAAAATCCGATAACACCAGCTTTAGAAGCTGCGTAGTTTGCTTGTCCTGCGTTTCCTTTAACACCTACTACAGAAGCCATGTTGATAATAGACCCTGTTCTCGCTTTCATCATAGGTTTGATGGCCGCTTTTGTAAGGTTGAAAACAGAATCCAAATTCACTTTCATGATGATGTCCCACTCCTCTTTGCTCATTCTAAGGAGAAGATTGTCTCGGGTAATTCCTGCATTATTCACAAGGATATCTATTTGCCCGAAGTCTGCGATAACATCGTCAATCAGTTTTTGAGCCTCATCAAAATCAGCAGCGTTAGAGTGGTATTCTTTAGCTGTGGTGATTTTATTTAGGTCTGCTTCTACTTGTTTTGCTAAGTCATCTGGACCGATGTGGGAGAATGCTATTTTAGCTCCCTGCTCTGCGAAAACTTCTGCTATTCTTTTTCCGATACCTGTAGCCGCACCAGTGATGAGAGCTACTTTTCCTTCTAATAATTTCATATTCTTATTATTTTGGTTCAAAATTAAGGATTATTTTTAAAACCTAAAAGATTAGAAGAGTTTATCTTTTGGATTTTATTTGATGATTTAGGATTTGGTTGCTGTTTTTAGAATAAAAGAGATAATTAAGGTTTCCCATTTTAGTCACATAAAGGGAAAAGTATCGGATAGAAATTTTCTTTATTTTTTATGAGAAACTTCTTTTTATCAATAGTAACAGTCTTTTTATTATAGAAAGATACTTTTGTAAAGCCTAAATAAAATCTTGTCAATGGTAGTTTGGTCAGGGTTGTATTTCCTTTAACTATAGTGTTCTTTTTATCACAACAGTCACATTCTGAAATTTTAAAATTATTTTTTTCCCAAATATCATTGATGTAAAAACCTAATCCCATACCATCATCAAAATATAAAAAGGCTTTGTTATCATTTAGTAATTTTTCAATATTGCTAACTTTATTATATTCTTGGGAACTGGTTATTATTTTACCAGCTTTTCCTTTTACAGAGATTATTATAGGGTCTGATATTTTAATTGTATCTTTTGTTAAATAAAAACCGTTTGCTTCTTGAGAATAAAGTTTGATACTAACTAAACATAGAAAGAGTGTTATTGTATTTATTTTCTGTGATATTTTCATTTTATTCAAATTATGTATTATTTTACTTTTATTTATCATTGCTTTAAATAGTAGTATAGTCTGCTTTTTATTAATTATCAAGCATTTAGGATGTAAATAAATGTTAGTTTTGGGATATTTTAAAAATCCAAAGACCATTGAATAATAAAAATACAAGTATAGGCAATATAATAGCTATAAAATTACTTTTATCTTTATATTTTTTATCCATTATAATCCTCTTGTATTTTTGCTTGTATGAAAAAATATACATTAATAAAAAGAAAATAACTCCTCCTATTATTATCCCATAAAATGGTTGTATTTTGATTTTCACATTGGTTATTATAAAAAACACAAATACCATGAAACCAGCAGATATATAGAGAGATGTGATTAATGTAATCATCAAAATAGTATTAAATACAGCGCTATCTTTATTACCCACCCTGACTTGAAACCAATAATATTTATAAAATAAATAATTTAATATATACATTTCTTTATTTTACTTACTTTTTTATGCTTATTTTTTTCTTTTGATTTGATTTTACTTTCAATCATTTATTTTTGATTATCTAATCTTTTACTTTAAATAAATCTTCTACGGATATTCAAAACCAAAATAAATTTTACTCAACTTATCTTGGTCAAAGGTATATTCTGCAAAATAAATTGGCAAGTTATACTTTTCTAAAAAATGAGACTTTTCATAATCCGAGATTTCATACCGAAGAACATGATTAGTTTCTACAAAATTATTTCCTTTTATCTTTATCAAATCTTTTTTAGAAATACCTAATTTTATTCCGCTTTCCGTAGAAAAATTTTTATATTTAGTAGGATTTGGGATAGTTTTCTTATCATATGGACTTATTTCTGCTTGATAAAATTCATTTCTTTTTGCTCCATAGAAAAGATATAGTTTCAGGATTTCGGTTTTATTTTCATTAGTGAAAATGACATAGGGCAATTCTTCTTCACCCTCTATAACATTGTATTTCAAATCATTATACCCTAAAACTACAGCAGTAGTATCTGATAATTTTATATCATTGACACTTATATCTGGCACAATGTTATCCTTATATGTTTCATTCTTTGTATCCTTACAATTCGTAAAAAGCATAAAAATTATACCTACAAAATAGAATGTTTTCATAATTATTACTTTTTAAATGTTTTATACTGATTATAAGAATATTATGGAAGCAGAAATGTTTTTTCTTCTTGTTTGGATAGAATAGAATCTCCTAATTTTAATTTCAAAGTATCATTTTTTATAGAGTAACCATTGATATGGTCATATCTATCGTAGTTTTGCAAAACTTCTTCCACTCCATTTTCAGATTTCCTTATTTGGATATATGACTGACTGGAAGCATTGGAAGGAATATGATATATTTTAATCGTATAGTTTTTATTAGGAATGCTGATTGTTTCTATTTCCTTGAATTCCTCATCAAAAATGGCAAAAGTTGATAACTTGTAAATCCCAAATAATAGTAAAAATACCGCCACTATTCCTAAAAGTGTTTTTGTATTTTTCATAGTTATTTATCTGTTTTCTGAAATGGTGAGTTTGGTATTTTTCCTTTAATTCGTTTCCCTTTGAAAAAAAGAGCAGCATCTGGTTCTTGTAAAAGGGGTTTTCTCCATACAAATATTGAATCATTCTTATATTCCACCATAAAAAGGCGATATTTATTATTCTCTAAATAATCAATAATTCCTATTGGGTAATTTCCCTTTCTGTCTTCTATAACAAAAATTATTCTTTCCTTTCCATCAGGCTCTTTGTCTAATGAATGTATTATTAGTTTCTTTTCATCTTCTTCATTATAGTAAGTCAAATGGTTAAATAGATATTCTTTATCTGAATAATTGTCATTTCTGTCTTCGCTATATTTCTTTTTCCCATTTGCAATTTCATATTCTAAATGGAAATCTGGGTCATCAATGGTTGGATTTAAATATAGATAAGTAACTACAAGTCCTGCCACTGAAATCACCGCCAGAAGCAAAAATAATGCTCTTTTTAAATTCTTTTTCATTGCTAAATCTGGTTATTCACCACCAAAACCATTTCGCCTTTCAGGGTTTTGCTTTTGGAAAATTCTATGAGTTCTTCTATGGTTCCGCGTTTAGTTTCTTCAAATTTTTTGGAAATTTCTCGGCTGAGGCTGATTTTCGTTCCCTCTCCGAAAAACTCCTTTATCTGCTCCAGAGTGGTGTTTATCTTGTGCGGACTTTCGTAGAGGACTATCGTTTTTTTCTCCCCTGCCAGCTGTTTCAGTTTTGTCTGTCTTCCCTTTTTCTGCGGCAGAAATCCCACGAACAAAAACTCATTATTAGGCAGTCCAGAAACCACCAGCGCCGGCACGAAAGCCGTAGCACCAGGCAGACACTGCATTTCCACCTCGTTGTCCGCACATGCCTTTGCCAGCAGATATCCAGGGTCAGAAATTCCAGGCGTTCCTGCATCGGTAATAATGGCGATATTCTGACCATTTTTCAGGTCTTCTATCACTTTAAGTGTCGCTTGATGTTCATTGTGTAAGTGATATGATTTCAATGATTTAGAAATTTCAAAATGTTTGAGTAAAATTCCCGAAGTCCGCGTATCTTCACAAAGAATATAATCCACTTCTTTCAAAATTTTTACTGCCCGAAAAGTCATATCTTCCAGATTGCCAATAGGCGTAGGAACAAAATAAAGTATACCGCTCATAAATTCTTTTATTAAAATTGTTTAAATTTGGGATTTAATTTTGAATTTTTTACATCAAAATCAAAAGGCTAATTTACAATGTTTTTAGAAAATACAATCAATCACGCCAAACAAAGCGGCTGGATGGAGGTTATCTGCGGTTCTATGTTTTCTGGAAAAACCGAAGAACTCATCAGAAGGCTCCGCCGTGCAGAGATGGCTGGACAGCAGGTAGAAATCTTCAAGCCAAAGCTGGACAACCGCTATGCCGATGAAGAGGTGGTCTCTCACAACCAAAATAAAATAAAAAGCACTCCCGTAGAAACTCCCGATGAGATTCTACTCCTTGGGTCTAACTGTGATGTGGTGGGCATAGATGAGGCGCAGTTTTTCGATGAAAGCATTGTAGAAATAGCCAATCAGCTGGCGAACAACGGCGTTCGTGTGGTGATTGCTGGGCTGGATATGGACTACATGGGAAGGCCTTTTGGGCCGATGCCCAACCTGATGGCTACGGCAGAATATGTAACGAAAGTCCATGCCATCTGCAAGAAAACAGGGAACTTGGCGAATTATTCCATGAGAATCTCTGGGAGTGATGATTTGGTACAATTAGGAGAAACTGACAGCTATGAGGCTGTGAGCAGAAAAGTTTTTACAGAAGAAGTTTTGAATAAAAAATAATGATATACAGCACATTACAAATTTCGCAACTTACAGATTCTAAACTGATTGGGAATCCAGATATTCTCATCAGCAATATCTCTTTTGACAGCCGAAATCTTTATTCTATTTCGGATACAGCGTTTATTGCCATTAACACCAAAAATAATTCTGGCGAAAAATACATTTCTTCCGTAGTAGAAAAAGGTGTGAAAGTCATTATTTCTGAAAATTACTATCCTGAATACGAAGATATTACATGGATTATTACCAAAAATTCCATCGAGTTTTTACAAATTTTAGCTAAAAAACATTTAGAAAATTCCCATTTAGAAAACACCATCGGCATTACAGGAAGCAACGGCAAAACCATTGTAAAAGAATGGCTTTATCAGTGTCTTTGGGATGAATTTTCTACGGTGAAATCTCCCAAAAGTTTCAACTCGCAGATTGGGCTTCCTATCTCGCTGCTGCAAATCAATGAGGAACACCAGCTGGGAATCTTTGAAGTCGGAATTTCTAAACCGAGCGAAATGGCGAAATTGGAAAATATTTTCGCTCCGAAAATCGGCGTTTTGACGCACATCGGTTCTGCTCATTCTTCTAATTTTAAAAATGAAGAAGAACTGATAAACGAAAAAATCATTCTTTTCAAAGAAAGTGAAACTATTATTTATAACGGAGATAATGAATTGGTTTATAATTTAGTAAATCAACTTTATTCAAGTAAAAATTTAATTAGTTTCGGACTAAATCAAAGAAATGATGTCCGTATTTCTTCCGATTATAAAAATCCTAATGAACGCATCGGGATAAAATATTTTGATGAAGAAATCAGTATTTCTCTCCAAAAACGAGATGAGGCTACACTTTCCAATATTCTGGCGATTGTAGCCGTTTTAAAATCACTGAAAATCTCCAATGAAAAAATCGTGACCAAAATCCAAGACCTGCATTCAGTGGAGATGCGTCTGGAGAGTGTGAACGGCATTAGGAATAATCTGATTATCAATGATTCTTTTAATCTGGATTTAGATTCGTTAATCATTGCATATCAGTTCATTAACCAATATCAAAAGCAGAAAAAATCGCTCATCCTTACGGATATTTTGGACACAATAGAAGAGGATAAAATATTGTATAAAAAAGTAGCGGAACTTACCAATGAGCAGGATTTTGAAAATATCATTCTCATCGGAGAACATATCACGAAGTATAAAGATTTGTTTTCAGGGAAAGTCAAAATCTTTGATGATACTCAAGAACTTATAGACAGCCAGTATCTCAATACGATTGAAAATCAGCTCATTTTATTAAAAGGAGCGAGGGTTTTTGAAATTGAAAAAATCAAAAAACTTTTAGAATTACAAAAGCATGATACTACGCTTGAAGTAAATCTTAATGCCATCGTGCATAATATAAACATTCACAAGAATTTACTGAAACCAGAGACAAAAGTCTGTGCGATGGTGAAAGCTTTTTCCTATGGACTGGGCGGCTACGAAATTGCTGAATATCTACAGCATCACCATATTGATTATCTGGGAGTTGCCTATGCAGATGAGGGTGTTGATTTACGGAAAAACGGCGTGACTACGCCTATCCTTGTGATGAATCCCGAGCAGAGCAGCTATGACACCATCATAGATTATCATCTAGAGCCGGAGATATACAGCCTGAGGGTTTTGGATTTATTTGGGAAACAGCTCCAAGCGAAAGGAATCCAAGAGACCTACCCTATACATATCAAGATAGAAACAGGAATGCATCGCCTTGGTTTTAAAGAAGATGAAATAGATGATTTGATTAATTCCTTGAAAAAATACAATGTCAAAATAGCGAGTGTTTTCAGCCATTTATCTTGCGCTGATGTTCCCGAAGAAAAGGAATATACACTGCACCAGCTGGAAACCTTTGAGCGAGTTTCAAATAAAATCATTCAAAACATTGATTATAAACCTATTAGGCATATTCTCAATACAGCTGGAATTATCAATTTTACTGATTATCAATATGATATGGTAAGAATAGGCATTGGGATGATGGGCATTTCCTGCGTTCCTGAAATAGAAAAACAGCTCCAAAATGTGGCTACATTTAAAACTGTGATTTCTCAGATTTCCAAAGTAAAAAAAGGAGATTCCATAGGATACAGCAGAAAATACATCGCTGAAAAAGATACCAGAATCGCCACCATTCCGATAGGCTATGCAGATGGCATTCCTCGGCTGATAGGAAACAAAAAGGGATTTGTAATCATCAAAGGACAGAAAGTTCCTATCGTGGGAAATGTGTGTATGGATATGCTCATGGCAGATTTGGGCGAAATCCCTGCAAAAGAAGGTGATGAGGTCATTATTTTCAATTCCTGTAAAACTTTGGAAGAGTTTGCAGACTATTGCCAAACCATACCTTACGAGGTTCTTACTTCTATTTCACGAAGAGTCAAAAGAATTTATGTAAAAGATTGATTATGAAAAAGTTACTTCAAATATTTATAATAATGTTTTCTTTGATTTTGTATAAAGCTCAGGTAAAAGAAAACATGAAAATTCCGAAAAACCCAAAAATAGGGCTTTCTCTGGCGGGCGGCGGCGCGAAAGGTTTTGCCCATGTAGGTGTATTGAAAGTGATAGACTCACTGGGAGTAAAAATAGACTACATCTCTGGAACCAGCATGGGAGCGATAGTTGGAGGACTTTATGCATCGGGCTACTCGGCAAAGGAAATAGAAAAAATCATCAAAGAAACGGATTTTTATGAAATTCTTGCCAATGAAAAAGACCGAAAAGAAATTCCATTTTTTGATAAAAATAATGACAAATATCTGCTGAA
>CALHQK010000054.1 GCA_938037185.1 uncultured Riemerella sp.
ATTTCTTATTCTATGATAAATTGTATGTCTATAATAAAGAAACTCTAGAAGAAACAATGTATAACTTATCTGATTATAATATTTCTAATGCGGATATATTAATTACAAAAAAAGGCGACTAACAATATACCCCCTCTTTTCTGGATATTGTTTTTCTAATTCCGAGAATTGATTTGAAATGAAAAAGAATGCTAATAAATCAACATTCCTTTGATGTTAATTTTGAAAGAAGTAATTTATTTTGTATGTTTAGCTACCAAAAAACTACCAAAAATTTTCCATCTATACGATTTATTTTATACAATCTTTCTGTGATATAATAGTTAGTAATAACTAATTACTTTGTAACATAGGGGGATTTAATGGGTTCAACTAAAGGTCAGGTAGCAAATTCCACTTCTCATACCACCTCTCTTTTTAATTTTTTGCATAAGAAAAAGCGACTAAGATTTCTATTTCTTAATCGCCTTGTATCTTCAGTATTTAATTTTTTCAGCTCGAAAAATTAGAATTTATAAATTGCTATCTAACCATGTTTTTAGTTCATCAAAACTGTAATCTCCTTTTAACGCTATTCCATCTTTAATAATTGAATTTTTACATTCCTTTTTATAATCTTCAATCATTCTCCCAAAACCACCTCCACCATGCGTGCAAAACGGAATGATTGTCTTTCCGCTTAAATCAACCGTTCTTAAAAACGATAGCACGGGTGGGGCAAAAGTTTTGAGCCAATTGGGAGAGCCAATAAAAATTACCTCTGCATTTTCAATAGTTTCCGCTCCTTGAATAAGAGGTGGACAGTATCCTTTTTCAATTTCTTCTCTCGCTTCTTTTACAGCAGTATTATATGAGAATGAATAGGGCTTTTGTGGTTTCAGCTCTCTCAAATCTCCATCGGTAATCAACGCAATATCTTCCGCTAATCTTCTTGTTATTCCTGAATATGAATAATATACAATCAAAAAACTCATTATAATTACCTCCACAACTTCAAATTTGTCTACACCGCCTTAATCTTATCATTTATCAATTCAATGAACGCTATCACAGTCGCTCCTATCATCGGAAGCCCATAGGGACTAAATAGGAAACCGATGACCAAGCCCGATATACCTATCCCAATTTCTCCTCGAATTAAAGAAGCTATCGCCCCAAATATACAGAACACCATAACGATATAAAGTAATGCTGTTCCAATACCAAGTAAGAATGTCAGGAAAGCTGTCAGAATTGATAAGACAAGACTAATCGGAAATAATATCCATCGCATACACTACCTCTTTTCTCTTCGGCTTATGTGCTGCTTACAACCATTATTTTAATGGATAATAGCTCTAAGCAACACATAAACTATCAGTTTCTTCAGTTTTTAACTTTGGTAGAAGCTTCAAAACCTTTGATTTTACTGAACTATTTGCCTCTGTCATTATTATGACACGAGACCCACATGTCGGGTCATATACCTTATTGATACTTGTTTTTCCTTCCATTACAAGTCTTGCCAAAAGTTTAGAAACTGTTTGTGGTGTAAAAAATTCTCCTCCAGATTTTCCAGCATTACTGGCATAATTTGAAATCAAATATTCGTATGCATCTCCAAAAGCATCTATATCATTATGCTGAAAACTTCCAAAATTAATTTCAGAAATTCCTGTTAAAATATCTGCTAATCTTGTATTTTTTT
>CALHQK010000055.1 GCA_938037185.1 uncultured Riemerella sp.
GTGATACTGCTTACTTTGGCATTTTTTGCGTATGTTTCAGGGAATATCATTTTTGCGGATTATCTCAATATAATGTTTATCCCAGACACGGGCGAAACGACCATTTTCACCATTGCACTCGTAGGAGCGGTTATCGGATTTTTCTGGTATAATACCTATCCAGCGCAAGTATTTATGGGAGATACAGGAAGTCTGATGCTGGGCGGAGTAATCGCGGTTTTGGCGATTATCCTCAGAAAAGAACTATTGATTCCTGTTCTTTGTGGAATCTTTTTGGTGGAAAATCTTTCGGTGGTTTTGCAGGTATTGGTTTTCAAATACAGAAAGAAAAAATACGGGCTGGAATACGCACAGAACAATCGATTGTTTAAAATGTCGCCTCTTCATCACCATTATCAGAAATGTGGTTACCACGAGAGTAAAATCGTGAATAGAATGATTATCATAGGTGTGATTTTGGCGGTAATTTGTTTAATAACCTTGAAAATAAGATAAATTTAAATTAAAATGGGATTCTTTTCAAAATTGTTTGGAGGCAAAAATGAGGATGAAATAGATTTCAATATTTATTTGGAGTTTGCTAAATTGATTAGCCTTGATGACAAAAAAGTTTTATCAGAGGTTAAAGAACTGATTACTCACACAGATGCATTTATTTCAAAGAATAAAGAATTCTATGAAAATAGAGGAATAGATCTGGATAAATGGAAAAAATCGAGGCTCATTTGGATGGGCTTTGCGGATATTTTGATTAGTAATGGTTATGCGGAGGAGTTTGACTGGAAATGTGAATTGGAGAGCTTTGAGTTTTTGCTGACAGAGTTAAAATCATTTAAGGCTTACGCTCTGGAACTTCCCCCATTGGCTGAAGACAAACACGATGTCTATGGGTGGATAAGCGCTATCAATACCGCTTGGCATGGGCGTGGCGTTTATCTGATGCAGATGTATATAGACAGTGACAGCTATGTGATTTTCCCTATTGAAGCCAGCAAAACAGAGTTTCTGGAAATGGAGAGCAAAAAGATAAATGAAATGTTCATGATTTGTTAAATATATTTTAAGAATGTTACCATATTTACCTCCTAATAAAGAGATAGAAACTCCAGCTGTATTAAAACAACTGGCAAAATCTCATAGACATTTAGCAGAACTTAAGGGAATCGCGAAAACTATTCCAAATGAACATATTTTAATTAATACACTTACTTTACAAGAAGCAAAAGCAAGTAGTGAAATAGAAAATATTGTAACAACACATGATGAACTTTATAAAGAAAATATCTTTATAGAAACTAAAAATCCTGCCTCAAAGGAAGTGATGAACTATAACCAAAGTTTAAAAAAGGGCTTTGAAATTGTTAGGAATGAAAAGTTGTTACTAAATAAACATATTATTATCATTCAGCAAATTTTGGAACAGAATAATGCGGGTTTTCGTAAACAGACAGGAACAAAATTGATTAATTCTTTTGGAGAAACGGTTTACACACCTCCACAAGATTCTGAAGAGGTACTAAATCTGATGTCAAATCTTGAAAAATTTATCAATGATGATAATTTTGTAGACTATGACCCTCTTGTGAAAATGGCAATAATTCATTATCAGTTTGAAAGTATTCACCCATTTTATGATGGTAATGGAAGAACAGGACGAATTATTAATATTCTATATTTGGTATTAAAAGGACTTTTGGATATCCCTATACTTTATTTGAGTAGGTATATTATTGAAAACAAAGGGAAATATTATCAAGTTTTACAAAATGTGAGAGATAAAGAAGATTGGGAAAGTATGATTTTGTATCTACTTAAGGGAGTAGAGGATACATCGGTACAAACCATTGATTTAGTGAAAAGAATAAAAAATTTAATGCAGGAGTATAAAATAAAACTCAGAGAGGAACTTCCTAAAATATATAGCCAAGATTTACTTAATAATTTATTTAAAAATCCATATACTAAAATAGAGTTTTTAGAAAAAGATTTACAGATAGTAAGAAGAACATCACAGAATTATTTAGACATGATATCAGAAATTGGATTATTACAAAAGATAAAAATAGGAAGAAGTAATTATTATATAAATAATGAGTTAATAAAAGTATTGATGGGAGAACGATAATTGAATAAATATTATCTGGAAAAAAAATGCGTTTTTTTTCCACATTAAAATTAACATGGAAAAAAAATGCGTTTTTTTTCCACATGAAGTTAAAAATAATTTTTCATTGTTAATATAGAAAAAAATGAAAATAATAATATTAGGTGGCGGTGAAAGTGGCGTAGGAGCAGCTGTTTTAGCAAAGAAGAAAGGTTTGGAAGTTTTTCTTTCGGATCGTGGCGTTATTAAGGAACATTATAAACATCAGTTACAGGAGGAAGGGATAGATTTTGAAGAAGGGGCGCATAGCGAGGAACAGATTTTAGCAGCAGACTGGGTTATCAAATCGCCTGGAATACCAAAGAAAGCACCTTTGATTCAAAAAATTAAAGAAAAAGGAATCCGTCTGTCATCAGAGATAGAATTTGCGGCAGAATTTACCGATGCCAAAATCGTTGCGGTAACGGGAAGTAACGGCAAAACGACCACCACATCGCTGATTTATCACATTTTGAAAAACAGCGGACTAAATGTAGGGCTGGGCGGAAACATCGGTAAAAGTTTTGCGATGCAGGTGGCAACAGAAAATTTTGAATATTATGTATTGGAAATCAGTAGTTTCCAGCTGGATGATGTTCAGCATTTTAGACCATATATTAGTTTGCTTTTGAACTTGTCGCCAGACCATTTGGACCAGTATAATTATAATTACGAAGAATATGCATTAGCAAAATTCCGAATTGCTGAAAATCAGGAAAATGATAACTATTTCATTTACAATAAAGATGATGAAATGAGCATGAAACTCCTTCAAGAATTGAATTTGAGAGTGAAAAAAATTCCGTTTTCCATGAAGGAAAAACTTGATGAGGGAGGTTATTCAGTAGATGAAAATTTGGTTATTAAACTTCGCGAAGAATTTTCTATGAAAATAGAAGATTTGGCTCTGGTAGGAAAACACAATGTGGCGAACAGCCTTGCTGCGAGTATTGCAGGTAAATTATTGAATATCAGTAATGAAAGTATTAGAAATTCATTGATGACTTTTCAGGCGGTGGAGCATAGATTGGAAGAAGTGACGGAGAGAGACGGCGTGAAATATATCAATGATAGTAAGGCTACCAATGTAAATGCCACATACTACGCATTGGAAAGTATGAAGCGACC
>CALHQK010000056.1 GCA_938037185.1 uncultured Riemerella sp.
TAGCCAAAAGCATGAAATAAAACAATTAAAATTATTTTAAAGAACTCTATTCTCTAACTAATATTAGTTATCCAGCTGTTTCCATGTAGAGCCATCACAGCCGTAGAAGTGGATGCTGCTAAAACGGATAGCTCCTGCGTTATCTGGGGTACAGCTTCCATATTCAGAACTTACTCTTACCTCTCCTCTTACATCCAGCTTGGCTTTGGGATCAGTAACACCCCCTACCCCTACTTTGTTAGCATTATTTCCTAATAGAACTGGGGAGCCATAACTACCATTTCCTATAGCAACTGTACCATCTTGCAAGGGCCCCCAAGAACCATTCCCTATAATAATTGCGTTATCCATCACACCTGGAGTATCTATCCCATTACCAGCTAATATAGCGATATTCCCATTACCCTCTCCTAAATTATAATAATAATTTCCATTTCCTATGGCAACATTATGACTCCCCGTAATACCAGAAGATCCTCCGCTAAGAACATTATTGTATCCTATAGCAACATTATAATTCCCAGTAAAGTCTCCATTAGAATACATAGAATTATATCCCAAAGCTATATTATTTTGCCCACTAAACCCCCCATTATGGACTATAATAGTGCTGTTTCCTATACCCATATTATTATTCCCGCCAATATCCCCAGCATAGGCATAAATAGAATTGGATCCTATGGCTAAATTACTGTTCCCTGTAACATTACCATTATACGGATTAAATTGACTAGTTCCTATGCCTATATTATTGTTCCCTGTAAGATCACCATTATTCAGACTAAATTGACCAGATCCTATGGCGAAATTACTGTGCCCTGTAATATCACCATTAATCAGAAATAAGCTTTGTCCTATACCAAAATTATTGTACCCTGTAAACTGTGCATTCGCTTTACTTAGACTATATATACTACTTCCCAAGGCAACATTACTTCCTCCCTGCATGGTACCACCATTACTCATTTGAAACAGACTGTACCCGATACCTGTATTTCCAGATGCCTGCATAGTGCCGCCGTTGTTGTAATAAATGCTACTTCCCATAGCAATGTTGACATTTCCCGATAAATCTGCTGGGTTAGTAAACCCATAAAAGGTACTCGGTCCTATGGCTATATTACCCGTAGCATTTCCTAAGCTGGTGCCGTTGCCTCCTATCCCTGCATCTTGGGTAATATGGTTGCCATTTATATATCTAAGGTCCTGCTCTGCGCCTCCGCCAAACTTCTGCCACTTAGCAGCAGTATGGTTATAGTAGTAGTAGCCGGGGTCTGCTACATCTACCAGCTTGCCGGTGCGGTCTGCCAAAGGCAGGGTTTCTTTTAGATAAGTAATAATGGCATGGTGGTCTGCCCCAAAGTGGGCAAGATTGGTCATGGTTTTCATCTGTGCGGCGGTTATACGCGGGATTATCAGCCCTTTGCTCTCGCTCACCCCAGGCTCTATGTGCATAGTGGCGCGCGGTTCATCGGTGTTTATCCCTATCATTCCGTCTTTTACCTGTGCATTTGCTGTCATCCCAGACAGCACTAATGCTGCAATGATAATTCTGTTCATAATGAATAATTTTTAAAAAGTTACACTAATATTAAAACACAGAAAGGCATCACTCTTCCCATAAAGAGCGATGCCTTTTTCTATTTTTTTATAATTATTTACGCAAGAATTTTGAGAAACTTTTGCGTATTTAAAGTATTTGCTGTATACTAACGCGCGAGCGCTGTGTGTGTGTGTGTGTGTGTGTGTTTACACAATTATTTGAGATAGGCAAGTTTTTCATCATATTTTTATTAGTTTTTTGTATAATGTTTTGTAATTATTTGTTCATCAGAATGATGGGGCAAAGATAGAAATGTTTTTTAATAAGACCAAATATTTTTAGAAAAATTGGACACGGGCGGCTTCCAAACAAAAAAGAAGCCCGTTGGTCAGGCTTCCTTATTTAGCTAAACATATCCCTTACTCTTTCAAAAAAAGATTTTTCTTTTCCTGTGGGCTCTGCTTTCATTTCTCCTTGGTCTATCTGCTTTTGGAAAAACTCCTTCTGCTCTGGGGTGAGCTTCTGTGGCGTCCATACATTGATATGGACAAACATATCGCCTTTGTGGTAGCTGTCCAAGCTCGGCAGTCCTTTCCCTGCCAAGCGGAGGATTTTGCCAGACTGCGTGCCGGCATCTATTTTTATTTTTACTTTTCCATCTACGGTAGAGATTTCTTTGGAACAGCCCAAAGCGGCTTCGGCAAAGGAAATGTAAAGTTCTTGGTGGAGGTTGTCCCCCTCTCTTTTTATGTTTTTGTCTTCTACTTCTTCTATCACCACCAGCAGGTCGCCGGGAGTTCCTCCCAATGGAGCATCATTTCCTTTTCCTTTTACGCTCAACTGTATGCCGTCTCTTGCTCCAGCTGGAATGTTGATATTTACTTCTTCTTCTTCTTGGATAAGTCCCTGTGCATTTGCTCCAGCAGGTATTTTATCGGCTACTTTTCCTAAGCCATGGCAGGTTCCGCAGGTGGTCTGCGTCTGCATCTGCCCGAATACGGTATTCATTACCTTCATCTGGACACCTTTTCCGTTACAAGTAGGGCAGGTTTTGGAGGTAACGCCTTGGGCAAGTTTCATTCTTTTTACTTTCAGGGTTTTCTGTGCTCCACTGAATATTTCTTCTAAGGTCAAACGAATGCGGACACGAAGGTTAGAGCCTCTAAGTTGCTGAGGTCTTCCACCACCGCCAAATCCTCCGAAATCTCCAAAACCGCCAAATCCTCCGCCGAAGATATCGCCAAACTGTGCAAAAATATCTTCCATGCTCATTCCTCCGCTGTAGCCGCCACCTGCTGCACCGCCTACTCCGGCATGCCCGAACTGGTCGTATCTTGCTTTTTTGTCGGCATCGCTCAGCACTTCGTATGCTTCGGCAGCTTCTTTGAATTTTTCTTCGGCTTCTTTATCGCCGGGGTTTTTGTCGGGATGGTATTTTATCGCCAACTTACGATATGCCTTTTTGATTTCATCTGCACTGGCAGATTTAGAAACTCCTAATATTTCGTAATAATCTCTTTTAGTCATCTTTAATAAGCTAAAATCTTACATTCCTGTTACTACTTTCGCAAAACGAATTACTTTGTCATGAAGCTGGTATCCGGTCTCTATGACATCCACAATCTTCCCTTTCAACTCTTCGGAAGGAGCCGAAATCTGGGTAACAGCCTCGTGGAAATCTACATTGAACCCATCACCGGCTTTTACCTCTATGCTTTTCAGTCCTTTTTCGCTCAGAGTATTTTTAAATTTTTGATAAATAAGCTCTACACCTTTCAGGTATTGGTCATCCTCTGATTTGGCTAGCTCTTTCAGGGCACGCTCAAAATCATCTAAAATAGGCAGAAGGGAGAGCATTAGGTTTTGGTTGGCATACTGCGCAAATTCTAATTTCTCTTTCTGCGTTCTTCTTTTATAATTTTCAAACTCTGCAAAAAGCCTTATGTATTGGTCTTTTTGTTCTGCCATTTGTTCCTCTAAAAAGGAATCTTCTGCCAAATCTGCAGCTTTTTCGGTTTCTTGGTTTTCTGTATTTTTTAATTCTTCGTTAGGGAAAGCACTGTTTTCTCCCTGTAAATCTTTATTTTCTTCCATTTTTCGTCAATTTTCTTCATCGTATTGGTCAAAAAATCTGCCACACTATAAAATCTGCCATTTAGTCTTGTTTTAGAAGTTTTATCTTGTTAATAAATAAAATGAACAAACAATACGATAATATAAAATAATTTATATTTTTGTAGCAAATATTTCGAAGATGAGTAATTTAGAAGATAAGAAAAAAGCACTAAGTCTAGTCCTAGAAAAAATGGACAAGACCTATGGAAAAGGTACAGTAATGAAGCTGGGAGACAGCGCAGTAGATGATACAATAGAAGTAATTCCGTCTGGTTCTTTGGGACTGGATATTGCCCTTGGTGTAGGCGGATATCCGCGAGGAAGAGTGATAGAGATTTTCGGGCCTGAATCATCAGGGAAAACAACCCTTACACTACACGCCATTGCCGAAGCCCAAAAAGCAGGAGGAATAGCAGCTTTCATAGATGCAGAGCATGCTTTTGACAGAAGTTATGCAGCAAAATTAGGAATTGATTTAGAAAACCTTATTATTTCTCAGCCAGACAATGGAGAGCAAGCCCTTGAAATCGCGGACAACCTCATCCGTTCTGGTGCGATAGACATCGTAGTAATAGATTCTGTGGCAGCTCTTACTCCAAAAGCTGAAATAGACGGCGATATGGGAGATTCCAAAATGGGACTACACGCTAGGCTGATGTCTCAGGCATTAAGAAAACTCACAGGAACTATCAATAAAACCAAATGTACTGTAATTTTCATCAACCAGTTGAGAGAAAAAATAGGTGTAATGTTTGGTAACCCAGAAACTACTACTGGTGGAAACGCTCTTAAATTCTACGCTTCCGTGAGAATAGACATCAGAAAAGCCAGCACACCGATAAAGGTAGGCGATGAAGCCGTAGGAAGCCGAGTAAAAGTAAAAGTGGTGAAAAATAAAGTGGCGCCACCTTTCAGACAGGCAGAATTTGACATTATGTACGGCGAGGGAGTTTCTAAAATTGGAGAAATCTTAGACCTTGGTGTAGACTATGATGTGATTAAGAAAAGCGGCTCATGGTTCAGTTACGGAGATACTAAACTAGGACAAGGTAGAGATGCTGTGAAAGAACTTCTGAAAGACAATCCAGAACTTACCGAAGAACTTAGCCAGAAAATAACTGAAGCAATTCAAAATAAAGAGAAATAAATCTTTTCATAATTATATTGATTTTAATGGAACCGCCCTGATAAAATTTTCATCAGGGCGGTTTTTGGATTACAGAATGTATTCTTTTACTCTTCCATTCTGCTGAGTTCTTCGTAGTTTTGTTTCAGTTTATATAGTAGGTTTCCATAAACGAGATGATAAATAAATCTTAGGAATAAAACAAAAATGAAAATAATCATTAAAAAAGGA
>CALHQK010000057.1 GCA_938037185.1 uncultured Riemerella sp.
TGGTATCAGGGTGGGTGATTCTTTCTTTTTTATCCTTTTTTAGGTTCATCTCATACAAGCTGGTCCATTCTTTTGGGAGGTCATCTTTATCTTTTTTATCCTTCTTATTCTCATCTTTAAAGATTTTCGCTGCTTCTTTCCCATCGATGTCCATCACTATACTCTGTGTTTTGTCTTCGTGCAGGGTAACATCAGCATTCACATTACACGAAACCAATGTAGCCATAAGCAAAACTGCCATCCAAAAATAATTTCTGTTTTTCATTATAAAATTTTTTATAAAGATAGCAAAAAGATATTAAAGCCAAATAATAAATATTAAATTTGCTGCATGAAAATTCTTCATATCGAGACTTCTTCTAAGAACTGCTCCGTTGCGGTTTCCTATCACAGGGAGCTGCTTTCTCTCTGCGAGAAAACTTCTCAGGATTACAAACAGTCCGAAAATCTCCACACCTATATAGAATGGGCTTTGGAGGGCGCTGGGATTCCGCTCCGCGATTTGGATGCCATATCCCTCGGCAAGGGACCCGGCTCTTATACAGGGCTTAGAATAGGCACTGCTTCGGCTAAGGGTTTTTGTTTCGGGCTGGGGATTCCGCTCCTTGCGGTTAATTCTTTAGAAACCATGGCGGCACCTTTCTTGGGGCTGGGTTATGATGCCGTTATCCCGCTTGTAGATGCCCGCAGGATGGAGGTCTATTGCACCGTTTTTGAGGGAACTTCCGGAGAGATGCTCACAGAGACCAATGCCAAGATTTTAGATGAAACCAGCTTTTTCGAATATGCCGATAAAAAAATACTCTTCGTAGGGGACGGTGCTGCCAAAGCCCAAAATCTGCTGAAACTTCCTCTTGCCGAGTATAACGAAAAAATATATCCGTCTGCAAAATACCTCATCAGCAGGGCGGTAGAAAAATATACCGCTGGAGATTTTGAGGACATTACTTATTTTGAACCTTTTTACCTCAAAGATTTTCACGGAGTGAAAAAATCCCAGCAGTCTCCGTTATAGCCCTCTCCCCTCCCCTGCTTTCGGCTTCCCAGCCTTGTTCCGCTATTTTGGTTTAGGCCGAAACTATGAGAACCGATAAGGAATTGTACTTTCAGGGTGTCTGGAAGTCCTTTCCCGAAAAAATCTTTCTGTGCTTTTCCTTGATGAAAAGCACCAAAAATCAAGGCTTGGAAAGTCCGGCTAAAATTTTAATAGAAAACCTAAAATTCTTATAACTCGGCTTCGCCTCAAACAGGAAGAATTTTTACGGCTTCCTATTAAAATTTCTTTACGCCTCCCTTTCCTATGCCGTCTACCCAATGCAACCCCCATAAAAATAGAGTTCTCATTTCTGTGCGGTTATTAAAACGGCCTCCGGAAAGAAAAGCGTAAAAAAATATTGGAGAAAGCCCGTTAAAAAGCTTTCCTGTCTGAGCCGGCGCTGGAATTGGTGCAGGGGCGAGTTAGGAAAGGTTTAGGGATTTTGGAAATATTTTAGCTTTTCTTTCTGAAGCCTTGATTTTTTCGTTCTTTTGTATCAAGACAAAAGAACAAAATTTAATGAAGAATTGCACTTTCAAAAGAATCAAAAATCCTAGCTGTAAAAATTCTGTTTATTGGTTTTAGCCTAAAATAATAAGAACCGATAAAAAATTCTGCTTTCAGTATATTACAAATATGGAGACCCCGCTGGGGTCTCGGGCATTCAGAGTGTCGGGAAATGCAAAACCCCACCGGGGTCTGGTATTTTTTTGTCTAAAAAATGAAATCCCCGCCGGGGTCTCGGGCATTCAGGGTGTCAGGAAGTGTAAAACCCCACCGAGGTCTCGCATTTTTTAAACCTAAAAATAGCTTTCCCCTATGGGGGAAAGCCATCTCAGTGACATTGAAAATATTATCCCAAAAAAATCCGCATATCCTTTGGGGATTTCAAAATATTTTTCTACCTTGAGCCTACAAATTTTAACACTAAAAAATAGAAATTATGGAAAAAATTGTAAAAATTAAAGACATCAAGTTAAGGAACTTTAACAACGCCGAATACACTCAGTTCCTTAGTAATACCGAGCAGCTCCTCCAGACGGCAGGTGCAGGGCATCTGAGAATAGATGCTGGTCTGCTGGCGGAATTTCGGGACAATATCCAAAAGCTTACGGACATCTCGTTTCAGAGCCGTGCCAGCACTGAAACCGAAGAACTTGCCAAGTTAGACAAACAAAGGGATGATTTGGCTGTTTACCTCCTTGCGGCTTTCAGAGTGGAGAGAAAATCGCCCATTATCCCCCGCAGGGAAGCCGCTGCGAAGCTCTACACCATTACCAAAAACTACATCGGTGTGCAGTCTCTGCCGAACCGACAAGAAACGCAGGTGCTGGAAGGCTTGGTAACAGACCTTGAGAAACCTGAAAACCAAATGCTGCTCCTTAACCTGAACCTCGGCGAAGTGCTTTCCCAGCTGAAAAATGCCAATTACGAATACAAGAGACTTACCGCCGGAAGAGCAGACAGCCAGATTCTAAACACCGTAGAAAGCGCGAAAAAAGTGCGAAAGCTGACCGATGAGCAGTACGATGAGCTGATTACAAGGGCTTTCGTGGCAAGTGTGGCATTCCCATCACAGGAAACCAAAGCGTTTGTGACTTCTATCAATAAACTGATAGATGACACTAGAAAAGCCTACAAACAACGCCTTGCCCATACTAAAAAAACAGAAAAAGAAAAACCTGCTCAGCCGAAATCAAATAATTAGTTTAACTTTGTCCCTCCACCCTCAGGAGGGATATTTCTATCAAATCAAATAAAAAAAAAGAAAACAATGCGAAAAAAGAAAAAACACATATCTAAAAAAAACGAATACAAACTAAAAGACATAGGGAGGCTCATCCTGAGATTCCTTAATAAAAACTCATCCAAAATATACAACTACAAGCAGATAGCAGATGGCATAGACTACAAAAACCCGCGCCAGAGAGAGCAGGTTATCCAGATCCTGCACAAACTGAGAGCCGAAGACAAGATAAAGGAAACCGAGAAGGGCAAGTATATAATAAACCTCCAAATAAAGGATACCCTGACAGGGACGATAGACTTTGCCCTCAATGGAAATGCCTATGTAAGCGTGGAGGGACTGGATGAAGATATCTTTATCCATCAGAAAAATGTAAAAGATGCTTTGCAGGGGGATAAGGTCTTGATTATCACTTATAATTTCAAGGGGCGGAAGCTGGAAGGCTCTGTATTAGAGGTCTTGGAGAGAGCCAAAGACTCTTTCGTGGGGACATTTGAGTATGTGAAATATAAGGATTTTGGGTTTGTGGTTTGTGACAAAAAGGTCATCAATACCGATATTTTCATTCCTAAATCTAAAATACATGGAGCTAAAGACGGTGATAAAGTAGTCGTAAAGATGCTCCAATGGGATATCAATTCCAAAAACCCAGAAGGGGAAATCATCAAAGTATTAGGAAAACCAGGCGAACACGAAACGGAAATACATTCTATCCTTGCCGAATATGAACTTCCCTACCATTTCCCTGAGGAAGTAGAGGATTTCGCCAATAAAATCAACCGAGAAATCACTCCCGAAGAGCTGAAAAAAAGAAGAGACATGCGGGGGACACTTACTTTTACCATAGACCCGAAAGATGCCAAGGATTTTGATGATGCACTTTCGCTGAAAAAATTAGACAACGGAAACTGGGAAATAGGCGTACACATCGCCGATGTATCCCACTATGTGCAACCAGGAACGCTTTTGGATGAGGAAGCATACAGCCGCGCGACTTCCGTTTATCTCGTGGATAGGGTAGTTCCTATGCTCCCAGAGATTCTCAGTAACGACCTCTGTTCGCTAAAGCCAAATGTTGATAGATATGCTTTTTCGGCGGTGTTTGAGATGAATGACAGGGCAGAGATAGTGAATCAGTGGTTTGGGCGTACAGTCATCCATTCTGATAGAAGATTTTCCTACGAAGAAGCCCAAGAGCGTATAGAAACAGGAAAAGGAGATTTGGCTGAGGAAATACTGGCATTAGACCACTTGGCGAAGATTCTCAGAAAAGAGAGATTAAAGAAAGGGGCTATCGCCTTTGACCGCAGTGAGGTGAGATTTAACCTTGATGAAAACAATAATCCTATCGGGGTTTATTTTAAAATCAGTAAAGATTCTAACCACCTGATAGAGGAGTTTATGCTGCTGGCAAACAGAAAAGTTTCCGAATATGTATCTCTTTCCAGAAAGGGCGAACCTACCCACAATACCTTTATTTATCGTATCCATGATGACCCAGACCCTGCAAAACTGGAAGCGCTGAGGGATTTCGTGCAGACAATCGGCTATAAAATGAATATTTCCAATTCTCAAAAAATAGCCGAAAGTATGAACAAACTCCTAAAAGATGTGGCAGGAAAAGGCGAAGAAAATATGGTGGAAACTTTGGCGATGAGGAGTATGAGCAAGGCAGTCTATTCTACCGAGAATATAGGGCATTATGGATTAGCATTCCCATATTATTCGCACTTTACTTCGCCTATTCGCCGTTATCCAGACCTTATGGCGCATAGACTGCTCCAGCATTATTTGGATGGTGGAAAATCGCCAAACAGAGAGGAATACGAAGAATACTGCAAACACTGCAGTGATATGGAGAGACTGGCTGCCAATGCAGAGCGAGATTCTATAAAATACATGCAGGTAAAATTCATGGAAGATAAAGTAGGTCAGGATTTCACGGGGGTAATATCGGGGGTGGCAGACTATGGTTTTTGGGTAGAAATCCCTGAAAACGGTGCCGAAGGTATGATAAAACTGAGAGACCTGATGGATGATTCCTATTTCCATGATCCGAAGGCGCATTCTATTGTCGGCACCAAGTCAGGCAAGACCTACCGCCTCGGTGATGAGATAAAAATACAAGTAGTAAAAGCCAACCTCATCCAAAAACAATTGGATTTTAAAATAGTAGAATAATAGCAATAAAAAAACTCCCTTTATTAGGGAGTTTTTTGTGTTATTTGTTGTATTCTATTGTACGATAAGAATCGCTATTTTTATATTGTCCTGTAACAGTATCTTTAGTTTTATATTGTATTTTCGTAGGATAGTTGTTAGTGTTTAAAGTATATTCTACCATAGATTCTCTTGTATAATTATCATTATGATAAGGACTGCCAGAATGATAAAAAGATCTGTTTATTTCTTCCTTTATATAAGAAAAAGGAAAGAATATGCTATCACTATCTTCTCCTCCAATTGCAAAAGATGAATAATTAAGTTTATCAATTCCTTTTATGTTTTCTAAAAAACTATGATGATTTGCGTATTGGTAAGTAAAGGTATTATTGTCTTTTTGAGTGATATTTCCTGCTGCATCTTTCTTTTCAGAAACTTCTACTATTTTTATTGGTCTTTTCTGAGCATCTAATGTGTAAGTAATGGTAGAAGTGGTCGTAGAATATAATGCTCCATCTAAGTTACTATAATTTTTAGATGTTTCTTGTGCTGTTACAGTAGAACCATTAATGGTGTATGTTATATCATTTTCTTTAATTTTAACAGCACCATTATAAAATTTTGTTTTTTCAGATATAAGGTTTCCATTAGAATCATAATTAAATACATAAGAACTTTCACCAGGATCATTCACAGAAGTGATTAAATCTCCTGTATAAGTGTAAATTACATCTTTGTTGTCATGAGTAATTTTCATGAGCTTATTTCCATCATAACTAAAAGTAGTTACTTCATCTTCTTCACCAGTTTGAGAATAGGTAAGTTTGGTTGGAAGAATTACTGTTTGGCTTATTGCAGGTGTCTGAGGCGTTGTAGGATTTGTGTTGTCATTATCTCTGCTGCACGAAATAATCATCACTCCCATAAGAGCTGAAAATAAAAGTTTTTTCATTTTATATTGATTTTAAAAATAATAGGGCAAAGATAATGATTTTCATCTAAAAATAAATTCCGTATTTTTGGGGTTTCAATTAAGAATTTGCATCCTATGATAGAGCTTATTTTTTCTGCTGTCGGTTTGGGTTTTATGCTTAGTTTGGTATTCATCGGGCCTGTTTTCTTTCTTTTGGTGGAGACCAGCCTTTCGCGGGGGTCTCGGCATGCATTGGCGCTGGATTTGGGCGTGGTTTTTGCGGATATAGTGTGCATTGTGGCGGCGTATTTCAGCAGTCAGGACATTATCCATATCATAGACCAATACCCGAGTTTTTATAGGATTTCCGCGCTTATTATCTTTGTTTATGGGATTTATATGATTGTTTCCAAAACCAGAATGCACATCGCAGGTGAGGAAAGACTCATCAACCAAAACTATCTGAAAACTTTTCTCAATGGTTTCCTGCTCAATATTCTGAACATCGGTGTGGTGCTTTTTTGGCTGGTAACCGTCATTTTCATTAGAAAAAACTATCCCGACACGGGCAGATTTTTGCTTTATATCTGTTTGGTTATCGGGACATATCTTTTGATAGACTTGGCGAAAATCTATTTGGCAAAACAATTTCACAATAAACTCAATCAGCAGGTTGCCAATAAAATCCGAAAAGGCGTAGGCTTTATTCTGCTGATTCTGAGCGTATTTATTTTCCTTCAAAGTTTTAAATCTTTTAACCAACTGGACAAAAGATTAGAAGAAAAAGGCATCAAACGAGAAGAAATAAAGTAAAAAGATACTCAATAACAGACACTTATGACGGTCATATTCCCAAAAACCCTTAAAAAAGGCGATAAAATAGCAGTCGTTTCTCCTGCTGGTTCAGTAGAAGAAGGGCAGATTTTATCCACGCTGGAACTCATAAAATCCAAAGGCTATGAGCCTGTTCTCAGTCCTCATTGCTTGGGCAGATTTTCCTTTGGGTACAGCTATTCTGGAACGGAAAAACAGCGAATTTCTGACCTGAACTGGGCATTGAATAGTGATGAGGTCTCTGCCATCTGGGCTACGCGCGGCGGCTATGGCTGTCAGCATCTTTTGGGACATCTAAAACTAAATCATTTCAAAGAAAATCCAAAATGGTACATCGGCTATTCGGATAATACCGTTATCCAAAGTTTCCTCTTGAAAAAGGGCTTTGCGAGTATCCACGGACAGACACTGAAGACCTCATCTTTTGGAGTTTCAGCCGAAAGTTATGAAGGAATTTTCAATATTTTCAGTGGGAAAAAGCCTAAATATCAGGTCGCTCCACATCCACAGAATAACCACGGAAGTGCAGAGGGAATTTTGGTTGGTGGAAATCTGGCGCTGGTCTATGCGCTTTTGGGAAGCTCGTATTCGGTAGATTTCAGGGACAAAATTTTGTTTATAGAAGACATCGGCGAGAATTTTTATTCGCTGGACAGAATGCTCATTTCCCTCGATTTGGCTGGTGTTTTTAGGAAAATAAAGGGCATCATCATCGGAGGGATGATTAACATGGGAAACGAGGCAGAAAACCCTGATTATGAGTATAGTTATGATGCTATGGCTTATGAAATCATCGCCGAAAGGCTCAAGAAATATTCTTTCCCAAAGCTGTTCGCTTTTCCTAACGGACATATTTTTGATAATGTGCCGCTGATTTTAGGGTCTGAAATAAAACTAAACATTTCCGAAACGGAAGCAAAAGTAGAATTCTTATAATTCCATAAATGGCTGAGCATAATGACTTTGGGAAGGAATCCGAAAATCTGGCCGTAGAGTTTTTGGAAAAGAAAGGTTATAAAATTTTAGTCAAAAACTACCGCTATCTAAAAGCTGAAATAGACATCATCGCAGAGACTGAAAATCAGATTGTTATAATAGAAGTAAAAGCCAGAAGCACAGATACTTTCCTGAGTCCAGAAGAGGCGGTAAATAAGAAGAAAATCAGGCTGCTCATCTCTGCTGCGAGCCATTTTTTGGAAGAAAATGAAATAGACAAGGAAGCGAGGTTTGATATAATCGCCATTCTTCCGAATGAAGAAAATCAATTCCAAATCAAGCATATAGAAAATGCTTTTGATATTACAGATGGCTTCTAGAGATAAATATAAAACAGAGTTATGAAAAAATTAAATCTGATTTTAGTTGTAATCATATTACAGAGTTGCTTTCCAAGTTTTGAACCTAAAGAAGAAGTTAAGAAAGAACTGAAACACGAGAAAGCCTCTATAAAATGGATAAAAGTAGTAGGTATTTTAGACCAAAACTATCCTGATTATATCATTATGGAAAAAGCTAATTTAATTGATACTATATGTGAAGCATACAATATAAGTAGGTTAAATCTCAAAAAAGATACTGTAATTATAACTTTTGATGGGCATCCCAAAAGATATGCAACTCCTATTAATGTTAAAGAAGAAGCATTAGGACTGAAGATTAAAATCCGATTTTAACAGAAGGTTATGACTATTTTCTAAAAAAATATTATATTTGCTGATAAATATCATATTATGCTGATAGAACATCATCTTGAAATTGAACACAATTTTCAAAATATTTTCTGTGAAAAATCATTCAGAGAATGCCTTTCTGAGGAGGATTTTCAGAAATATTTGGATGGTAAGAAGACGATTACCATTAGTAAAGGCAAGTTAGTTTTTAAAGAAGGAGAAATCCCAAAAGGAGTTTTTTATATAGAAAAAGGAGCTGTAAAACTCTATAAAATGGGGTTCAATAGGAAAGAACAAATCCTGCGTTTTGCAAAAGAAGGAGACCTCATCGGCTACCGCTCTCTCCTTTCCGAGGAGGAGTTCGGCGCTTCTGCAGAGGCTATGACAGTAGTGCAAGCAGTCTTTATTCCTGCTGAAATTTTTCATAAACTGCTGATGTGCAATCCCAAACTCTCCTATGCCATGCTTCAGAAAATTTCTTATGAATTAGGAGAATATTCTAACACAATTACTCTTCTTGCACAAAAAACAGTAAGGGAAAGACTGGCAGAAATCCTTCTATTATTGGAACTTAAAATAGGAACAGATCCAGAAGGTTTTATTAAAATAGCTTTGACAAGAGAAGAAATAGCAAACCTGATAGGAACAGCTACAGAAAGTGCCATCAGACTTATTTCCGAGTTTAAACAAGACCAGCTTATAGAGGTAGAAGGAAGAAATATAAAAATCATAAACCATGAAAGGCTGAAAAAATTAGGTCATGTAGATTATAACTAAATAAGTTTTTCTTATTTAGTTTTTGTTTTATCATAAAAGTTAAAATAATGTCCGTTTATTCCGAAATAAAGAAGATAACAACTGAAACTCTCCTCAAAATGAAGGCAGAAGGAGAGAAAATTACCATGCTTACCGCTTATGACTTTACCACAGCCAAAATGCTGGATGCCGCAGGGATAGATACTATTTTGGTAGGAGATTCCGCAGCGAATGTAATGGCGGGGCATGAAACTACACTGCCTATCACTCTTGACCAGATGATTTATCATGCGCAGTGCGTTACTAGAGGGGTTCAGAGGGCTTTTGTGGTGGTAGATATGCCGTTTGGAACTTATCAGAGTGATTCGCAGAAGGCTTTAGATTCGGCGGTGCGGATTATGAAAGAAACCAATGCCAATGCTATTAAATTAGAAGGCGGAAAGGAAGTTGTAGACTCTATCAAAAAAATTGTGGCAGCGGGAATTCCTGTTATGGGGCATTTGGGGCTTACTCCGCAAAGCATCAATCAGTTCGGAAGTTATAAACTTCGTGCAAAGGAAAACGCCGAAGCTCAGAGACTTAGAGAAGATGCTCAACTTTTGCAGGAACTTGGTTGTTTCTCTTTGGTTTTAGAAAAAATACCAAGCCAGCTTGCCAAAGAAGTTACCGGAGCTCTTTCCATTCCCACGATAGGTATTGGAGCGGGTGTCCATTGCGATGGGCAAGTTTTGGTTTATCAAGATATGGTAGGCATGAATAAAGGCTTTAAACCTAAATTCTTACGAAAGTATTTAGACCTTTATACCGAAATTACAAACGCGGTAGAGCAGTATGTAAAGGATGTAAAGGGACTTTCTTTTCCTAATGAGGGCGAGAGTTACTAATTAAAATTCATCCTTGTATCCCACATCTACGAGATAGAGTCCGTGTGCGGGAGCAGATGCGCCTGCTTTATTGCGGTATTTGGCTTGGATGATGTCATGCAGATCCTCTGGTTTTATTTTTCCTAAACCAACCTCCACCAATGTTCCCACGATGGCTCTGACCATATTTCTTAAAAAACGATTAGCTGAAATCGTAAAAACAAGGCTGCTGCCTTTTTGGTTCCACTGGGCGTGATAAATTTTACAATTATTCGTTTTTACATCCGTGTGTAGTTTGGAAAAACTGGTAAAATCTTCGTATTCAAAGAGGATTTTACACGCTTCGTTCATTTTTTCTACATCAAGTTTTTGTCTCCACATCTGCCATGAAAAAGCCTCTGTGAAAGGGTCTTTTTCTAATGAAATATGATATTCATAAGTTCTATAAACAGCGCTAAATCTCGCGTGCATTTCTTCTTCAACCTGAAAAATTCTCTTAATGGAGATACTCGGCGGGAGAAAAGCATTCAGCCTCTTCACTAAATCTGCGCTGATAGGCTGTTCTGTATCAAAGTGAGCAAATATCTTTCGTGCATGTACGCCCGTATCGGTACGGCCTGCTCCTGTGGTTTTTATGTCTTCTCTCAATAGAGTAGAGAGGGCTTTTTCTAAGACTTCCTGCACGGATATTTGTTTCGGCTGAATTTGATAACCAAAGAAATGAGCTCCATTGTAGGAAAATTCTATAAAATACCGCATAATTTGCAATTTAAGACTGCAAAAATCGTAAATTTCTATTACATTTGCCTTGTTTTGGTGGTCATTTAGCAATGAAAAAAATATTACTTCTCTCGGACACGCATTCTTATATGGATAATCGTATTTTAGACTACGCCTCACAGGTGGATGAGGTCTGGCATGCAGGAGATTTTGGAAATCAGGAAGTAATAGACAGCCTCAGCGCCGTAAAGCCTCTGAAAGGTGTCTTTGGGAACATAGATGACGCAGGAATACGGAAACAATTTCCAGAAATACTGAGATTTACCTGCGAGGAAGTGGAAGTTTTGATGACGCATATCGGCGGCTATCCTAAAAAATACGCTCCCAACATCAAAGCAGAACTACTCCAGCGCCCGCCGAAACTCTTTATCTCTGGGCATTCTCATATTTTGAAAGTTATGTTTGACCAAGATTTAGGACTGCTGCACCTCAACCCTGGCGCGTGTGGAAATGTGGGCTGGCACAAGGTAAGAACAATGATGAGGTTCGTGATTGATGGACAGGAGATAAAAGATTTGGAAGTAATAGAACTCGGCACAAGATAAAAATATGAAAATAGGCAATAAAGTTTCGGTGATTGATGAGGATTTGCAAGGAACTCTGGTTTCGGTAAAGGATAAAACAGCGGTTTTTGAGGATTCGCATGGTTTTCGGCACGAATATCCTTTGGCTCAGCTTGTTTTGCGCAGAAATTTGATTTATGATGAAGTTCCTTTGACCAAAAAAGAAGAAACGAAAAAAAATATTTCACAAAAGCACCAAAAAAACGCGATGAAAATAGACCTTCACTTTGATCAATTAGTGAAAAACCCTAATGAATATGACTCTTGGGAACGGCTTTTCATCCAAAAAGAGCGATTAACAGAGGTTTTGGACTTCTGCAAAGCTAATAAAATAAAACGGCTGGAAATCATCCACGGACTGGGCGAAGGCGTTCTGCAAGAGCTGGTCTATGATGTGCTGCGAGGTTACACAGGGATAGAATTTGAAGAAAATGAATTCTTCAAGCATCAGTCTGCTTCGGTAGAGGTGGTATTTGTTTAAACAAGGGGAAGTTTCGGCTGTTTTAGGGCTGCTAATATTTCTTTTTGCCATTTTAAAAGCTGGCAAATACCACTATCATAATCGTTTTTTATAATATACTCTTTTATTAGTTCAGCTTTTTGAATATCTTTTTTGAACCATTCTGCATTTTCATGCTTTTTTAAAGCTGTTATTTTTTCTATATATTGTAATGCTTCAGAATATTTCCCAAGTATAAAATATGTATATGCTAAATATTCATCTCTTCCTATTTCATGTCCATAGTAAGAATTATTTAATATATAGGGTATAATATCCTCAAAAGAGTTTAGAAAGTTGAATTTTTTGAAATTCTGTAAAGATAAATTTATGTCATTTATTTCTTCTTTTTTCCAATGATTTCCTATTCTCTCGCCTAAACTAAAATTATATGTTGAAAATGGAACATATAAGCACTGAACAAAATATTGTAAGAAAAAAGTGTCTTTGTCTACTGATGAATCTAAATAAAAACCTATTAAAACAGATACTCCAGACTTATCTTTTATTATGTAGTAAGCCAATCTTCCGTTTTTAATAAACTTATCTGCGAATTTTATTTCTTTTATAATTTTGTTCAGTTCTGTGGTTTTCATGGTTTTTAGGATTATACAAAATTAGAATTTATTTTTCACAAATAGATGCGATACAGCAGATTGTATTATTTTCAACAGGAAAGAATATAAGGTTTCCTTTTGTATTTTCTTTTAAAAAATTATTTTCTTCATAAACAGCAGAATTTATTTTAAATAATTCGTTGCTATCCTTCACAAAATATTTCTTCACATAAGGAGAATACCAATCTCTACAATCTTCTTTTTTCACTATTAAAGGAAAGTTATGCTTCTTATTAGCAGATTTGAAAATTGTTTTATAATCTTGGTTTGAAAATTTTATTACTGCATATATTTCAATGATTTGGCTACAATCTTGGCTGAGTTCCCCAAGTTTCGTTTTGGATATTTCATATTCTGCTTTTTGAATGGCAACAGGTAGATTTATATATTTTTCAAGCTCTTTTGTGTCCGTATGTATGTTATTTTCGGTTTTATTTGGTTTAATACAAGACATACATATAAAAAACAATAGTATTTTTCTCATTTTTCAGATTATTTCACTTATTTTATTCAACCTTACAAAGATATTTCTTAAAAACAATCTTTTCAC
>CALHQK010000058.1 GCA_938037185.1 uncultured Riemerella sp.
TTTCACTTATTTTATTCAACCTTACAAAGATATTTCTTAAAAACAATCTTTTCACAAAATTTTCTCTTATTTTTGTGGAATGCAAATAGTTATTATCGGTTCAGGGAATGTTGCCTACCATCTGGCGAAAGCTTTTACGGAAAACCAAATTCCTGTAAAACAGCTTTTCGGCAGGAATGAGGCAAGTTTGGAGAAAATATCCTCCGAGCTTGGGATTTCGTATTCTACGGAGCGTTTAGAACCTGCGGATTTATACATCATCGCGGTGAAAGATGATGCCATCGGTGAAGTTTCCAAAATCATTACGAACAAAAACAGCCTCGTAGCCCACACTTCTGGCTCTACCCGAATGGAAATTCTGGCTGGAGAATACCGAAAGGCGAGTTTCTATCCTTTGCAGACTTTTTCAAAGGAGAAAAAACTGGACTATTCTAAAATCCCTTTTTTCATCGATGCTGAAAATGAAAACGACAAAGAAATTTTGATGAATTTAGCCAAAAAAATTTCTTCAAAAGCCATGCTTGTAGATGATGAAAAAAGAAAATACATTCATCTCACTGCCGTTTTTTCTTGTAATTTTGTCAATCATCTCTTTGCCAGAGCAAAAGAAATTTCTGACAGCCAAGACATTCCTTTTGAGTTTTTTCTTCCGCTGATAGAAGAAACCGTTGATAAAATCCATTTCATCAACCCAAAAGACGCCCAGACAGGGCCTGCCAGAAGGAATGACCAAAAAATATTGCAAATGCACGAAACTCTCTTAGAAAACCATGAACAGAGAGAAATTTATAAAATAATGAACCAATCGATAAAAAAAATGTATGAGTTATAAATCAAAATTAAAAGATATAAAAGCCTTCGTATTTGATGTAGATGGCGTTTTCACAGACGGAAGCATCGTTCTGATGCCAGATGGCAGCATGAGCCGCACGATGAATGTCTTAGATGGCTATGCTGTGACCAAAGCCATAAAAGCAGGCTACAGAATTGCCTGTATCACGGGAGGAAGCGACCCAATGGTGAAACACAGGCTCAATTATTTAGGGATAACGGATTATTACCCAAAATCCAGCTACAAACTTCAGAATTTTGAAGATTTCAAAGATAAATATGGTTTAAAAAACGATGAGGTTTTGTCAATGGGAGATGATATTCCTGATTATGATGTGCTCAGGCTGTCGGCTATCGGTGCTTGTCCCATCAATGCTGTTCCAGAAATCAAGAAAATTGCCGATTATATTTCGCCTATCCACGGTGGAAAAGGCTGTGTGCGAGATGTGATAGAACAAGTGATGAAGGTGCAGGGAAAATGGACAGAGGAAGATGATACCGCTTCTGTATAAATCAAAAAAATTATGAAATTATACTTAGGTTCACAGTCACCGCGCCGCAGGGAATTACTCGGCTCTTTGGGATTTGATTTTGAAGTAATTAATATAGAATGCGATGAGATTTATCCCGAAAATCTCCCTGCAAGTGATGTCGCCGCTTTTCTTTCGGAGCTGAAAGCCAAGGCTTTCCGAAGTTTGGAAAAATCTGAAATTCTTCTGACTGCTGATACCGTGGTAGTTTTTGAAAATAAAATTTTAGGAAAACCAAAATCCAGCGAGGAAGCCAAAGAAATGCTCAAAACACTTTCTGGAAAAACGCACCAAGTATACACTGCCGTAAGCATCAAAACTCATGATAAAATCCTGACACAGACCGATGTGGCGGATGTGAGTTTTTTGGATATTTCGGAGGAGGAAATAGATTTTTATGTTGATAAATTCCAGCCGATGGACAAAGCAGGAAGCTACGGAATACAGGAATGGCTGGGAATGGCAAAAATTAATAAAATAAATGGGAATTTCTACACCATCATGGGGCTTCCTACGGCGGTGGTTTATGACATGCTGAAAAATATTTAATTTTGTAATAATAAAATCAGAATTAATAAGTTATAGTATCATTATCAAATAATGAAAAAAAATATATTTCTCTTTTTAGGTTTAGTCCTTGTAGGCATTGCGTGTTCTACCAAGAAGAATACTTTTATCAGGCGTTCTTATCATAATTTTACAACCTATTATAATACGCTGTTTAATGGTAAAGAAGCCTTAAAAAACGAAGTAATCAGGAACAATAAAAATCATAATGACAACTTCCACGAGGGCTATATAGAGGTTTTTCCAGAAAACTCCATGGAAACAGACAGCGTAATCTCCAAACCGCTGATGTTTTTAGGCGGTGTGGAGGAAGACTCTCCACAGGACAGCAGTCCTTTCCAAAAAGCAGAAAGAAAAGCCCTGAAAGCCATAGAGAAACATTCCATGGTTTTCGGCGGAAGAGAGAGAAATAAAGAAATATTCAATGCCTATATTCTCCTTGTGCAGGCTAGAATTTATCAAGGAAAACTCTTTGAAGCAACAGAAGCCATAGAACAGCTGTATTCTCTAATGCCCGATGACAAAAGGCTTCCTTTAGCCAAAATCTACGAAGGATTGGTTTTTTCTAAAATGAAAGACTATTTCCGAGCAGAAAATATTTTTTCCGCTTTGGACAAAGACCCTAACCTCAGCAAAGAATATAGAAAACTCCTGAATGTCTATTATGCTGATAACCTGCTCTATTCCAATCAGAAGCGGGAAGCAGTGGAACGGCTGGATATTGCTCTGAATCTTTACAAATCCCGAAATGTAAAAAGCAGAATTGCTTATCTGAAAGGGCAGATTTTAGCAGAATTGGGAAGAAAAGAAGAAGCGCGCACGAGCTTTACAGAGGCTTATAAATACGCTGGAAACTTTGAATTTGAGGTAAAATCCCAGATAGAAATTGCCAAAACATTCAGTGATAATAACAACTACGAAGAAACAAAAAAATATCTGGAAAAACTAAGCGAAAAGGGTATTTATGCCTCCCGAAAGAATGAATTTTACTACGCATTGGGGCTTTTGGCAAAACAAGCAGGAAAAGATGAAGAATCAAAAGAATTTTTTGAAAAATCTATAAAAGAAGAGGCTTCAGACTCGCATATACGAGGTTTGGCTTACTTTGAAATAGGAAAAGCTTACTTCCAGAAAGAGAACTATATAAAGGCAGGAGCTTACTATGACAGTGCTTTAGCGGCGATAGAACACCACCCGACACGAAGCAGAATAGAAGAGCTTTCTACCAACATAAAGAGCTTTTCCAAAAATTATTATTTGGTTAAAAAGAATGATAGTATCCTTGCGCTTACCAAAATGTCCGAGCCGGAAAGAACTGCTTTTTTCCAAAAATACATCAATGATTTGAAAGAAAAAGAGGAAAAAGAAGCCAAAATAAACCAAGAAAACCAGAAGAAAGAGCGAAACAAAAGCTTTAACGGGAATAATGACTTTCCATCGGCTTTTGCTGGTAGTTTTTCGGGGAATAAATCTAATAAGTTCTATTTCGGAAACCAAGAGACCATTGCAAAAGGCAGCCTAGAATTTAGAAAAATCTGGGGAAACCGCTCATTGGAGGATAACTGGAGGATTTCCAAGAAAACAGTTTCTCTTAATGATTTGGAAAACCAAGCCTTAGACCGAAATAACAATGCCGATGCCAGAAGGTTTGAGATAAGCTATTACACCGAAAAAATACCTACAGACAAGGACTCTATCCTGAGCCTGAAAAAAGCGAGAGACACCGCATCTCTCGGATTAGGAAGGATGTATGATGCCTATTTCCAAAATACAGAACAGGCAACAAAAACTCTTTATGACTTGGTGGAACAAAAGCCAGAAAAAGAAGTAAAATTACAGGCTTTGTATCTTATCTTCTCCCTAAATCACGAAAAAAATGCTCCACAAGCTGAAAGGGCAAAAAATATGATTGTAGAAGAGTTTCCCGACACGCCGCATGCGGCATTCGTGAAAAATCCAAGGAATACAAATTACACCCAGACCGAAGAAGAAGTAAAAATCTCTTATCAAAAAGCTTATGCTCTCTACAACGAAGAAAAATACGAAGAAGCAGAGCGTATCATAAAACAGGCAATGGAAGAACATCCTAATGATGCCCTTATTCCTAAATATGAACTTCTACATGCCTACATTACAGGCAAGACAGCAGGGAAAGAGGCTATGATAGCAGAATTGGAGCAGATAGCCTTTATCCATCCTAAGAAAGACGAGGGAAAAAAAGCCAAAGAAATATTGGCAATTTTAAAAGGAGATTCTAAAGAAGAGGAAAAATCCGCTGATTCAGAAAAAAACATTGAAGAGTCTAATAATGAGGCTGGCGTTCCCAAAACAGAAGAACTCAAAGAAACTCCAGAAAATGCTCATCAGAATCCTCAGAAGGAAAACAAGTCAGAACCACGAAAAGAGAAGCAAAATAAGAACCTACCCGAACGCCCCGTGCAGAGCTGGGAAAAAGGACACTTCGGCACTTAAGAAATTATATAAAACCGAGAACAATTCCTTGCTGAAGAATAAAAAGCGATATCCTACAGATATTAGATTTAAACATATGTAGTAAAAATTAATGAGGAGAAAGCAAATATTATAAGTTAGGCTTATATTTATGGGCAGTAAATCTTATATTTGCAATATATTTAAATATACTAACCCATGAAGGCTATTTTATTTCGGCTGTTTCCTCTCTTAATTTTCTCTTTTGGAGCAGTAGTTTATGGAATTAATCTTGTTTATCCTTTACCTAAGGAAGTTTTTACGGCTACGCATTTCATCATTGGCGGAGCCTTTATTTTTTATGCAGTAAAGAAAAAGGGACTTACCACATGGATTCTTACCAGCATGATATTGGGCATTATCATCGGAGTGGAGCATCCGGAAGTGGCACTTTCTTTACGACCACTTAGCAGCGGATTTATTAAATTGGTAAAGACCATTGTAGGGCCTATCCTCTTTGCAACCTTAGTCTATGGTATTGCGGGGCATTCGGATCTGAAGCAGGTAGGGAGGATGGCGTGGAAATCATTATTATACTTTAATGTAGCCACAACTTTTGCAATTTTTATAGGTTTAGCGGCGATTAATATTTCTAAAGCAGGGGTGGGTATAGACATCAATAAACTACCCCAACATGAATTACCTAAAAATACGGAAGTAAGAGCAAATGATATAAAAGCTTTAGAGAATATTCCAGAAAATTACCAGTGGATTTATAAGACGACATCTTTCTTTCGGGATATTTTTCCGGAGAACATCATTAAATCTATCTACGAAAACCAGGTATTGCAGATTGTTGTTTTTTCTGTATTCTTTGGGATAGGGCTGGCCATGCTTGATGAAAAAAAGAAAAAACCTCTAATAGATTTTGTAGAAAGCCTTTCGGAAACGATGTTTAAATATACCCGCATTGTGATGTATTTTGCACCGGTAGGTGTAGGAGCTGCTATAGCATTTGCAGTGGGATATTTGGGAGCAGATGTCCTAAAATACCTTTTCTTGCTGCTCCTTACGCTTTATGCTGCGTTGGCAGGGTTTATACTGATAGTATTACTTCCTTTGGCTTTGTATTTGAAAATTCCTATCAACAATTTTATTTCTGCAATTAAAGAGCCTGTTTCTATCGCCTTTGCAACAACAAGTTCAGACGCAGCCCTGCCTAAGGTAATGACGAATATGGAAGCTTTCGGAGTTCCGAGGAGAATAGTCTCTTTCGTGGTGCCTACGGGATATAGCTTTAACCTTGATGGAACAGCACTGTATCTCTCTCTTACGGCTGTTTTTGTGGCGCAGGCAGCAGGAATAGATATGCCACTAGGACAGCAGCTGCTGATGTGCCTTACCTTGATGATTACGAGTAAAGGTGTGGCAGCGATTCCAAGAGCGGCGCTGATTATCCTCACTGCAACTGCCGACCAGTTCGGCCTGCCTTTGATTATCCTTTCTGCCGTTTTAGGAATTGATGAACTGATGGATATGGGGAGAACTTCACTGAATGTAATCGGCAACTGTATGGCTTCGGTCATTATTGCCAAATGGGAAGGGGAGTTTGACCAAGAAAAAGCAGAAAACTATACTGGCTGATAAAATCAAACCATAATGAACATTCTCATTATGGTTTTTTATTTTATTTTTGCAGTTTCTTAGCTATAAATCTATGAAAGCCCTAAAAACTCTAAATCCGTATTTCTGGAAACACCGCAGGATGTTTTCCTTGGGATTGCTATTCATATTTCTTAGCAATTTTTTTAATATTTATTGGATTCAGTATTTAGGACAAACAGTAGATGTAATAAAAGAAGTACTGAATAATAAGGACATCTCTAATGAAACCTTACTGAAGGTTTTACTGCTTAATGCTGGGATTATCATCGGTTCTTCCATTGTTGCAGGTATTTTCCGTTTTATGATGAGGCAGACCATCATAGTGGCTTCCAGAAAAATAGAATACGAACTTAAAAACGAAATTTACAAACACTATCAGGAATTGTCCTTTACTTCTTTCAAGAAAACTACGGTGGGGGACCTGATGAACCGTCTGAGTGAAGATATTATCGCTATAAGAATGTATCTGGGGCCTGGGGTAATGTATGTAGCAAATTTAATTGTTTTGCTGATGATTACCAGCGTATATATGTTCAGTACTGATGTTCAGATGACGATGATTATTCTTGTTCTTCTGCCGGTTCTTTCATTTTCTGTTTATAAAGTAAGCGGGATTGTCGGGAAGAAATCAAAAATGCTGCAGGAGAGCCAGTCGGCGATTTCTACTTTCGTGCAGGACAGCTTTTCTGGAGTACGAGTGATAAAGTTCTTTAACAAAGAAAAATATATTGAAAAGAAATACGGCATTAGAGTAAGGGAATACCAAAACAGAGCGATAGATTTAGCCAAGTATGAAAATTTCTTCCATACATCTCTTGTTTTCGTAATTGGTATTTTGGATGTGTCCATCATCTACATTGGCGGACAGAAATACATCAATGGGGAAATAAACATTGGTACGATTGCCAATTTCTTTATGTATGCCAACTTTTTAGTGATTCCTTTCAGTACGGTAGGCTGGGTAACTTCCATCAATCAGCGGGCAGAAGCCTCTATGCAGCGGGTAAATGAGTTTATGGACATCAACTCTGAAATCATCAATACTAATCATGAAATTTATAAGATAAAAGGCGATATAGAATTCCGAAATGTGAGCTACACCTATCCCAATACTGGCATAAAAGCCTTGGAAAATCTGAGTTTCAAAGTGAAAGCAGGGGAAACCATTACCATCACAGGAAAAACAGGAAGCGGCAAATCTACCATTGCACTTCTCCTTTGCAGGCTGATAGACCCAGATGAAGGCGAAATTCTGATAGATGGCAAAAATCTGAAGGAGCATAACTTAGACCTTTATCGTGATTTTATCGGTTATGTCCCGCAGGAGAGCTACTTGTTTTCTGATACAATAGAGCATAACATCGGCTTTGCGGTAGATAATCCTTCCCCAGAAATGGTAGAAAAATACGCAAAAATAGCAGATGTACATAAAGATATCATTAATTTCAAGGATAAATATCAGACAATTGTAGGAGAAAGAGGAGTAATGCTTTCAGGAGGACAGAAGCAAAGAATCTGCATAGCCAGAGCCCTCATAAAACGGCCGCAGATTATTATTTTTGATGATTGTCTTTCTGCATTGGATACCAAAACAGAAGACAATATCTTGAAAAATATACAAACTGAGGTGCAAAACTGCACTGCCATTATCATCACGCACAGAGAAATTACCCAGCAGGGAAATAGTATCTGCTTATAAAACATGATTTTTCATAGCTTTTTTAAAATAATTCTTTTTTCTTTTAAAGAAAAATTTTAAATTTGCCTTAGTAGATTTTAAAAGTATTTGAAACATGAGTGATTACAAGGAACGCCAAGAAAACGAAATCTTTACAAAGGTGTTAAAAGCAGGGAGAAGAACTTATTTCTTTGATGTGAGAGAAACCAAAGCAGGAGATTACTATCTTACAATTACAGAAAGTAAAAAGAATTTTAATGAAAGTGGTGAAGCAACTTTTGAGAAGCACAAAATCTATCTTTATAAAGAAGATTTCAAAAGTTTTTTAGAAATGTTCAATGAATCTACAAGTTTTATCATTGAGCAGAAAGGGGAGGATGTGATTTCAGAAAGACATGACAAGGATTTTAAATCCCGTTCTTTTACCATAGATTCTGATGATGATTTTTAAATAGATTTTTCATAAGTTAGAGTATTTCAATTATTAAATTTTGACTATGTGGTGGGATTTAGAGTTATTTCTAAATCCCTTTATTTTAGCTCAAAATCATCTCTGTCTAAAAGGACTTTAAATTTCTGTCTAAAAGAATTTAGTTTCTCTAAATCTATATTTGCTGATACTATATCTCCCTTTTTCTCAGATATCTCTGTCCCATCGGCATAGAAACAACGGGTACTTTCTGGATAATTCAGCCCAGAACCATCTTTCCCTATCCTATTAACACCGAACACAAACGACTGGTTTTCAATAGCTCTGGCTCTTAAAAGAGTTTCCCATGCCAAAATACGAGGTTCAGCCCAGTTGGCCACATCTATCATTACATCATAATCATCTACATTTCTGGTAAATACAGGAAATCTCAAATCATAACATACCAAAAGCAAAAATCTAACTCCTTTATATTCAACCACTACACGCTCCTTTCCTGGTGTATAGATTTTATCCTCTCCACCAAAAGAAAACAAATGTTTTTTATCATATTGATGGACTTTTCCAGAAGGTTCCACGAAATAAAATCTATTATAAAACCGTCCATTTTCCTTCACTGAAACACTCCCTCCCACTGCTGATTTTTTCTTCTCCGCAAAACGCTTCATCCATGCAAGGGTTTCGCCTTTACTATCCGCTACTTCTTCCGTATCAACACAAAATCCAGTAGTAAACATCTCCGGTAGAAGAAATATATCCGCTTGTTCATCTTTTAATTTTTCTTCAATAATATTGAAATTTTCCTCTGGAGATTTCCATTGAATATCCAAATTTAACGCTGATATTTTCATTTTTTTGATTTTTGCTTGTAAATCTATCATTTTTATTTTAAATCCAAAAATATTTAATAATGTTTTTAGTACCTTTGCACGATTTTAATTTTAAATTTGATGGAATTAGCATTAAAAATATTTCAGTTTATTTTAAGTATTTCTATTTTAGTTTTCTTACACGAATTAGGGCATTATCTTCCTGCGAAATGGTTCAAGACCCGAGCAGAAAAATTTTTCCTATTTTTTGACCCTTGGTTTTCTTTATTTTCAATGAAAAAAATCAACGGGAAATGGCAATATAAATTTTTCTCTAAAAATCAGCCTGATACAGAATTAATCGAGATAGATGGAGAAAAAAAAGAAGTTCCTATCAATACAGAAAACCTGCCTGATGATGACTGGAGAAAGCACAAAGACAGCACAAAATGGGGTATCGGCTGGCTGCCTATGGGTGGCTATGTAAAAATAGCGGGAATGGTGGATGAAAGCATGGATTTGGAACAGCTGAAAAAACCTGCTGAATCTTGGGAATTTCGTAGCAAACCTGCTTGGCAGAGACTTATCATCATGCTTGGCGGAGTTACTGTTAATTTCTTTTTAGCGTGGTTTATTTATTCTTGTCTTTCCTATTTTAATGGAGAAATGATTTTTAATCCTGATAAAAATGTAACGATTACTTATGGTGAATCAGCCAAGAAAATGGGATTCCAAGATGGAGATAAAATCCTAAAAGTAGATGGAAAAGAACAGAAAAATTTAGAAAAACTATCTCTAGATGTTTTATTAAGCGACCATATTACTGTGCTAAGGGGTGGAAAAGAAGTGACTTTTGACACCAATGACGAAGGTAAAGCTATGGTATTTCAAGAAGATACACCAAAGGGATTCCTTGTTCCGAGAATAGAACCCATAGTAGATACTGTGATAGCAAAAACAGCAATAGATGCAGGATTACAAAAAGGAGATAAAATACTAAAAATCAACGATAAAAATATTACTTTTTACGATGAACTGCCTTCTGCATTATCAAAACACGCAGGACAGGAAGCCTTGGTTCAAGTAGAAAGAGCAGGTAATACGGTAGATTTAAAACTTCCTATATCAAAAGAAGGAACGATAGGCATCTCTGTTGGCAGAAACTTTCTAACAAAAAAGGACTTTACCGCAATAGAAGCCGTATCAAGAGGTTTCACACGCTCCATAGAGGAACTGACCTACCAGATAAAACAATTTAAACTTGTGTTTAATAAAACAGTAAAAGGCTACAAAAAAGTAGGTGGACCTATTGCAATTGTTAATCAAATGCATGTAAAACAAGACACAGCTGGAAATTATGCAATTGACTGGACTTTCTTCTGGAGTTTTACGGCTATGTTCTCCGTTTGGTTAGCATTTCTAAACCTGCTTCCTATCCCTGGTCTTGATGGCGGGCATGTGGTATTTACGCTTTGGGAAATAGTTACAAGGAAGCCTGTTCCACAAAAAATCTTGGAAAACGCTCAGATGATTGGAGTTATTTTTCTGTTGTCTTTGATGGTGTTAATCTTTGGAAATGACATTGTTAAGTTAATCATGAACAAATTTTAAGAAAAATAATTGTAAAAAGTGCTATAAAAATTTGGTGGATATAAAAAATGTTGTTAAATTTGCACCATTCTAAAAAGATAGAATAAGCCTTTTTAGCTCAGTCGGTTAGAGCATCTGACTGTTAATCAGAGGGTCGCTGGTTCGAGCCCAGCAAAAGGCGCAGGAGACTTACAGTAATGTAGGTCTCTTTTGTTTTTTTGTGTGATAATCAATGTTTTATATCTTTTGCTTTATTTTCAGTTAGTTTTTATAGGGTGTGTTTTTGGGAGTTTTGGATATACAATATAATTTAGGATGACATAAAGTCAGACAAAAAAATGGTAAAATATTTGATATAGTTTGCAGAATAATTACTAATTTAGTAATATAATTTATGAAGATTATGGAAAATAAGTTTTCGGAGGGAATGGATAGGGTGCTTCGCCATAGTAGACTTGAAGCAAATAGACTGAAAAGCGAGTTTCTGAATACAGAACATTTTTTGCTTGGAATTATCGGCACGGAGAATTCTGCAAGAAATATTTTGGAGGCACTGAAAGCAGATTTGGTTCAAATTCGTAGAAAGATAGAAAATATCAGTATCAATAATAATTTTAATTCAAATCCTGATAGAAGCATTATGCCTACTAAATTGGCAGAATATTCTTTGAAAAGAGCATCTTTGGAGAGCAAACAGTATCGTTCCGATGAGGTGAATACGATTCATCTTCTGCTGGGTATTTTATATAAAATAGATGACCCTACTACACATATTTTGGAGGCGTATGATATTGATTATGAAAGTGTAGCAGCTGAATATAGAGCAATGCTCAAAAACAGCGGACAGCTGCCAAAGGCTTCTTTTGATGATGAGGAAGAAGATGCTGAGGACGCTGCATTTTCACAAACCAATAAACCAACTGGAAATATCGGAACAGGAAAAAGCAAAACACCTACGCTGGATAATTTCGGAAGGGATTTGACAATGATGGCAAAAGAAGGAAAGTTGGATCCTGTGATTGGTCGTGAAAACGAAATCGAAAGGGTTTCCCAGATTCTCAGCCGAAGAAAGAAAAACAATCCACTGCTCATCGGTGAGCCAGGGGTTGGTAAATCGGCAATTGCAGAAGGCTTGGCGCTGAGAATTCATCAGAAAAAAGTTTCACGAGTTCTTTATAACAAACGAGTGGTAACACTTGATTTGGCGAGTTTGGTTGCAGGAACTAAATATCGTGGGCAGTTTGAGGAGCGAATGAAAGCCATAATGACCGAGCTGGAAAAAAATAGAGATGTCATTTTATTTATAGATGAGTTGCACACCATCGTAGGAGCTGGAAGTTCCACAGGAAGTTTGGATGCTTCTAATATTTTCAAACCTGCTTTGGCGCGAGGGGAAATCCAGTGCATCGGGGCAACGACTTTGGATGAATACCGCCAGTATATAGAGAAAGATGGAGCGCTGGAGCGTCGTTTCCAAAAAGTGATGGTAGAGCCTACCAGCGTGGAAGAAACCATCCAAATACTAAACCAAGTAAAAGAAAAATACGAAGAGCATCATAATGTGACTTATACCGATGAGGCGATCAGAGCTTGTGTAAATCTTACTACAAGGTATATCACAGACAGATTCCTTCCTGATAAAGCCCTCGATGCGATGGATGAGGCGGGCTCTCGTGTTTATATCAAAAATATGAAAGTTCCTACGGCAATTACCTCGTATGAACAACAAATAGAGGAAGTTAAGGAGCTTAAACAAAAAGCTGTGAAAGCCCAAGACTACTTGGAAGCGAGAAAATACAAAGAAGAGGAAGAACGCCTGATGATAGAGCTAAACCTTGCACAGCAGGAATGGGATAACGAAATCAAAGAGCAAAAACAAATCGTTACGGAAGAAAATGTAGCCGAGGTGGTTTCTATGATGAGCGGTGTTCCTGTGACTAAAGTGGGTAAAAACGAACTGGACAAATTGGCACAAATGGACAATGTGCTCAATGGAAAAGTTATCGGGCAGGAAGAAGCTGTTAAAAAAGTTGTTCGAGCTATCCAAAGAAACAGAGCTGGTCTGAAAGACCCTAAAAAACCAATAGGAACATTTATTTTCTTGGGAAGCACAGGAGTAGGAAAAACCGAACTTGCAAAAGTGATGGCTCGTGAGCTGTTTGATTCTGATGATGCCCTTATCCGAATAGATATGAGTGAATATATGGAGAAATTCGCGGTGTCTAGACTGGTAGGTGCGCCTCCAGGGTATGTGGGCTATGAAGAAGGTGGACAGCTTACGGAAGCCGTAAGAAGAAAGCCTTATGCAGTGGTTCTTTTGGATGAGATAGAAAAAGCACACCCAGATGTATTTAACATTTTATTGCAAATTTTGGATGAAGGTTTTGTGACGGATTCTTTGGGTAGAAAAGTAGATTTCCGAAATACAGTCATTATCTTGACTTCTAATATTGGTTCAAGAGACTTGAAGGATTTCGGAGATGGAGTAGGTTTTGGAACAGCTGCGAAAAAATCCACTTCTGATGCCAGAGCAAGAAGCACGATAGAAAACGCTCTGAAAAGAGCCTTTGCTCCAGAGTTTCTTAATAGAATAGATGATATTATTTTCTTTAATGCTTTACAAAAAGAAGATATTCACAGAATAATAGATTTGGAGCTTGGCAAACTATATTCTCGTTTAGAAAAACTGAACTATAAAGTGGAGCTGATAGATGAAGCCAAAGAATTCATCGTAGAGAAAGGCTGGGATAAAGATTTCGGAGCAAGGCCGCTGAAAAGAGCCATCCAAAAATATATAGAGGATATCCTTGCTGAGATGCTGGTGAATAAGGAGATGCAGGAAGGAGATACGGTGATTTTGGAAGTGAATGAAAATAAAGACTCCCTCATCGGAAGAGTAAGAAAAGAAGAAAAAGTTTCTTGATAAAGACCATTGAGAAAATTTCATTAAGATGAAAAAAACAGCAATAGGAATTATGGCAGTGGCTGCTTCTATGATGCATGCCCAGTCCAAAGAGTATTCTCTGAATTTTGATTCAGAAAAATACACCATAAAAACGGCTCAGGTCGCAGGAAAAGAAATTTCTTTCAGAGCTTACGAAGATGTAGTCTATGTCAGCCATCCTGTGGATGTACGATATCAGAGTATGAACATTTATATCCCTGTGGAATACTATGAAGGGAAAAACATCAGAAAGTATAATGCTGATACAGCGCCTATTTTCCTCCCAAATGATGTAGGTAGATATATGTCCTCCCAAGCAGGAGCGCCAATAAAAGACCGAAGAACAGGCAAGGACAATGCTATCCTTGTCGCCCTGTCCAAAGGCTATGTAGTGGCATCTCCAGGAGTAAGAGGGCGTAAACTTACTAATGATAAAGCACAATACATTGGCAAAGCTCCTGCTGCAATAGTAGATTTGAAGGCGGCGGTGAGGTATCTTAGATTTAATGATAAAATAATGCCGGGTAATGCCGAAAAAATCATTTCTAATGGGACAAGCGCAGGCGGAGCCCTTTCTGCGCTTTTGGGAGCGAGTGGAAATCAGAAAATTTATCATTCTTACTTGAATGAATTAGGCGCTGCTGCTGCGAGAGATGATATTTTTGCGGTCTCTGCCTATTGCCCAATTATCAATCTTGACAATGCTGATGCAGCCTACGAATGGCAGTATGGACATGTGAAGGATTATAAGGTAATAAATCTTGTCCATCCTGGTTATATTGAGATATTCACAGAAACCTTGACTGAGGAACAAATCGCTGTTCAGCCCAAACTGGCTGCTATGTTTCCTAAATATGTGAATTCCTTAAAACTAAAAGATGAAAACGGAAAAACATTGATGCTCAATGAAAAAGGAGAAGGAACATTCAAAGAATATGTGAAAAAATTTGTGATAAATTCAGCTAATAAAGCCATCTCGGAAGGAAATGATTTGAGTAAATATTCTTGGCTTGAGTTTAAAAATAAAAAAGTAGTAGGGCTGGATTTTAAAACTTATTCCAAAGAATATCTTTGTAGAAGTAAATCCGCTCCTGCGTTTGATGCTTTGGATTTATCCGCTGGAGAGAATAATTTGTTTGGAGATTTAACGGTTGATAATAAACATTTTACAAAATTTTCTTTTGATAATAATACAGCCAAGTTTTTCATAACAGAATATCCTGTCGAAGGTGGAGCCAGAACATATGAATATACAAAAGCCCAAATGGCGGATGCGGATATCGTAAAAATGATGAATCCGATGAATTTCGTTAAAAACACCTCCACCCAAAACTGGAGAATAAGACACGGCGCCAAAGATGCGGATACTTCCCTTGCGATTTCTACAATTTTAGCGACTACCCTTAGAAACCATAAAAAAGCTGTAGATTTTGCTATGCCTTGGGACATAGGACACAGAGGCGACTATGATTTGGAAGAACTTTTCGAATGGATGGACAAAATCTCAACAAAATAAAACTCCTAAAAAACGAAAAACCTCGGAATTTCCGAGGTTTTTTTATTTGTTCATAGACATTAGGAATTCTTCGTTGTTCAGAGTTGCTTTCATTTGTTTTTCTACAAATTCCATAGCTTCTACGGGATTCATATCAGAAAGATATTTTCTCAAAATCCACATCCTCTGCTGTGTGGTTTCATCATGTAAAAGGTCGTCCCTTCTCGTGCTGGAAGCCACCAAATCCACCGCAGGGAAAACCCTTTTATTGGCAATTTTTCTATCCAGCAGGAGCTCCATGTTTCCTGTTCCTTTGAATTCTTCAAAAATCACCTCATCCATTTTAGAACCTGTATCTATCAGAGCTGTAGCGATGATGGTCAAAGAACCGCCGCCTTCTATTTTCCTAGCCGCTCCGAAAAATCTTTTTGGTTTGTGCAGTGCATTGGCATCTACTCCACCAGAGAGGATTTTCCCAGAGGCAGGAGTTACCGTGTTATAGGCTCTTGCCAGACGAGTGATAGAATCTAGTAAAATTACCACATCATGTCCGCACTCTACCATTCTTTGGGCTTTTGACAGAACCAGATTGGCTACTTTTACATGTTTTTCTGCCGCTTCATCAAAGGTAGAAGCGATTACTTCTGCATTCACACTTCGCTGCATATCAGTTACTTCCTCTGGTCTTTCATCTATCAGAAGAATCATCATGTAGGCTTCTGGATGATTTGCCGAGATGGAATTGGCAATGTCTTTTAGGAGCATAGTTTTCCCTGTTTTAGGCTGGGCTACTATCATTGCTCTTTGTCCTTTTCCTATTGGAGCGAATAAATCTACTATTCTGGTAGAAAGGGTGGAATTTTTTCCAGCTAAATTAAATTTCTCTTGTGGGAATAGCGGAGTAAGATATTCAAAAGCCACTCTGTCTTTGATGAAATGTAGGTCTCTACCATTTACTTCCAATGCTTTTTGGAGCGAAAAATATTTTTCTCCTTCTTTTGGAAGTCGGACGATACCTTTCACGGTATCACCAGTTTTCAAACCATAGTTTCTGATTTGGTTGGTAGAAACAAATACATCATCTGGAGAAGAAATATAATTGAAATCCGAAGAACGGAGGAATCCATAGTTATCAGGAAGAATCTCTAAAACACCCTCTACGATTACAATATTGTCAAAATTAAATTCCTTTTTAGGAGGATTTTGCTCTTCGTTTTCGGGTTCTTTGTTTTCTGGTTGTTTTGAGTTTTCTTTTTGTTTGTTTTTCTTTTTTAGAGGTTTTTCTCCCTCATTGTTTTTTTCTTCCGAAACATTTTCCTCTACTGCCGAAGCTGGCGCATTAGTTTCTTTTTCTTTTGTATTTTTAGGAGATTTTTTGGTTTTTGGAGTAGTTTTTTTCTCCTCTTTTGCAGGTTTTTCGGTTTTTAATTCTGTTTCTTCTTTTTTGTCCGAAATATTTTCTTCTGCAGGTTTTTCTACTCTTTTTCTTTTAGTAGCTTTTTTCTCTGGAGTTTGGTTCTCAGTGGTGTTCTCAGGTTTTTCTTCGGTTGCATTATAGTATTCTTTTGCTACTTTGGGATTTGCAGCTTGAAAGTCAAGAATAGCGAAAACCTTATCATTTTCTGTGCTGTTTCTTGCTACTTTAATGCCTAAATCTTTACAAATTTTAGTCAATTCTGTTGTAGATTTTGACTGTAGGCTTTCAATGTTAAACATATAAATATTTAGTAAATGTAATTAAAATCAATGTAAAACTAAGATGTAAATAGGAACAAATGATAGAATTCCACCGCTCCTCTAATTGAAAAATATGCTGCAAATCTACACTATTTTTGATAAATACAAAAAAATATTTTACTTTTGTGCTTTATTTCTTATTTAAAATTAAAAATCGTGTTACAGAGAATACAAACTGCATATCTTTTGGTAACTGTTCTGTGTGGATTGGCGTTATTCGCCTATGCTGCTGATATTGAGGTTTTTGAAAACACATTTATTGTAAAAGGGTTAGCAGTTATTTCAGCATTATTATCTACAATTACAATTTTTAGTTTTAAAAACAGAACGAGACAAATTTTGTTCAACTATTTGAACATTTTTATAAACGCTTTGTTGGTTAGTTTATTGGTTTACTGGATGCTAAATTTATCTGGAGGAATACATTTTCCTGAGAAAGGTATTGAGCCTGTTTTTCCATCTATTTCTATTATCTGCCTGTTTTTGGCAAATAAAAACATTCGTAAAGATGAAAGGCTCGTAAAATCAGTAGATAGACTCCGATAATCTTACAACGATTTATTTTGAGTGAAAAACCAGTCTCTTTTGGCTGGTTTTTGTTTTTTACTTAGAAATGTGTAATTTGGACCACTGAAATTGAATTTATGAATCCATATAGAAAAATCTTGGCTTTTGCCAACCCTCACAAGAAATATATTTTTGCAAGTTTATTATTTAACATTCTGTATTCTGTATTCCAGATTGCTTCTGCGGGAACAATACTTCCTGTTTTAGGGATGCTTTTCGGAACTATAAACAATAAGAAAACGCCCGTAGAGCCAGAATATATTGGAGGCGGTTTTTCGGAATATTTTAGTTATCTGAAAGATTATGCATACTATTTCATAGAATTAAAAGTTCATCAGCATGGGGCGCTTACGGTTTTGGCATGGCTTTGCATCATTACAGCTGTGGCGTTTTTGGTCAGAAATTTATTCAGATACATCGGTTCTTTAATGCTGATTTATTACCGTGTAGGAGTAACCAAAGACCTGAGAAGTGCCATGTATAAGAAAATCCTCAGCCTTCCAGTTTCTTTTTTTACGGAGCAAAGAAAAGGAGATATGATGTCGCGGATGTCCAATGATGTAGGCGAAGTAGAAGGCAGTATTTTAGGCAGTTTAGTGGAATTGTTCAATGCTCCTTTTATGCTGATAAGCACTTTGGTTACGCTGTTTTTTGTAAGTCCTGTGCTTACATTATTTACCCTGATTGTGCTGCCAGTAATGGGGACAATCATTGCCCTCATCGGGAAAAGTTTAAAGAAGGATGCGCATGAAGCTCAAAACGAAATAGGAAATCTATTCTCTATTATAGATGAAACCTTAAAATCTACCAAGATTATTAAAATATTTAATGCTGACCAGCTGCTTAATAACCGCTTCACAAACACGATAGACAAATGGCTAAAAGCCTCCGTAAATGCAGCCAAAAAAAGAGAACTTGCCTCTCCGATGAGTGAGTTTTTAGGAGCAATCACTTTCTTGATTATTACTTGGTACGGCGGTAAGCAGATTATTGAGAACCAAAGCCTTTCGCCTGAGGAGTTTCTGGTATTTTTAGCCATGTTTTTCCAAATTTTGCCTCCAGCGAAGAGCCTTGCAAACGCAACTTCTTCAATACAAAAAGGAGGGCCGGCACTAGAGCGGGTGATGGATATTCTGGATGCCGATGTCAAGATAGAAGAGAAAGCCAATCCAATCGCGATAGAAAGCTTAGAAACAGGTATAAGTTTTCAGGAAGTTGGTTTTTATTATAGCGAAGACAGGACTATTCTTAAAAACTTCTCACTCAGCATTCCCAAGGGAAAAACCATCGCACTTGTAGGACAGAGTGGAAGCGGTAAGACCACCATTGCCAATCTTTTAGCAAGATTTTATGATGTTACCGAAGGACAGATTTTGATAGACGGACACAACATTAAAGACTTAAAACTATCTGATTACAGGAAACTTATTGGTATGGTTACTCAGGAATCCGTGCTTTTCAATGACAGTGTTTATAATAATATTCTCATGGGTAAACCAGAAGCCACCCAAGAAGAAGTAGAAGCGGCAGCTAAAATTGCCAATGCCCACCAGTTTATCATGGGGCTTGCAGAAGGATATCAAACCAATATAGGCGATGATGGAAACAAACTCTCTGGCGGACAAAAACAAAGAATATCCATTGCCCGCGCCGTGCTGAAAAATCCTCCGATTATGATTTTGGATGAGGCAACTTCGGCGCTGGATACCGAGAGCGAGAGATTCGTGCAGGAAGCATTAGAAAAAATGATGGAGAACAGAACTTCGCTGGTTATCGCCCACCGTCTTTCTACAATCCAGAAAGCAGACTGGATAGTAGTGATGGAACGAGGGATGATACTAGAACAGGGAACACATTCAGAGCTGATGCAGAAAAACGGAGCTTACAAAAAACTCGTGGAATTACAAGATTTTGAATAAAAGCAAATCATTAAAAATAAAATATGATGACAAAGAAAGAACAATTTATAGAAGAATTAAATTCAAGGTATAAGACCAAAGGTGCATTTATCACTTTGGGGAAAGGAATTTTAGATGGCGAAGTCCTGCCAGAAGTTGATATCAATATTCCCTTGAAAACCGTGAACCGACATGGGCTGATTGCCGGTGCCACAGGGACAGGAAAGACTAAAACCCTGCAAGTTTTCATAGAGCAACTCTCTCATGCTGGTGTTCCTTCTCTTGTGATGGATATCAAGGGAGACCTCTCTGGAGTAGCGGCGGCGGGAGAAGAAAATGCAAAAATTCAGGAGCGGTATGCTAAAACCAAACTTCCTTACTCATCGCAGGCGTTTCCCGTGGAACTGATGTCTGTTTCTGAGGAAAAAGGAGTGAAGCTGAGGGCTACAGTTACCGAATTTGGTCCTGTTCTGCTCAGTAAGATATTAGGATTGAATGAAACACAATCGAGCATTATTTCCATTATCTTTAAATATTGTGATGACAAGGGGCTTCCGCTCATTGATTTGGAAGATTTGAAGAAGGTTTTGCAGTTTGTAACGTATAATCCTCAGGGCAAGAAAGAACTTGCAGAGGCTTATGGTTCTATTTCTCCAGCCTCTCTGGGTGCAATTCTGCGTTCCATCGTAGCGCTGGAGCAGCAGGGGGCTTCACATATTTTTGGAGAGCCGAGTTTTGATGTCCAAGACTTACTGGAAACCCGCGATGGCAAGGGTGTGATAAATATTCTGAGAGTTACAGATATTCAAAATAAACCGGCACTGTTTTCTACTTTTATGTTGTCTCTTTTTGCGGAAATTTACCTTACTTTTCCGGAAGCAGGAGATTTAGATAAACCAAAATTAGCTGTTTTTATAGATGAAGCTCATCTTATTTTCAAAGATGCTCCGAAAGTTCTTTTAGACCAAATAGAAACGATGGTAAAGCTCATCCGTTCTAAAGGAGTGGGTATTTATTTCATCACTCAGATACCGGGTGATGTGCCGGAGAATGTCCTCAGCCAGCTGGGGCTGAAAATACAGCACGCTCTGAGAGGTTTTACAGCAAAAGACAAAAAAGAAATCAATAAAGCAGTACAGAACTATCCTACGACAGCCTATTATAAGACCGAGGAGCTTATTCAGGCATTGGGGATAGGTGAAGCACTCATCACTGCATTAGACGAAAAGGGTATTCCTACGCCTTTGGCACACACTTACCTTATTTCGCCGGAAAGCCGTATGGATGTGCTGTCTGCAGCTGAAATAGACCATTTGGTAAGCACTTCCCGAATGGTAGCGAAGTATAACCAAAGCATAGACAAAGAATCTGCCTATGAAATCCTAATGAGGAGGATGAATGGCGAAGAGGTTTCCTCAGTGGAACAACCTGCCGAACCAGCCTCTAAATCTGCCGAGCCGAGCGTCTTTGAGACTATACTGAGCAGTTCCATGGCGCAGACCTTCGGGAAGACCCTTATGCGGGAGGGAGCGAAGGCCATCATCGGAATGCTTGGATTAAAGGCGACCACAAAGAAGAAAAAGTAGGTAAGAAATGGTTTTTGGAAGGTTATCCAAGTTTTTTTAGTGGTAAGATAACAATTTGGGGCGATAAGCCCCATTTTTTTGTAGTAATCTTTAAAATTTTGTGTATGGAGATGGAGACTTTTTGGTCACTAAATTTCTTTTCTCTCTTTCCTGATGAGGGCTTAAATTCCTGCTGTTTTCGGAGAGTATATAAAGGGAATCAGTTACATTATTCTTTCGAAAAGGATAGAGAGAAAGCGGCTTTGTCTATATAATAACTAATGTGCATTGTTCTCCAAATTTACAGTGTTGGGTTTGTGAAGTTCATGCCATCTTTTTATAAATTTATTGATGCTTTTCATGTCTGATTGGATTAAAATCTTTAGCTTTTTAAGCTTTGTTTCATATCCAGATTTTGTATAGTAGCTTCCTATCTTATGTTCGGAAAGAAAAAAACATATAGAATATAGGAGGACTTTTATAACCATCACTTTGGAACAGGACTCTTGTTGTGCTACTTGGGTGAATATCTGCAGCTTACGAGAGATTTTCATGTTTTTGAGAAGAAGGAGAGAATATAAAGCATTTATGTTTTGTTTCTTTTTTTTCTAGCACTTAATAATGTTTTTATTATTAGATGAATTATTCCCCAGCAAATCAGAAATACAATGGTTTGTAATATAAAAATAGAAGAAAAAGATAAATCTACCATTGCTAAACCGAATAAAAGTATATTCACAGGTAAGGTAAAAATAACCAAAGGCAGCCAGAGAGGGTGTTCGTGACTAAAGCCAAATGTTTGGAATTTAGGGAAGCTTACAAGCACGACCATAGTCCCTAGTAGCACATATACTAAACTTATACTAAAAGATAGAAGTAATAATTTTTTGTTTTTCATTCACATAAAAATTCTGTTGAGGTTAATAGTCCTCTTTTGAAATAGAATTCAGCATAGCATTTATCTTGCTCTTGGGCGTCGCATAAAGTATCAAAATAATAGACTAACACTTCTGCATCATTGATAAATTTTTTTTCATTAGGTTCTCCAAAAACATTTATAAATTTTTCTTTTGAAGAGTGGTCTAGGTTGTGTTTTGCTATTAGTTCAATAGCGAGTTTCTCTGTTCTTAGTTTTAGACAGCCGTTTTGGTCTTTTTTCCAGTCATTGATAATCACTACATTTTGTTCAGGTTTATCTTTAAATAAATTTTTTAAAAATATACCTGCGGCTAACAGTCCTAATCCTATAATGACATATTTAATTATATTATTTTTCATCTAAATCTGAGATGTTTATTAGTTTGGAGTAGAAATTAGAACAACCATATTTTTTCCTAATGTATTCTGCTAAATATATTCCCGCTAAAATCCCACATCCTTCCATAATAATGCACCATAATAAAGACTCAGATAAGTTCCACACGAAGATGCTGATAATACTGGTCACTATTATTGGGCATAAAGCAATCAGCAGCCAATAAAAAGTTTCTATGAGTTTCATTTAACAGAAATGATTTTATTGGTTCCTTCTATGAAATCCAAAATCTGCTCTCCGCCCAGTTTTTTCTCTGCTGAGGTGACAAAAATATTGGGCAGTTCTTCCCAAGTTTCTAGAAGAATTTTTTTGTATTCTGCGACGCTTTTTTCTGCGGCAGCTTGGGTTTTCATCTTGTCTGATTTAGTGAAGATGATGGAAAATGAAATTTGGTTTTCTCCACACCATTCTATAAACTCCAAATCTATTTTCTGTGGCAGGTGGCGGATGTCCACCAAAACAAACAAATGAACGAGGTTTTCTCTGTTGAGAATATAGTTGGTAATCAGCTTTTCAAAATCTTTTCTCTGTGATTTAGAAACTCTTGCGTAGCCGTAGCCGGGAAGGTCGGTAAGATACCATTCTTCATTGACTAAAAAATGATTGATAAGCTGTGTTTTCCCTGGTGTCTGCGAAGTTTTAGCCAAGTCTTTTTGGTTCATCAGGGCATTGATCAGAGAGGATTTTCCTACATTACTTCGCCCGATGAAAGCGTATTCTGGGAGATTGGGCTCTGGGCAGTCCTGCCATTTTTGGCTGCTTTTTACGAAGGAAACAGATTTTATTTTCATTTCTAAATTTTGTATTTGAAAAATGGAAGCTAGTAACTAACTTCCATTTGTTAAACTTTATCTTTTAACCAGTTGTAGAGAATTTCATTAAATTCCTCTGGTTTTTCCATCATTGCGGCGTGCCCACATTGGTCTATCCAAAACAGCTCAGAATTAGGTATCAGTCTGTTCATTTCTATGGCCACATCTGGTGGAGTTACATTGTCCTGTTTTCCCCATATGATGCAGGTAGGACATTTGATGTTAGGCAGTTCATTCTGCATATTGTGTTTGATGGCGCTTCTTGCAAGCATTACTGTTTTTATGCCTTTCATTCGGTCATTTACAATACCAAAAACTTCATCTACAAGTTCATCTGTGGCTACATCAGGGTTGTAGAAAACTTCTTGGGTTTTTCTTTTGATGTATTCTTTGTCGCTTTTTCTAGGGAAACTATCTCCGAAAGAACGCTCGTAAAGTCCTGAACTTCCTGTAAGAACAAGAGAATGAACATATTCTGGACGAGCTAAAGTAAGTATAAGTCCTATATGTCCTCCCATGGAGTTTCCTACTAAAGTCACAGGTTTTCCTATCTGATGTTTTATGAATTTTCCTACGAATTTTGCAAGGCTTGTGAGGTTAGTATTTAGCACGGGCAAATCATATACAGGCAGCTGAGGGACATACACTTTGAAACCCTTGTCTGCGAAGAATTCAGCCATTTCCTCAAAATTGCTAAGTCCTCCCATAAGCCCATGCAGAAGAACCATAGGATGTCCTTCCCCTTTTTCTAAAAAAGTGAAGTTTTTTTCCTTTTTAAACATGATAGATTTAAAAATCATACTTTACATAAATCCTGCACTCGCAAAAATACAAAAAAAATGAAATAAAAAAATATTAATTGAAAAGTATTTTAATAAAACCTGCTAAAATTTAGATTTATCTAAACAAAGCTATATAAGCGTTTTTAGATAAAGGTTTGATTAAAAGTTATTAACATTAAGTTTTAAAAGTGGGAAAAAGTGGGAATTTTTAGAAATTAATATATAAATTTGTCCCCAAATGGAACATTTTTATGAAACATATGAATGCAAAATAGATGATAAAGGAAGGTTGAAACTGCCTCAGTCTCTGATAAGTCATCTAGAAAATATCACAGAAAAAACCTTTGTGATAAAGCGTTCTGTGTTTCAGAATTGCTTAGAAGTTTATCCGCTCTTCCAGTGGAATGGCGTTATGGAAAAACTCAATGGGCTAAACCGTTTCGTAAGAAAAAATGCAGATTTTATAAGAATTTTCACTGCGGGTGTCAAAAATATAGAGGTGGATGCTTCGGAGCGGATTTTAGTTCCAAAAGATTTAAAAATCTTCGCGGGCTTGAACAAAGAGGTTGTTGTTTCCGGTGCAGGAGTTTTTTTTGAAATCTGGGACAAGGAAGCCTATGAGAGGGTTATTTCGATTAGTGAAGATGATTTTGGCAAACTTACGGAAGAAGTAATGGGCAGAATAGATGTAGAAAATTAGAAGATGTATCATAAACCAGTTTTATTAAAGGAAAGTATTGATGCCCTGCTGGTTAATCCAGATGGGGTTTATGTAGATGTTACCTTTGGCGGCGGCGGACATTCAAGGGAGATATTGAGCAGGCTGTCAGAAAAAGGTAAATTGTATTCTTTTGACCAAGATATGGATGCCTTGGGTAATACAATCGATGACCCAAGATTTACATTGATTAACCAAAATTTCAGGTTTTTAGAAAACTCTCTTTTAATGTATGGTGTTACTCAGGTGGATGGTGTTTTGGGGGATTTGGGGGTTTCTTCTCACCAGTTTGATGAAGCAGAAAGAGGCTTTTCCATCAGGAGTGATGCGCCTTTGGACATGAGAATGAATGTGATGCAGAGGCTTAATGCACAGGAAGTTATTAATGATTATGAAGAAGAACATCTTGCGGATATTTTCTATTATTATGGTGAGCTAAGGGAAGCACGAAAACTAGCACGGGAAATAGTCCATAAAAGGAAAGAAAAAAAGATAGAAACAACGGAAGATTTGAAAAAAGTTTTTTCCTATATCCCCGCACACAAAAGCAATAAGTTTTTTGCGCAGATATTTCAGGCGGTGCGGATTGAGGTTAATCAAGAGCTGGAAGCGTTAAAAGAAATGCTGCAGCAATCCTCCCGAATTTTGAAAAAAGGAGGCGCGTTGGTAATTATTTCGTATCATTCGCTGGAAGACCGTTTGGTTAAAAAATTCCTGAAAAATGGAATGTTTGAGGGAGAGCCGGAAAGGGATATTTTTGGGAATTATGATAAAGTTTTTCATCTCCCTCATAGTAAGGCGATTATCCCTTCGGATGAAGAAATAGAAGAAAATTCCCGAGCGAGAAGCGCAAAGATGAGAGTCGGAATAAAATTATAACTTTAAATATCATATTTTGGCAAAAAGTAATGCAACATATTCGAAAACAAGAAAGAAACTGACTTTAGTAGATATATTAAAGGGAAATTTCTTGAACAGAGATGAGGTAAAGGCGCATTATAAATACTTTTTGCTGATTTTTATACTGATTATGATTATCATTTATAGTAATCATTTGGTTAATCAGAAGATAGGACGGATAAATGAACTTAAAAACCAAGTCGAGGAATATAAGTCTCAGAATGCCTATGCGCAAAGTAAATTGATAAAAATAAAATTAGAATCCGAGCTGAGCAAAGAAGTAGAAAAAGATTCCCTAATGGCTCTGGAAACCCATCCATTGAAAATTTTTGTAAAATTAGATAGCACAACACGGCATGGCAAAACAAAATAAATACGAAAAGAAACGAACCAAAGCTCTGCATCTGGGTTATATCTTCGTTGCTGTGGTGCTGGTTACTTTTATGGTTTTTATTGGGAGGATTGTAGCCTTACAGAACGATTCTAATGTAAAAGATATAGAAAAAAATTATATTCAGCCCAATTACAAAGAAGATACTGTAAAAGCTGCGCGCGGAAACCTCTATGCCTCAGATGGTTCTATCCTTGCAACTACGGTTATAAAGTATAATATATTCATTGATTTTAAGGTAATTAAAGACACGGTATACGAAAAAAATATTGAAAAACTCACAGATTCTTTAAATAAAATCTTTGGGAAACCAAGGCGGCAGTATAGAAGTGTTTTTGACCAACAGAAAAAGAAGAATAATCAATACTATTCATTGGTTACCAATTTGGATTTTGAGCAGATGAATAGACTGAAAAGACTTCCTATTTTTAGCTCATATAATCCAAAAACAAAAGAATATAAAAAAAACAGATGCTTAATCATAGAGCCTAATTATAAAAGAATTTTGGCGACCAATCAGATTGGGTCGGGAACGATAGGTGTGGATAGAGGCAACATAAAATCTGGTTTTGAAGGTGCATTCAGCAAATATCTTTCAGGGCAGGATGGTTTTCGTTTGGTTCAGCGGGTCAATGCCACACAGTGGAAGCCTATTGATTATTGGAAAGTTAAAGAACCTATTGATGGGCAGGATGTTTATACTACATTGGATTTAAGGATTCAGGATATTGCCCATTCGGCTTTGGAAAAGCAGTTGATTGCATTTCAGGCACATCATGGGAGCGTTTTGGTAATGGAGGTAGAAACAGGGAAAGTTCGGGCAATGGTAAATCTTAGAAGAAATGAAGACGGGCAGTATGTAGATGCCTACAACTATGCACTGAAAGATGTTACAGAACCAGGTTCTACTTTTAAGGTTGTTTCTCTATTGGCTGCGATGGATGATGGTTTCGTAGATGAAAACACAAAAGTAGATACAGGGGATGGTACTTGGAACTATGCAGGACAGAAAATAAGTGATGGACATGGCGGCGGGCTTTATGAAATCAGCGATATTCTAGCACAGTCCAGTAATGTCGGTTCTGCTAAGCTTATAGTGAAGTCTTATGCAGAAAACCCTAAAATCTTTATCAATCATCTCAAACGCTGGAAAATGTTTGATAAAATGGAACTTGAGCTGCCTGGCGTTACCAAACCATTTATAGTAACTCCTGAAAACCCAAGATGGAACAAGGCTACACTTGCATCTTTATCTTATGGATACGCATCGAGTTTCAATCTTTTGCAGCTGACAACCTTTTATAACGGCATTGCTAATAAAGGTAAGATGGTAAAACCTCTTTTCATTGATAAAATCATGAGAGATGGTAAAGTCCTTTATGAGGCGAAACCAGAGGTAATGGTAAATAAAATGGCTTCTGATAAAGCTATAAAAATGATGACCGAAGCCCTTACCAAAGCAGTGGAAAAAGGAACGGCAAAGAGTATTTTCACGCCTAACCTCAAGATGGCAGGAAAAACTGGAACGGCGCGTTTTGAATATTGGAAAGAAGGAGGAAAATATCAGGCTTCTTTCGCAGGGTTTTATCCGGCAGATAATCCTAAATATACTTGCATGGTTATGGTAAATCAGCCGCAGGGAAACTATTATGGAGGCGTAGTTGCCGCACCAGTATTCAAGGAAATAGCAGGAAAAACTTTCCTAAAAACCCCGCTGAATATGAGAGAAGATATGCTGAAAGATCAAAAGGTAGATTTGAAAAAAATGACTGTAAGCAATCCTAAAATAAAGATAAACGGAGGACAAATGCCAGAATTAGTGGGATTGATAGGGAAAAATATTGTTCCTCAGCTGGAAAATCTTGGTTATAGGGTTGAATATAAAGGGGTTGGTAAAATATTAGAGCAGTTCCCAGAAGCAGGAACAGTGATGAAGAAAGACCAAAAAATTTATCTAAGAATGCAGAATTAAAATGAGTAAAGAAAAGTTTTATCCAGTAGTTTTAGGAAATGACAATCAGTCAGTATTGTTGGGCGTTCTACACATTTCTATACTGACATTTGTTTTGAGAAGATTTATCAAAATCCTCAAAGAGGAAGGCGGTTATTCGGATATGAGCAAGATATTATTAGGGATTTTGGCGGTGGTTATTTTGTTTTCTTTGGTTTTACAAATAGTGAAAATTTTCCGTAAAAAAGGAAAAGAAAATGATAAAGCAGGACTTTTAATTAATGAAGAAGGAATCGTTGATTTAGTTTCTGAAAAAGAAAATCTGGGGCTTATTGCTTGGAAGGATATAGAGCAGATTAGGATTAAAAATAGTTTTTTAGCAGGGGTAAGGTTGCTTCTGATGCTTAAAAACCCTAATGAATATATCGATGAAGCAAAGGACTGGAATACTAAAAAGAAGATGAGGCTCCAATACAGAAAATGGGGAACACCAGCGGTTATCAATATTGATAACTTGGAGATGAAACCAAATGATTTAATGAAAGTTATAAAAAATGAATTTGCATTAAATAAAAAAATCTAAATAGATAGTTTAGATTGAACATAACCCACTGAATATAAAAGAAATAAAAAAGAATGATTTTAAGTCAAATATTGAGTAGAGTATCTATTTTGGAAAACCTCGGAA
>CALHQK010000059.1 GCA_938037185.1 uncultured Riemerella sp.
ATTGGGTTCGCAGGCGGACATCCGAAGGCTGGTGATTGAAAGAGGCTGGGTAAGCGGTTCTTCTCTGATGAACGACCCTTATACTCAGATGAATACAAAAACGATTACAGGAAGTGTTCAGATTCAGCCGATTAATGATTTGAGAATAGATTTAGATATATTAAAAAACTATTCTAATACTTTAACGCAGAGTGGATATAATATATTGAACAACAACGAATTATCCTTTGCTAATGAAACCATCAGTTTCTCAAATACAGACATTACACTGGGGACATCCTTCAAAGACGGCAGACAGCTGTATATGGATTTAGTAGAAAATGCAAGGACTTTGTCCCGCACTCATGCTGGTGTTGTTCAGGCAGATGGTTTTGTAGAAGGATATGGTTTAGGAAATTCATATATTTTAATTCCTGCATTTAAGGCGGCAATAGGAGGGAAGAATTTGACAAAAGAAAATCCTACGAAATCTAAGTTTCCGCTTCCAAACTGGCAGATAACTTACTCTGGTTTGAAGAATATTCCGGTGGTCAGCAGGTATTTTGCTAAGTTTGATTTGCTCCATGCGTATAAATCTACTTACACCGTTGCGGGGGTTCAGTCCAGCTCGGATTATTATAACTATCAGATGAGCAGAAATTCCCTAACGCCTACGCCTGATAAAGACCAAAACGGCAACTATCACAATCCGTATGTTTTCTCTCAGGTAGGCTATGTGGAGGAGTTCTCTCCGCTCATTGGCGCTGATGTTACGATGAGGAACAATATGCAGTTCCGCGCAATGTACAACCGCAACAGAGCGTTGGTTCTCGGGCTTCAAAACTATACAATGGCAGAGGATTTTGGTTCGGAATATGTGGTTGGTTTTGGATATATCATTAAGGATTTAACGATGAAATTCAGATTTAAAGGAAAGCAGAGAACGATTAAAAGTGATTTGAACCTAAAATTTGATTTCTCGCTGAAGGACAATCACACCAGAATTACAAACATTATAGATTTGGACAGCCAAGTAACTGGCGGACAGAAAATATTGGGAATCAATTTTTCTGCGGATTATAGTTTTTCACAAAATCTACAAGCGAAGCTGTTCTACAATCAGCTGGTGTCCAAGTATAAGATTTCCACGGCGTTTCCATTATCTACGATACGAGCGGGGATTTCTCTCAACTTTACTTTTGGTGGAAGCAGTGATTAACAATGGAATATCAACAGTAAATAATTATAAATATGAAAAAAGCAGTAGTTTTATCAGGAATAGTGTTGTCGATGCTTTCTTGTAACAGCCCAAAGAAGAAAGAAGTGAAAGAAGAAAAAGTAAATACAGAAGAAACTCAGGAGCCGTTGGTCGGTGCAGACAGAGATGAACATGGCTGCATTACTTCGGCAGGGTTTTCGTGGAGTGAATTGCAGCAAACCTGTGTGCAGCTCTGGGAGGCTGGTGTCAGGCTGAATCCTGTCGAAGTGAAAGAAGGAGATGCCGTCATCAGTGCATTTGTTTTGTTTAATAAAGATGAATCCAAAGCCGAGGTTGTTCTTCCTAAAAAAGAAGGTTCGGTTATTTTAGACAAAAAGGCAGAAAATCTCTACGAAAAAGGAGAATATCTGTATGACAACAAAGAAGGCGCACTCTCCATCAATGGGAAAGTAGCGTATAAGGAAGAAAATAAAAAGGATTAACGAATATTATGGAAAGAATTTTTAGTATTTTAGCTTGGCTGGCATCTGCAATTACAATGTATATAAATGTTTCCTACTTTTTTTGTATTGTGGGGCGCGGTTTATATTTTGATTACGGATTAGAAAGTTTTATGCTTCCTTTGATTTTTATAAATAACATATTGTGGATAGGCTACGGATTTACTAAACCTAAAAAAGACTGGCCGCTCATCATTGCAAATACATCAGGAATTATTATTATACTTTTGTTATTTATTTATTTTATTGCATTTTTCTGATATAATTTTTTGTATTTTCGTATCGATAAATGTTTTCATAATCGTATTTTTTGGAATTAATAGTGTTACACAGTGGGAGAGTATTCATTTCCGCTGTGTTTTTTTAAGAAATCATTTGCAGAGAAAAAAATTTTTTTTCCTACCTTTGGTAAAGCAAAAATTGACAATTAAAGTTCAACGAATAATCATTACAAAAACATGGAAAAGTTTTTAAATATTTTAGGATGGATAGCCACAGGAACGGCAATGCTTATGTATGTATCTTACATTCCGCAGATTACATCTAATCTACAAGGGATGAAGGGAGATTTTCTTCAGCCTTTCGTGGCGGGGATTAACTGCACGCTGTGGGTAGGTTACGGCTTCCTGAAATCTAAAAAAGATTGGCCGATAATCGTGGCAAATACACCCGGAATAGTTTTCGGATTTACAGCTGCTTTTACGGCTATTTTATAATGAAAAAAAATCTATCTGCATTTCGGTGCAGATGGGAGTTGTTCTATTCATAAGTGTTTTGATTTAATGAAATACAGCAGAAGTTTATATCTTTCTGCTGTATTTTTTTACAAAATGTTTGCAAGGCATCGTTTTTTGTTTATCTTTGTGTCAAATTCAATCTTTTTCATCTTAGATTGTTTTTTGTGTTTTTTATCATGTTTGCAGCGGGTATATTTATCCGCTGTGTTTTTTTATAAAATATTTGCATTGGATAGTTTTTTGTTTATCTTTGCACACAGAATAAGGTTTTTCATTGAAATTAAGTTTTATTTATTAGGTGAAACACAGCGGAGAGTCTATTTCCGCTGTGTTTTGTTTATAAAAACCTTGTGCAGAATAGTTTTTTGTTTATCTTTGTATTCAGAAAAAGTTCTTTTCATATATATTGTTTTTAGATTGTTAGCAAAGCACAATGGAGAATTATTTTTCCGCTGTGTTTTGTTTTTTTTGGCAGTTTAGTAGAAATTTTTATCTTTGCAGGGAATAAATTTGTTTCATATTATTAAAATTTGTTTAATTGTTTAAACAATGATCGCCGGCGGTATCTATGATACCGCCGGCGTTTTTTTACAAAAAGGAGATTTTTACTTTATTCCTTTTACGATTTCGTTTAAATCCGAATAAAATCTTTTCCAGTTTTCCAGAGATTTCATGGCATTTACCAAACTTAGATACACTTTCAGCTGGTTTTCCAGTTCGTGTTTCAGGGCGGTAGCAGATTTCAGCTGTCTTAGTTCGGAATTTGCCTGTGTCTGTTCGGTATAGACAGCCTCGAAGGCCTCCTGCTTCAGTTTCAATTCATTGAAATACGGGTCTAAACGCAAAACAGAAAGACGATGATGGTGCTCCGGTTTGTTTAGTTCCTCTATCAGTTTTTTCATTTGAGCTGTTTCCTCCGCGTAGTTCAGCGCACCGATGTTCTTCCCAAATGCATGGATTACTTCATACAATTTCTCCGCGTCTTCATGCTCAGGGAAGAGTTTCATCCGCGAATAGGCTTTTAGAAATCCTTTCAGGTCGGAATACACCGCATCCCGCTCTTTGTCTGCCTTTGCCACAGAGACACCCTTTCCGCTGTAGCTCGCTTTGGTATATACCGCCTCGTATTCTTTATAAATCTTCTCTAAACCAAGCAGCAGCGGGTGCCCGCTTATTTCTGGAAATCCAGACTTTTTAGATGCTTCTATAACTCTTTCGCAGAGCGTGGCAAGCTCTTTAGTGCTGATTTTTCTGAATGAAATTTTCATAATTTTCTGATGATTTTGGTAAAACAATAATTTAAAAAATTCTCTTACGAATATACTATTTTTCTTTTTTCATTCCAAAAATACTTTGGACAATTAAAACCCGAAGGTTGTTTTTGTGTTAAATTTAAAAAATAATTCAAAATATTGTTGATTTTATAACAAAAGCATGATTTTGTTTATAATTCATATTGTATTTTATTTCCCTATTGAATTGTTTCTAAAACTGCAGTTGCATTTTATTTAAAAATGATGATTTTGTAAAGACTTGCAATTGCATTTTATTT
>CALHQK010000060.1 GCA_938037185.1 uncultured Riemerella sp.
GTCTATGCCTATCAAATAATAAAATACAATCAATAATCATCTATTAAAGCAATGAGAACTTTTTAATTTTAAGAAGGAAACAGGGTTTATTTGATATAGTGCAAAAATTAGATTATTAGAGAGAAAGAGCGAATATTCGCTCTTTTATTTATATTTTTGGGAAAGAAAAAATAATTTTTAAACCATAGGAATTCCCAAAAGAATTAAGTAAAACAGAAGACAAGTTTAGTTTTTGGAATTGTAGACCACATATGAAATTAGAAAGAGAAAATGGAAAATAATATGGCCACTATAAAAGAAGGAGAGGAAGTGGATTTAACATCATATAAAGAATTTAAGAAAGACCATCCAGAGATGATAGAAAAGCTAAGAAAAATACCAGATTCTATCATTCTAAGTGTAGCGGTAAAAGGCAGTGAACAACGACTAATCAGAAAAAAATAGAGTGGTAGAAAATGAAAAAAAACAATAAAAACCTACTTTGAATTTGGTGCTTCTTTTCCTTTTGCAGAGTGAGAAAAGTTACTTGTTTATAGCCACAAGATATGAAAAATAAAGGATTGTTTATAAAAGGAAAAACTTTTTTAAAATGATATTATACAAAATACGATTAGCCAATACTAAAAAAACGATGCAAAAAATATTAGGAATAATAGGAATAGTGATGAATAGTATAATAGCAAATGGGTGCAAAAAATACCAAGAACCTGAAAATGAGATATATGATGTACTAACAGGAGCAACAGCAGATAGAGGATACTCTATGAATATGTACCACGGATATTTAGAATATGAGAATGATGTTAATCATATTCCTATAGGAGATGGGCATGGTTATTTTAGTAGAGGTTTATGGAATAATCATTTTGTAGGCTGGGATAAATATCGTGCTCCAGATTCATTGGATATACGATGGTTATCAATTACAGAAGATAAGTTCTATGAAGGGAAATTCAAATTCTCTGAAGAACTAAAACAGAAAATGAAGACTTTTTCGAAAGAAAAAAGTGTCTTATTGAATTTTGTTCTCTTACCAAAGGGACAGATTTGGCTGTATATGATAGATGAAAACCGAGAATTAGTCCAAAAATATCAAGCTCAGGAAATAAGCGTTTTGGGACAAGAAGAATTTACTAAACGAGTATTCTTTTATTTACCAGATAGAAATGATATCGAAAGCCGAAAAGAATATATAAAATCTAGGATAAGGGAACTGCCAGCCCAAACCCAAAAAGAAGTAGCAGAAGGGACTATTCCTACAGATTATTGGGAGAAACTAGACAAACGATATTTATGGAATTTCAAAATAACCCCATCTATATTAGGGGAAATAGAAGTGGTGAACAAAGATAAGGGTTATATCAATTTTCTGAATGCAGAATTATTTAGTTTTAGTGCTTTAAAAAAAGAAAGAGCTATTCCTATCTATATAGAATATGAATCTGCAATAAAGAACAGCTATGAGTTTACCACAAGAATCTATCTTACAGGAGTTCCGGGGAAAGAAGATATGAATTACCTGCCATACGAACAGATGCGGGCAAGAGAGCAGGAATTGATAAAATTATTTTCAGATTTTTATGAAAAAATAGGCAGGAAAGAGTTTGAAATTTATTTGAAACTAGATGACATGTTTGTCCCAAAAGGGCTATATCTGAAACATGGTGAGATAGAACAGAAAATTCCTAATGTATACATAGAAGCCTTTAATGATACTTTTGATAAAGAACTTTACATTGGTGTAATGTAAAAAAGAAAACCTAAAAGCTTTCGTAACTGGAAAGGACAAACCTAATTTTAAAAATAGTAAAAGACAACGAGATGTATATTAAGAATTTAATCACTTATTTTTGCTTGATTTTTTTATTAACCCACTGTAAAGAAAATCCATTTATGAAAACAGAAAAATATCCTTATGCTGTTACAGCTACAGGTCCCGAAGGCTATCCTATGGAAGTGCACATAGGCTATTTCTTGGATGAAAAAGAAGAACTGATATGCGGTGTGCCTAGAACAGGTCTAGAAAGAGGATGGCAGTATGATGGTACTGAAGGCGGACAAAATGGAGATAAAATACCTGCCTATCTATCCCTTACCTATGTTTCCTACGCAGAGAAGAAGCTCTATAATGTAGAGGCCAAACTTCCTGCAGAAAAAATCCTTGAAGAATTTAGAAAGGGATTCAGAGCAGAAAATTATGCAGGAGAAATGGAAGACCGAACCTATGATAAACTAACGGTAGGGATGGCACCTGGGGGAGTTGTTGTCCTGTGGCTTTCTGGATATTTTCATCGTGTAGAAATCTGCAGACTGCAGGCTAAAGAGGTCTTTGTAGACAAGGACGATTTCAGAAGAAGAGTTTTTGAAAATGAAACCCAACAGGAGTTTTTTGATGTTAATTATGATTTAGCCCTCTCTGACAGCATAAAACAAGATATCAAAGAAAGAGGGATTCCATTTGGGCTGTGGGATGAGTATAGAGAAAAATACAACTACCGCTTTACTTTCAAACCTTATGACGACAGGGATAAGTTTACTTATATCCACCCTCTATACTACAATGGAGAAGAGGAGCAGATATTAGAGCCAACTTTGGATAAAAAAGAATATTTCCAGAGAGGTATTCCTTATAGAACTAATTTTCAGTTTTTCTCGTATAGTACAGATATTATTTTTAATGACAGAGAGATGATACAGGTTTTCAAAGAACTGAAGAAAAAACACCCTGGCAAGCCTATAGATATTATCCTGACTCCTACTTTTCTATATAACGAAATAAAAGTATCTGTAAAATGTGAAGACGAGGAAATCCCTCTATCCAAATACATAATGGAAGGCGTCTGGGGAGAATCCATAGACGATGCCTTAGAAAGGAGAGCTTTAGAAGAAAATAACGGCAATGGGAAATAATTATAAAGCCATAGGAATTTTAAAAGAAATAAGTAGTGAACAACTAAAAATTAAATAGTTAGAATATGAAAAAATGGTTTTTCCTTTTCTGTTTATTTTCTTTGATGTCTTGTGAGTATAAGAAAGAGTGGAGCATGTCGGTCTCAGCGCCGCAGCATTATGGAGCAACCATAGAGGCGCAGTATTATTTAGGAGAGGAGCTGCTGGCGGCTATCAAGGGAGCAGGCTCACCAGGCTGGGGACTGGGCACAGACGGTCTCACCATGGGCGAGCATGACAAAAAGCCTATCCCAGATAGAGTGAAAATCCACTGTTACTCTGCGAGAGAAGGCGTAAACTACACGGCAGATATCCCCCTCCCAAAGAAAAAAATGGAGGAATTGTTTAAAAAGAAATTATATGACCCTGTTAGTGAAACATATAATAATTACAATAGTATTGTGTGTGGTTGCGCTCCAGGAGGCGAGATTGTGATATGGCTACGAGGATATATTTTTTTAGAAGAAGTTACAAGAGTGAAGGGCAAAGAAATAAGCAGGGAGAACCAACAACAGCGGAAAGAATATTTTAATAATAAAACCCCCAAAGAACAGGAATGGATAACCAACAACCCTATTCCCTACGGAACATGGGATAAATATGATAAAGAATTTCTCTGGAAACCAGATGTATTAGTATATACAAAAGGTTTTGATGGTTATACTTTACATATTAATTATATAAAAGGAGATTTTGAATTTTATAATGATACGAGATGGGGTGGAATAGAACAATACCCCAAACAGGAGTGGAAAGAAATAAACAATAATAAAATTGAATTAAAAAAGAGAAATATTCCCTTTTTTGTTGAACTTTATTTATGGAATTCCAAGGATAATAGCCAAAGCCAAAGAATGCAAATGCTCTTACCAGTGAAACAATTAAAATTATTATTTGAGCAGGGATATATCGTTAGAAATAAAAAATATAACTATGAATATCTTGTTTTTGAAATTACAAAAGATAATGGTGTAGTTTTATGGTTACAAGGTAAAGATGAATATAAGACAAAAGTGAAAAAATTAACCCCTTTTTTATTAAATATTGAAGAATAATTATGGGCAAAATAACTAAAATATCAAAGAGCATGAATATTACGGCTCGTGAAAAGCTGGTCATCAATGCAACTGAAGGAGTAGAGTTTGAGTCTTCCAATCAGATACGGCTTAATGCGGGAGAGCAGATTCTCTATCAAAGCTGATGATAATGGTGCTCTAATGATTTACAATGTTTGAAAAGAAATAAAATTCCCGAAATTTGATTAAAAATATAGAAGATGAAAAAAATATTATTGATAATTTCAGTTTTGAGTGTTTATCACGGATGTTCACAGAAGAAAGAAGAAAATATTGTGAAAAATAATCTTACAGAAGTGCACAGCAGCAATGTAGAACATGTTCTTAAACAACAATTAGAGAAAGGAATATCAGGCGAAATCTTAAATTCATTAGATACAGAAACTTATACATATTCTAAGAAGGATATGGAGGCTGTCATCCCAGTGGCGGAGAAAATTATCTTATCAAAAGGATACATTCCGCCTTCAAACAAGGTGTTTTCTGAAAAAGTGCAGATGATTTTTAAAAGGAAAATAGATTTTAATTTATCATCAAAATATTTGTATCTCAATTTTAATGAAAAATGTGATAAAGAGGTAAAATACTATAGAAATGATAAGTCTGTAGATGTGACGCCGTATTCGTACTACATCATTAAAAACAACAATTTTATAACCGAACTTTATGCCATACCAGAGCTGATAGATTATAAAAATGCATACCCTAAACTTGCAGAGTTTGAGAAAAAATTAATAGAAAAATACATGGAAGATGGTGAGGAAGTTAAAATTTATAAGTGGAAAGATGTTTCGGATTTGAAGGAACGACGGCAAAATAATATTCAAATTTTAGTAAATCGCAACAAGTATTTATTTAATGATGACAGGGCGAGTTTTGCGTGGCTTAGGTCTAATGATACTTGGTTTTTGGAGAGTTTGGTAAAAACCTTTGGCTATGTGGAGGATAAGGAGCTTTTGGACTTTGTGTTGAAGAGAAATTACAAAGATTTGGCTGAGTTAGAAAAGATAATGATTAATTGTACTTGCGGAGGGAAAAATCGATTAAATACAGAAGTTTTCGCAGTGGTAAAAGGCTGGAAGAAGAAGGAACTGTCTGATTTTTCATTTCGAATCCAAGAATTGATGTATACTTTAATAAAAAAGGAAGAACAGGGCGAATCCGAAATAGATTTTTCAGAACTTACCAAAATATTAAGCGAAACAGCCTACCACATGAGCAAAACAAGTGAAGGTTTTTATTATGATTTTTTTCCAATTTTAAACCTAACTGAGAAATATAGAGAAGAAATTGAAAAGAAAAATTTTTATAATAATCTAGACCTGAAAAAAGTATGGGATGAAACCAAAACAGGCGGTAGGTGGCGACCAAGAATGGAAGAGCCGTAGAGGAGTTTTAGTTTTTTGAATTTAGTAGAAGAGGAGGATTTTAACCAAAAAATAATTATCATAAATGAGATATTTTCTAGTAATACTGCTGGCTAATGCTATATTTTTTTCATGTGATGAAAAAAGTAATAGATATTTGAATAATAATATGAAACAAGCGCCTTATAACATTTTGGAAGAGGGAGATGGGTTAAAAGTTAATTATGATTCTTTATCAACAGACCTTATAGATTATGGGAAAAGAAGTTTGTCCGATATGGATTTCAGATTTCCATCTAATGAAGAATATACCCAAAAAATTCTGGAAATATACAGCATAGATATCAGCCAATATGCCAATAGCATTATTGCCCTTAACAATTCTAAGTTTCCGTATATCGCTTTGAAATCAGAGAATTATATCCTGTATGAAGATTCTGATGTGGATAATGAATACCTCATTAACCAAGCGGATTTATTTCATTATAATAATTATATTTTTTACGGAAATAAAGGGTCTTATAATTTATTAAAAGCCAAAAATCCCAATTTATTAAATGATTTAGTAATAGAATTTGGGTATAATAAGGATAAGGAACTGACGAAATATGTGTTAAGCAATTTTGATTTTTCTGATGGCAGTGGTTTTCATGATTTGATATTTACATATCATCCCGAAACATCGAAATACGAACTGAGAGAGTATATTTTCGCTGATATAGAGCATTTTCTTGACAAAGAAAAAATAAAGAAAGAGGTTTATCCTAATATCAAGGATATTATTGAGAAAATATTATCAACGCCTGATGATTATTCCAATCCTCAAAAAACAATGGACTATCTTTCGTTATTCAGAAAATAAAGACAAGTGCTTAATAAATGTTTTTGGATAATTCGGGAGGATGGTTTCTGGTAAGAACACATGACGGAAACACGGGCTATGTACATAAAATCAGAATGAAATAATAGATAAGTAAAAGGGCAGATATTCGCTCTTTTATTTATATTTTTGGGAAAGAAATAAAAGTTATAGGTGATGAAAAAGAGTATCATTCTAATTTTCTTATTAGGATTGTTGAGTTGTGATAAACAGTTCAAAATAACTCCTATTTATGAAAATTTTAATAATGAAGCAGAATATAATATCCAGTATTTTAATATATCGGGATATGAAAATATTTCGTATGAAGTCTTGTTAGACAGCATCGTTCAGTTTTCAGAAAATGAGTTGAAATCTAAAAATTTGATGCCACCCAAAGTTAAAATTCAGAATTTTTACCAAAAAACCTTATATAGCCCCTGTAAAGATTATGAAAATATAAGATATGAGGCTAGAAATGGAGAAATGGGAATGCTCAGAGATTGTGACCAAGAAATGTTAGTAGCCTATATTTGGTATAATGAAGAGGCAGAAAAAGGGAATTTTACTAGGATAAGTACTATATTTACAAAGTCGGATACTAATAATACAATAAAGAAAATAATAACTTCAAGAAAAGATTCTATAAAAATTATTAAAAATAAATGGACATTATTAAAAAAAGGAAAAATTAGTATAGAATAATAATCTACCACATGGATAAACTTGGAAAATCATAAAAAGGAATGCAAGATGAGAAAGATAGTATTTGTAATTATATTTTGTTTTATAATATCTTATTGTAAAGCACAAATTGACACAATAAATAAAAATATTGTGGAGTATTTTGATAAAAATAAATATAAAAATTGGGAACTTGTAGAGAAAGTTTCTAGTGCAACAGATAAATACTATAAGAAAGAAACTTATTGGGTTAGAGTTCTTTTTTATAAGGGAGAATATACAGAGGAAATACAGACAATAGGTTCTTCTTTTAAGTTATATAAATATTATCATAAAAATGAGCTACTACATCGTTCTGTAAAAACCTTTTATAACTTCCCAATAGGAGAATCTATTGAATATGATGAAAATGGGAATTTAATAGAAAAAGTAAATTATGATAAAAATTATTCTTTTTCAGTAGATAGTCTTTGTGAATTAATTAAAATGGAATATGGTGTCAATTTAAGAATTTTATCCACTGATAATTTTCTTAATTATAGAGTTGAAAGAAGATATGATGATAATATTAAAAAATATCTCTATATAGTTATTTTTGCAGTAAATGATAATGGTGAAGGTGTTATGGGATTCCCTATAAAATGTATCTATATAGATAGTAATACAGGAGAGATTTTATATGAAAAAGCTGAACATTTAGATCGTCCATATAGTGATAGAATTCCAAAATCAAAAACTTTTTTTCCTCAGAAAGATGATAAAAAAAAGAATTCTACTTCCCTCTTCATAGAAGAAACTACCCCTCCTAAAGAGTTAGGTGTACCCTATAAACAAGGCGGCTATTACCCTGCTGGCACTTACCGCCTTTATAACGATAGGGCTTTCACTAAAAAAGAGTGGGAACTATATGTAAAAACACGCCCTTGGTGGGAAAGGTTATTTCTAAGTTAATTTAAAACTTAATCATTATGCCACAAATCATCACTAATACCGCAGAACTCAGTTGCAATCAAGGTACAGCAACGAGTAAACTCAATGTTACAAGTCAAGATTTTGTAACTATCTGTTATAGTGTTCATTACACTTTTCTGCACTGAGATGCTTTTTTAGTTCATCTGTGGGAAAGAAAAAAACAACCATAAAATGAAAAATAGAGTATTTGTATTTTTTGTAATGTTGATTTTGTTTTCTTGCAAGGAAGAAAAGGTGGAATTTGTGCAGTCCAAAGCAATTCCTCATTTTTTTCTAATAAAAAATCCGTCTAAAGATGATTTTTTATTAAGAAATCAGATTATTGATTTTCTAATGAAAAATTCTCTTAAAAGTGATTTTATGTTAAAAATTCAACCTAAAAAAGGAATACATTTTTACAGATACACCTCAGATACAAAATATTTTATAGAAAATGAAGGTGATGATACAGGTGGTTTTTCACAAAATAGTATCACTGATTATATAGAAGAAAATATGGCTGTTTTTGAAATTTCCAAGTGTGAAAAAGATAGCACCAAGCTGGTAGGGGAACTATACTTTTGTTGCAATGCTGGTTTTAGCCGTAAGACAGAAATAGATACCTTAATTTATCATTGTAAATAAGGGGAATTTTAAAGGGAAATTTATAAGTAACATATTGGTGCTGCTCCTGCTTTTATCCTGTAGATTTGGGGATACAGCAAGTGAAAATAAATATTTAACAATAAAAAATAATCAACTATATTTTAGAAGCAAAACCCTGAATAATGTATTATCTTTTCAGCAGGGAAGTTTCATTGAAAAAGATACTATTTTCATTAATAAAATCCTTACAGAAAAAGGGCAGTATGAAAATGTAGGAAATGTCATTGACCCAAAAACCTTTAAACCACTTTATGATGATAAAGATGTCAGGAAAAAGGTTGATAATGAGTATTATCTAAAGGAGGATGCAGAGGACTATTATTTTATAGATAAAAACTATATTTATATCTATAAAGATGATTTAATAGCTCGGAAGATTGATTTTTATATAGGCGGAAAATCCTCTGATTATGAGGTTTTAGGAGGAAGCTATTTGAGAGTAGGCGAAAAGGTATTTTGCAAAGGAACTTTATTGGAAGGAGTAGATTTACACACTTTTAAAACCTATAAACTACCGATGGAAAACTCTGAGTGGTATAAAACAATCGCCGCAGACAAAAACAAACTTTATATAGAGAATCTTATTTTGGACAAGGATGATTATTTTCAATCTTTCCAAAATAGGGAGCGGAAATAGAAAATATTAATGAATGAACAGTAAAAGAATAAAAAATGTATTTCTCTTAATAATTATATTTGTAATAACTCTTTATCTTACATATAAAGGTTTTGTTTATTGGAATTATAATCTTTTCAAAGAAAAAAAACAAATAGAAACATGGAATAGCAGAGTGAAAAAACACAATGAAAACAAATTATAAAATATTATTTGCAGTATTGTTTGTATTTATAGTTTTTTTGGGAATGTATTTATTTTCATTTTACAAATCTGTTACGGATACAGAAGATGTGAAATTGAGCGGTTATATTTATGATGAAAAAACCAAACAACCTATTCCAAATACTCTCATAATGATAATAAATGAGCGATACGAAAATGATAGCGGCAATACAAATTACGATGAATATTTAGGAAAAGATACCATGAAACTCTATTCCGATAGTAAAGGATATTATTCAACAATTATAGAGAAAACCGCTTTTATATCATTATATTTCAAAAAAGAAGGCTATATTCAGAAGAAAATAGAAGGAGAATATCCAACGAAACAAATGAATTATAAAGTGTATTTAAAGGAAGACTAAGTGAGTCAAAGAAATTCAATAGAATTTAAAATTACCGTGACCAAAGCCCTAAAATTAGCAAAAATAAAAAAGCAACTACTTGATTTATAAGTAGTTGCTAAAATTCAGTGTAGACCCACAGGGATTCGAACCCCGACAAACAGAACCAAAATCTGGTGTGCTACCGTTACACCATGGGTCTTCCTTTTTCAGTGGTGCAAAGGTAGAATTTTTTTTTTTATTCCCAAAAAATATATTACCTTTTTTAATGTTTTAAATGTAAAATATTGAAAATCAATAGTATTTTCTACTATTTTTGGGATTGTTGAAATAAAATAGTATTTTTGCTTTTAAATAAAGAATTTATGGGTTTTCATGCTGTGGAAGGTTTTTCCAAACTGCCTAAACAACAGAAAATAGGCTGGCTTATAAAAGAATATTTTGAAAATGATTCTGATTTTCAAGATGTTATAAGGCAATATTGGAATCAAAATACCGATTTGCAAAAAATCCATGATGAATTCTCAGAAAACACGATTTCCAACTTTTACCTTCCATATAGCATTGCTCCAAATTTTTTGATTGATGGGAAACTCTACGCTCTGCCAATGGCTGTAGAGGAGAGTTCTGTGGTTGCAGCAGCGGCTAAATCGGCTAAGTTTTGGCTGGATAAGGGCGGTTTCAGGACAACAATTATTGATACTAAAAAATTAGGGCATACTCATTTCATTTTCAGAGGGAAAAAGGAAAAATTGTTTCAGTTTTTTAATTCGGATTTAAAGCAAAAACTTTTCGCATCAACCGAAAGAATTACCCAAAACATGCGGGCGAGAGGGGGAGGAATTTTAGACATAGAACTGATAGACAAAACTAATGAATTAGAAAATTATTATCAGCTAAAAGCAAGTTTTGACACGGTTGATTCTATGGGGGCGAATTTCATTAATTCCTGTTTGGAGCAGTTTGGAGCAGTTTTGAAAGAAGAAATCCTAAAAAGTGATATTTTCGGAGAAGAGGAAAAACATTCTTTACAGGTGATAATGAGCATTTTATCTAACTTTACTCCAGAATGTTTGGTTCGTGCAGAGGTTTCCTGCAAAATAGATGATTTGAAAGACGGTAGTGGGATTTCTCCCCAAGAATTTGCATGGAAATTTCATCAGGCGGTTACTATTGCAGAAATAGAGCCTTATCGTGCAGTTACTCATAATAAAGGAATTATGAATGGCGTGGATGCTGTGGTTATCGCGACAGGAAATGATTTTAGGGCAATAGAGGCATCAGCCCACGCTTATGCAGCAAAAGATGGGAAATATAAGTCGTTGACACATTGTACGATAGAAAATGGTGTTTTTCGTTTTTGGATAGAAATTCCTGTGGCAGTGGGCGTTGTAGGTGGTTTGACGAGCATTCATCCATTAGCAAAGTTTTCTTTGGCTTTATTGCAAAACCCATCGGCAAAGGACTTGATGAAGATTTTAGCTGTTTCTGGGCTTGCACAGAATTTTGCGGCTCTTAGGTCTTTGGTTACCACAGGGATTCAGAAAGGACACATGAAAATGCACCTGATAAACATCTTAAACCAGCTTGGTGCAGATGAAGCTGAAAAAAAACATTTTGCAGATTATTTTCAGGATAGGGCGGTGAGTTATCATGAAGTTGCGGAAGCATTTAATAAATTTAAGAATAACAATTAAATAAATTTTATATCAAATGAAAAAAAAGGTTTTCATTGCGGCACTCTTAGGAGGACTTACCGCAGGGCAGTTATCAGCCCAGAAGTATTTAGGACTGAGTAACAGCAATTACTCTGGTGTTTATGGCGGGCAGTATAACCCAGCCAAGCTTGCAGATAAGAAAGTAAAGCTTTCTGTTAATCTTTTGAGTGTGAATGTATTAGCTAACAATGACTATTACAAGTTCAAAAATGTCGGTGATATTGCGGATTTTGAACTCAGTAGTTTTGGGAATCGTTTTTCACATGATACGGATAAGAAAACTTTAAGTATAGGCGTTATTGGCGAAATTTTAGGACCATCTTTCCAGTTTACAACAGGGAATAGATTAGGTTTCGGATTTAGTTCAAGAGCTAGGATTTTTGGTCAGGGACACGAAGTGGATACAGCATTCCTTGATGTTATTAACCAAAACTATACAACGCCTATTTCTTTGAGAAATAATAATGCATTTAGCTTGAATATCAGTGGTTTTACTGATTTAGGGGTAAAAGGGGCATACACTATTCTTGATAATGATGCAGTGAGCCTTTCCTTAGGGGCAGCGTTGAAACTATACAGAGGAGGTGTTTATAACAGCTTTGTAAGTAAAAAATATGATATCAATTACAATCCTCTTGCTCCATTAAACCCTATGGTTATCAATGAAGTAGATTGGGAGTTTTATACAAACTTTGATGGTCATGAAAAGATAGATATCCCAGGGTTATTGGGTTCTGGCTCTAATGCAGCGACAGGTTTTGGTGGAGATTTCGGTGCTGAATTGGCTGTTAAAGGAAATGATGATGACAAACCATATTCATTCAAGTTCGGAGCATCAGTTACAGATATAGGGTCAATTAAGTATAAAAACCTTAATTACATTGCTGTTAGAGGGAATTCTTTGGGAGGTATAGATCCAAATGAAATTAACTTTACAGACTTAAATGCTACTGCAGAAAACTTACGAAATAAAGGTCTTAGCGTAACCAGAGTTTCAAATAAAACTTTGACAAACAACCTTCCTACAAGTTTAAATCTCTATGGGGAATATGCTATCACAAAAAATTTCTTCGTAGGAGCTAATGCTTTGATAAATGTAGCTAAAACTAATTCAACCAATCCATATTATTACAACTATGTAGGAGCAGTGCCAAGATGGGAGAGCAAATGGTTTGATG
>CALHQK010000061.1 GCA_938037185.1 uncultured Riemerella sp.
GTGATGAATGCCGTTTCTACCATCTGCTCCATGATAGCACCGCCGAACATGGTTTCGTGGTGGTTGGCTATTTTAGGGAAAACCACTTTGAAAATTCTGGTTTCTGCATTCTGTATTTTTTCTTCTAAATTCATCTTTTAATGGAAGTTTTTATAGTTTTTAGGTTAAAAATTAAACAAAAATATCATTAAAATGAGAAGAAAACACCGCCTGTAAGTACTGTGTAGTGTTTTCGGATAGGGACAATCGGTTTTGTGTGGATGATGTTTTGATAAGAAAGCCATATCCCGAAGTGTTTCGTTACGGAATGCTTTACATCTATACTATACGCGATGCGCGGGTTTTTTATGTTGCTATCAGTTTTGAAATGCGTATATCCACTGGTAATTATATTCCATTTTTCACCAAAATTAAACTTAAAACTCGCAAATATCTGCCCTTTTATGCTCCTTTGCTGTTCCATCTTGTCTATATCCTGTGGGTCAGGATTGGGAACGCCGTTGTAGTTCCATTTTTCGTATTCGTAGAAGAGACCTATTCCTGTGGAAAGTGTTACTTTGCTCGTGCGGAAGATTCTATAGCGAGACTGTAGACCTCCTGCTGCGCGTATTTTCAGTCCTCGGCTGGGCGCCCAGACGGCTTCCGCGAAAGGATAGAGTTCTATGGCTGGTCTCACCAAATAGCGGTATTCGGTGTGGATGTAGCCGTTGCTCACATTTAGTTTGTCGCCGTAAGTAGAAAATTCCATCTGATTGATAATCGTGATATACTTCTTTTTGTTGAGCAAGAAATTGATATTTGCGTTATTTTTAAAGTTAAAAAAATTTTCTTTCTCCGTTTTGAAGTTGAGTTCTGGAGCGATGGTTCCCTGCACCGTCCGTGTAGAATCTATCGTATTTGCAATGCTTTCCGTGAAGATAATCTGCGAAAACAAAGGCATAGAAACCAAAATTAACAATAATAAAAGCAGTCTTTTCATTATAAAATAAATTTTTTCGGTGCGAATATAATATCTTTCTTAGTATTCCTTCTTTTCGAGAGAATATTCGCCGTAGGAATGCGACAAAGGATTGAAATCATATGGGTCTATTTCTTCCATTAGCAGGGGTCTCATGTCTTTTACTTTCTTTTTAGAAGTTTCTTTCTTTCCGTTTTCATCCGTGTAAGTGAAATGGTGCATTTTGGTGGAAAAATTGGTGCTGGTGGTTGATTCCTCGTGGGTTGCCCTGTGGAAGGAAGAGCTTTCGTGTCCTATCAGCTCAAATCGGTTGTTCTGATAGCGGAAAACATAGGTGTCATTGCTTACCCACCAGCTGCCCGCGCTGTAGAAGAAGTAAAACTTGAACCAAATCGTGCCGTTTTTTTTGATTTCCATATCAAAAAAAGGCTCATCTAATGAAGAGTTTTGGTCTCCATTGATGATAAAATTATTGTTTTGAAGAGCCAAATGGTATCCGCCGCCCTTTTTCCCAAAGGTGATGCCCAGAATTCTGTAGGAATATTCTTTATTCATGAAATCATCAGGGATTTTATATTTTTCTTTGCTCTCCAGTATGAAAACATAATCCGTGATGCCGTCCTTGTTGATGTCGCCATTTACACTGCCCATCAGTTCCCAGCCTTTTGGGATAAACTGGTCTAAATTGCTAACTTCCTTTTTCAGTTTAGGGTAATCTTCAAGGCAATCTTCAAGACAGTCTTGAGCTGAAATTAGTCCTGAAACAAATAAAATGAGCGATAATAATAATTTTTTTCTCATGATTTTAATATTTTAAATTTATTGTTTCATTTCTTTTGCTAAGAATTTTCCTGTTACGGATTTCTTGTTCTTGATGATTTCTTCGGGTGTTCCTTCGGCTACAATTTTTCCGCCGTTTTTTCCGCCTTCTGGACCGATGTCTATGATATGGTCAGCGAGTTTTATCACATCCAGATTGTGCTCTATGATGATGAACGAGTTTCCTAAATCTACCAGTCTGTTGATAGCGTCCATCAGTATCTTTACATCCTCAAAATGTAGCCCTGTGGTAGGCTCATCCAAGATGTAGAGCGTGTTTCCTGTCTGTTTTTTGGAGAGTTCTGTGGCGAGTTTTATTCTCTGCGCTTCTCCACCCGAGAGCGTGGTAGACTGCTGTCCCAGTGAAATGTATCCCAGTCCGACTTCCTGCAGGGTTTTCACTTTGTTGTAGATTTTTGGGATAGGCTGGAAGAATTCCACCGCTTCATCTATGGTCATCTCCAAGACATCAGAAATAGACTTGCCTTTGTATCTTACTTCCAGAGTTTCCCTGTTAAAACGCTTGCCGTTGCAGGTTTCGCAGTGGACATATACATCAGGGAGGAAATTCATTTCTATGACTTTCAGTCCGCCGCCTTGGCAGGTTTCGCATCTACCACCTTTTACATTAAAGGAAAATCTTCCTGGTTTGTAGCCTCGTATTTTCGCCTCTGGAAGCTCGGAAAAGAGCGTTCTGATATCTCCGAAAACACCTGTATAAGTGGCAGGGTTGGAGCGTGGCGTTCTTCCGATAGGTGTCTGGTCTACATCTACTATTTTGTCAATGTTTTCCAGCCCTTCTATAGATTTGTAGGGTAGAGGTTCCTGCGCAGCACGGTAGAAATGTTTATTAAGAATAGGGTAGAGCGTCCCATTGATTAGGGAGGATTTCCCGCTTCCAGAAATACCCGTAACGACCACTAATTTGCCCAAAGGAATTTCCAAATTCACATTTTTTAGGTTGTTTCCTGTGGCTCCTTTCAGCAGCAGAGAATTTCCGTTGCCGTGTCTTCGTTCTTTTGGAATTTCTATTTTTCTTTTTCCTGTGATGTAGTCAGCGGTAATGGTATCAGCCTTTAATAAATCCTTTGGTTTTCCCTGCCAAAGAACTTCGCCGCCGTGTTTTCCTGCTCTAGGGCCGATGTCTAAAACTTCATCCGCTTCTAAAATCATATCTTTGTCATGCTCCACCACTAAAACCGAATTTCCGATATCACGGAGGTTTTTCAGGGAATTGATAAGCCTTTCATTGTCTCGCTGATGAAGCCCGATGCTCGGTTCATCCAAGATATAAAGCACATTTACCAGCTGAGAGCCTATCTGTGTAGCCAAACGAATTCGCTGGGACTCGCCGCCAGAGAGGGTTTTAGAGCTTCTACTGAGGCTGAGGTATTCTAGACCGACATCCAGTAGAAATTGCAGTCTGGATTTTATTTCTTTTAGGATTTCGTAGGCGATGATTTTATTTTTGTCGGAAAAAGTATTTTCTATATCATTCAGCCAGTCCATCAGGTCGGAAAGGCTCAATGCTGCGACTTCAGCGATGTTTTTGCCATCGATTTTGAAACTTAAACTTGATGCCTGAAGCCTTGCGCCGTTGCACTCTGGGCAGATTTGTTCCACCGTGAAATCGCGTTCTATCTGTGTGGCTCCGTGGTTTTCTTTGTCTTCGATGATTTGCTCCAAATGGGAAATCAGTCCGTCAAATTCTATTTTTATCTTTTTGCTGATTCCAGCGTGTTTCAGTTCGCGGGTTTCTTGCAGGTGAATGCCGTTGTAGATGTAGTCCAGTGCCTCTGGAGAGATTTTCTCAAAAGGCGTGTCCAGACTCTGTCCGTAAAGCTCTAAAATACTGCTAATCTGCGCCAAAACCCATTTGCTGAATTTATAAGTTTCCAAAGGTTTTAAAGCGCCTGCGGAGATGGATAGTTTTGGGTTTTCTACGAAGAAATCGGTATTGATTTTCTTAATCATCCCAAGTCCCTTGCAGTGCGGACAGCTTCCCTTCGGAGAATTGAAAGAAAAAGTATTGGGTTCTGGCTGAGCAAGGGACAGCCCTGTGTCTTCGTCCATTAGGTTTTTAGAGAAATATTCTATTTCATCTGAACCGAATTTCTGTATTCCGATGACACCTTCGCCCATGTCTAAAGCCGTGCGGAGGGATTTCTCCATGCGGGATTCGGTAGCGCTTTCGCCGATAATCCAGCGGTCTATAACGATGTCTATATCGTGGTTTTTGTATCGGTCAAGTTTTAAATCGTATTCAATGTCTTGCAGCTGCCCATCAATCCGAGCTTGGCTATAGCCTTTCTTCGCCATCTGCACGAAAAGTTCGTGATAATGTCCCTTTCTTGTACGGATTACAGGAGCAGTGAGCAGGACTTTTTCGTCTTTGTAGTTGGATTTTATCGCTTCTAAAATCTGCTCTTCCGTGTAGCTGACCAGCTTTCTGCCAGTGGTGAGCGAGTAAGCATCTGAAACCCGCGCAAAGAGCAGCCGCAGGAAGTCGTAAAGCTCTGTAACGGTGCCTACTGTGGAGCGGGGATTTTTGTTGGTAGTTTTCTGCTCGATGGCGATGACAGGGGAGAGCCCTTCTATCTTGTCCACATCAGGACGCTCCAGACCACCCAAAAACTGGCGGGCATAGGCAGAAAAAGTCTCGATGTAGCGGCGCTGTCCTTCAGCGAAGATGGTATCAAACGCGAGGGAAGATTTTCCGCTGCCAGAAAGCCCAGTGATGACTACCAGCTGGTTTCGGGGGATTTTGACATCGATGTTTTTCAGGTTGTGTTCGCGTGCTCCGTAGATTTCTATATATTCGTTTTGCTCCTTTTTCGGCTTTGACATTCTTATTAGATTTAATAATCCTACAAATTTACAACAAAATTATGCTACTCTGCGATGAAAATTTAATTATCTTTGGTGGGAATGATTTAACAAAAATGATAAAAAACAAAAAAGTATTTTATATAATAGGCGCTGTATTACTGGGTTTTTACGCTGGGGAAGATGAGAAAATATTAAACTTTCCTTTTCGTGTAAATGTTTTGTTGTATGCTGGCTCGCTGGCTGTTACTTTGGGATATTTCCATTTTTCTAATAGGAAAAAAGCAGGGTATAGTTTTGTAATGGAGTTTTTAAGTTCATTAGTAATAGCTTTTGCTTTATTTTTAATGATAAGAATAGGTTTTCTGTTTTATATTAAAAAGGCTGCCGATAGAGATGTGTCTATAATGAGATGTCCCGTCTATAACTTTATATCAGGGCGAAGAAACTCGGTTTATTTTTACTTCCATAATCAGCGGTATAGTTTGGGATATAGAAATAACCAGCAGTTAGACAGGGAAGAAATAATAAAGAATTATGAGGTAGAATTGGAATATAGCCGTTCCGTTTTAGATACTTATGTTATTCGACGATATAGGATAACTCCTAAAAAGTGAGGGGTTTTCTGTGATAATGAAATCTGCATAGTTACGAAAACTTTCTTCGAGGCTTATGGAAGATTTGCGCGAGGCTTATGAAAATTTTTCTCAAGGCTTACGGAGAAAAACTTGGAGGCTTACGGAGTAAAATTTCCATAAGGAGGGAAATTTTACTACCTTTGGAAAGAAAA
>CALHQK010000062.1 GCA_938037185.1 uncultured Riemerella sp.
AAAAAGCGACCTCTGAAAAGTCGCTAATATGAGTGGTTGTACCCCAGGCGGGACTTGAACCCGCACGCCAAAAGAGGCACAGGATTTTAAGTCCTGCGTGTCTACCAGTTCCACCACCAGGGCATGAAATGGAGCGAAAAACGGGATTCGAACCCGCGACCCCAACCTTGGCAAGGTTGTGCTCTACCAACTGAGCTATTTTCGCAGACTGTGCGGATGAAGGGACTCGAACCCCCACGCCTCTCGGCACCAGATCCTAAGTCTGGCGTGGCTACCAATTACACCACATCCGCAGTGAAGAATGAACTACTCTTTCTTTTATGGGTGCAAATATACAAACTTATTTTTAATACACAATATTATTTTGTGTTTTTTTATTTTTTATTTTAAAAAGAGTTTCTTATTTTTACCCTTTCAATTTTTTGTTATATTAAATATTTATTATGGAATTACAAGGGACGGTTAAGAAAATATTTGAAATTCAGAGTTTTCCAAGCGGATTTCAAAAAAGAGAAATGGTTATTCTTACTCAGGAGCAATATCCACAGCCTATTAGTATTGAGTTTTTATCAGAAAAGATAAGTCTTTTAGATCATATTTCTGAAGGAGACCAAGTGAAAATAGGCATAAACATCCGTGGGAGAGAGTGGACGAATCCAGAAGGACAGGTGAAATATTTTAATTCCATTACAGGCTGGAGATTAGAAAAAATAAGCGAAACTTCTCCAGAGCCTGTACAAGCAGCTTCTGCAGCTCCACAGGCTGAAGCGAGTAACGAAAACCCTTTCGCCGAAGAGGATGAGGATGATTTGCCATTCTAATCCAAATAATAAACAATCCTACCTCTTGCGTAGGATTTTCTTTTTTATGTATCAATTAGATCAAGAAATCTGGTTTCCAGATCCCAGACAATACCATCCCCAAAGCGGAATTATTGCCGTTGGGGGAGATCTCTCCGCGGAAAGACTCGCTCTGGCCTATTCTTTAGGCTTGTTCCCATGGTTTAACGAAGGTGAAGAAATCCTCTGGTGGTGCCCAGATCCAAGGTTTGTTTTGTTTCCTAAAGAATTGAAAGTTTCTAAATCCATGAGAAAAATTCTACGGAATGATGAGTTTTCCTTTACCGAAAACCAATGTTTTGAAGAAGTGATGAGAAATTGCGCCGAAATTAAACGAAATGGACAGGACGTCACATGGATTTCAGAGGAAATGATAAAAGCCTATGTAAAGCTAAACCAATTGGGAAAAGCCAAAAGTGTAGAAGTATGGAAAGGCGGACGGCTTGTGGGCGGTTTCTATGGTGTGGAGGTAGGGAATGTTTTCTGTGGAGAGAGTATGTTTAGCAAAGTAAGCAATGCCAGTAAGGCGGGTTTTCTTCATTTTGTGCTAAATAATCAAGACCATTATCAGTTGATAGACTGCCAAGTTTATTCCGAGCATTTGGAAAGTTTAGGAGCAAGGGAAATTCCCAAAAGGGATTTTCTGTCTATTCTTCCGGAGGGAGAGAGGAGGTATTTATCGGAATGATTTTAAATTCTCCCTTCAGCAGGGCTATTTTCATTTCGTTGCGGATATTTTCGCTGAGGGAAGCCACAGGTATCATCAGTTTTTGGATTTTGTCCCAAGAAAGCACTTGATGATACAGTTCGTAAAAGCCGTATCCCACCAGTTTTCCTCCGCACAGTGCCAGAAAAGATTTCTCTGAGCGTGTTCTTCCTCTGCTCACCCATATTTCGTTTCTTCTGGATAGGGAGGTTTCTTTTTTTAGGGGTGCATATTCCAACTTTTCTGTTCGTTTTTTTAGCAGAGACAAGAACTTTTCTGCTTGAGAATAACTTTTGAATTTAAATAATCTTATTTCTTCTTCTTTTTTCTTGGTGGAAATGAGAAAAAGTTTTTTTTGTTTGTTATAAACGATGCAGAAAGGCAGCTGTAAGTTCTGTTTCAACTCTTTTTCTTTCATCATAAGAAGAGCGATGATGTTTGTCCCTGTAAATTCATAGGAAATCTGCTCGGTTTTGTGCTGTATTTTTATTTCTTTTGGGGATTTGGAGTTCAGGATTTTCTTTGCTTTTTTGTAGATATTGTCTGCATAGGCGGCGTAGAGTATCTTCCCTTCTTTGCTTTGAAAATAAATGATTCCTTGTTCTGTTGGGAGATTTTCGGTAAGTCTGCCCACCTTGTTAGAGTAGGTGTCGGTGTGTGCTTTCTCGTGATGTGCCTGAATAATCTCATTGCTGGTATCCTTTGAAATCAACAGCTTGAATAACTCTAGGGTCGCCCTCGCATCTCCTGCTGCGCGGTGTGCATCCACAAGCGGAATGCCTATGGACTTGCAGAGTTTTCCCAAAGAGTAACTTTCTGCATTGGGAATTAGTTTTTTGGCGAGAGGGATGGTATCTATGGTGTCGCATCGGAACTCATAGCCCAACCTTCTGAACGACTGGCGGAGCATGCGGTAGTCAAACTCTATGTTGTGTCCCACCAGCGTAGTTCCTTCGGTGATTTCTATAATTCTTTTGGCTATTTCATGAAATTTTGGGGCGGTTTTTACCATTTTAGGAGTAATGCCTGTCAGCTTCTGCACATAGGGCGAAATACTGCTTTCAGGATTGACTAATGTGATGAACTGCTCCACCGTTCTATGTCCGTCATAGACAAACACTGCAATCTCTATGATGCACTCTTCGCGGAAGCCAGCTCCGTTGCTCTCTATATCTATGATGGAATACATGGACAGGTTTTCTTGTAATTTTTTGAAGATGCAAACATGAGAATATTTTTCTAAAAAAACAATAAACGCAAGAACTACCGCAACAGAAACTTCGCAAAATATCTATGGAGCGGTTTGTGGTAATATTCGGTGTTGTTTAGAAAATTATTCTTTACTTTTGTGCTGTGCATTCAGAATTAGAACTTCAGCTAAAAACATTGCCTTCGGAACCTGGTGTTTATCGTTATTACGATAAAAAGGGCGAGCTTTTGTATGTTGGAAAGGCTAAAAACCTGAAAAACAGAGTTCTATCTTATTTTAATAAAAGTCAGCTCGGTTACAAAACCCGAATGATGGTTTCTAAAATTGTAAGGCTGGAAACCACCGTGGTTAATAGCGAATACGATGCACTTCTTCTGGAAAATAACCTCATAAAAGAATATCAGCCTTTCTACAATATTCTGCTGAAAGATGACAAGTCCTATCCATGGATTTGCATCAAAAAAGAGCCTTTTCCTCGGATTTTTTTAACGAGAAATGTCATCAAAGACGGCTCGGAATACTACGGGCCTTATGCGAAAGTAAAACAGGCAAAAACGCTGATAGAAGTTATCAAAAACATTTATAAACTCAGAACATGCAGTCTGAATCTTGCTCCCGAAAAGATAAAAGAAGGGAAATATAAAGTCTGTCTGGAATATCACATTAAAAACTGTGCTGGCCCTTGCGAAGGACTGGAAACAGAAGAAGAATACGCCCAAAAGCTAAACGCCATTCGTGGGATTATCAAAGGCGAATTCAAGGCAGCGAAGGAATATTTAGAAGCTGAAATGTACAACTATGCCGCAAAGCTGGAATTCGAAAACGCCCAGCAGAGCAAAGAGAAATTACAGATTTTAGAAAATTACCAGACCCATACCACTATCGTAAGTTCCAATATAAACGATGTGGATGTCTTCGGTATTATCAGTGATGAAGCGGTGGCTTATGTCAATTATTTCAAAATTAAAAACGGTTCTATTATTCAGTCCTACACCACAGAAATCAAAAAAATGCTGGACGAAACCGATGAAGAAATATTGGAAGAAGCGCTGATAGAGATTAGGAATAAATTTAATTCTACTTCTACAGAAATTTTTCTTCCATTTCATCTTAATATAGAAATTCCACATGTGAAGCTGATTGTCCCTAAACTGGGCGACAAAAAGCGTATCGTAGAGCTTTCCGAGAAAAACGCAATGGAATACCGTGTGGAGAAACTCAAGCAGGTGCAGATAGTAGATCCAGAAAGACATACCAACCGCATCATGGCGGAGATGAAAAAACTCCTCAGACTTCCTGAAGAGCCGCGCCATATAGAAGGTTTTGATAATTCTAATATTCAAGGGACAAATCCCGTTTCGGCGTGTGTGGTTTTCAAAGATGGGAAGCCCAGCAAGGCGGATTATCGGATTTTTCATGTAAAAACAGTGGAAGGGCCAAATGATTTTGCTACGATGGAAGAAGTCATCTATCGCCGATACAGCAGACTTTTGGATGAGGGCGAACCGCTGCCGCAGCTGATTTTGATAGACGGCGGAAAAGGTCAGCTCAGTTCCGCAGTGAAAAGCCTGAAACTCCTCGGACTGTATGGGAAAATTTCCATCATCGGAATAGCAAAAAGATTGGAAGAAATCTTCTTTCCCGAAGACCCAGTTCCATTGTATTTGGATAAAAAATCTGAGACTTTGAAGGTTCTCCAGCGGGTTCGGGATGAGTCGCATCGTTTCGGTGTAAAGCATCACCGCACGAGAAGGAAAAATTCTACAATAAAATCAGAATTGGAGGAAATCCCAGGTGTAGGTGAAAAAACCATCCAGCAGCTTTTATCTAAATTAAAATCCGTAAAAAGAATAAAAGAAGCCTCACTGGAAACGCTGGAAGAGATTTTGGGGAAATCCAAAGCAAAAGCAGTTTGGGAGCATTTTCGCTAATAGAAGCCTGTCCGAAGAGCAGAAAGTCCCGAACAAATCTTTTATAAATCAAAACATTTAAAATTAATAAAAAACTTAAATTTTATTGATTTTATAATTTCAATACTGAAAATTCCAAAAGGGCATTAACTTTAATAAAAAAACAGCGGAAAAGCCAGCGATTTTCAGGAAGGGTTGCTTATTTTCGGCATATTTTATTACTTTTGTATTCAAGCAAGTTGATTATGAAACTGAACATCCAAAACGAAACCGCAAGGCTGAAAACCGTGGTATTAGGCCGTCCGGAGTCCATAGGTGCTGCTCCTACGCTGGCGGAAACCTATGATGCCAAGTCGTATCATGCCGTAGAAAACAACATCTACCCCGTAGAAAAGGACATTGTCCGAGAAATGAATGCCTTTGAAGCTGTTCTCAAAAAACACGGCGTGGAAATCCTGCATCCCGCGCCCATAGAGGGATGTAACCAGATTTTTGCGAGGGATGTCGCTTTTGTGATAGAAGACAAGTTGGTGGCTTCTAATCTGATTCAAGACCGCGAATCTGAACAAGACGCCTACCATCATGTTTTTGAGGAAATAAAGTGGAGTAACATCATCAACCTGCCGAAAACAGCCCACATAGAGGGTGGAGATGTCTTGGTTTGGAATGATTTTCTCTTCGTAGGCACTTGCTACAGTGAGGATTATAGGAATTTCAAAACGGCAAGAACTAACAAGTACGCCATAGAATTGCTAAAGGAATATTTCCCCCAAAAACGCATTATAGACCTTAATCTGAAAAAGAATGACAGAGAGCCTTATAAAGGAGTGCTGCATTTGGACTGTTGTTTCAATCTCGTGGGCAGGGATAAGTGTATTATTTACAAAAATGGATTTGTAAATGAGCGGGATTACAGGCTTCTCCTTGATATTTTTGGAGAGACTAACTGTTTCCAAGTGACAGACCAAGAGATGTTTGAGATGTTCCCGAATGTTTTCTCCATAACGCCAGACCTCGTGGTCTCGGATGAGGTTTTCACACGGCTGAACCGCTACCTCAGAGAAGAGTGGGGAATAAAAGTAGAGGAAATTTCCTACCGCGAAATATCTAAAATGGGTGGACTTTTGAGATGTTCTACCATGCCGCTCATCAGAGAATGAAAAAAGAATAAATAATCCGCTGTTTTTGGGTGGAGAATATAATTTTAATAAAACAATGACAATGCAGACAACCAACACCGTTCTTATGATAGAGCCTGTGGCGTTTGGCTATAATGCCCAGACTGCCGAGAACAACTATTTCCAAATAAACTCCGAGAACGAAAATACTCAGCTGAAAGCCTTGGCTGAGTTTAATGCTTTTGTGGAAAAACTCCGTTCTCATGGAATCAATGTTATCGTGGTTAAAGACACTCTGGAGCCACATACGCCAGATTCTATTTTTCCAAATAACTGGGTGAGTTTCAGTCCAGAGGGAAGGGTAGTTCTCTATCCGATGTTCGCACCGAACCGAAGAGATGAGCGTCGAATGGACATCATAGAAAAGCTGAAAAATGAAGGTTTTGAAGTAAAGGAAATCGTGGATTTTACCCAGCACGAAAAGGAAAATAAGTTTTTGGAAGGAACGGGAAGCATCATCTTTGACCAAGATAATAAGATAGCATACGGCTCGGTTTCTGTTCGGCTGGATGAGGATTTGTTCCGTGAATTTTGTACGAAAATAGGCTTTAAACCTGTTGTTTTTCACTCGTATCAGACCATAGACCACCAGCGCATGCCTATCTATCATACCAATGTGATGATGTGTCTGGCAGACCAGTTTGCGGTGATTTGTCTCGATTGTATAGATGATGAAACGGAACGAAAACAGGTGATAGAAACGATAGAAAAATCAGGAAAAGAAATCATAGCAATTACCGAAGAGCAGATGCATAATTTTGCGGGAAATATGCTCCAGCTGCATAATGATAAAGGAGATAAGTTTCTGATAATGAGCCAGACAGCATACAGCTCACTCACGCAGGAGCAGATAAAAAATATTGAAAAATATAGCCAAATCATTTCTTCTGATTTGAGGACAATAGAAATCAACGGCGGCGGCGGTGCCAGATGTATGCTTGCGGAAGTGTTTTTACCAAAGAAATAGCAGAAAAAAGTTTTAATCATGACAGAAAACATCAAAAAGTTACAAGAGTTATTGGACTGCGAGGTCATTCCAGTTGCGCCAAATACAGCACCAAAACAATTGGTAGAAACTTATCTAAATCTTTGGAAGGAAGGCAAGGAGCAGAAATTCACGCCTGTGATAGTGACGGCGGATGATATATTGCTTGAAAAATTTGAATTAGATTTGGAGGATTTGGACTTGCCTTTTACAAAGGAAGGTATGAAAACTTATCGTGAAAAAATCCTTGCTGAAGCGCAGAAACTAAACGGAGCTGATTTCTATAAAGAAGAGAAAAAGGAGTTTTTGGGAGAGGTTTCCGTTGATGAAATTCAGTGGGAAGTGCCAGAAGATGAGGAGTTGATGTTTAGTTCATATTTGGATATTGACTATGATGATGAGAGCAAAAGCACGATAAAAGAAGGTGTAGTCATCGTAAAACTTCCGACAGAAAAATCCTATGAAGCCTTTGTATGGCTGCCGATGGGCGGGTTTAATGACTGTCCGCTTCCAGCCGAAATGACTGCGATGGCAAGATATTGGCAAGAAAAACACGGAGCAGAGCTAGCGACAATCACCTATGACACAGCTGAATTTTACCTAAATCAGCCAGTTTCTGATAAGGAAGCTTTGGTGGAGCTTGCCATAGAGCAGTATCTTTTTGATGTGGATATCGTGGAGCAGGGCGTGGGCGATGTGGAATCCCTTGTGGAGACACTTTATCAAAACAAGCAGTGGTATTTTTGGTGGGATTAAACTAAAAATGGGAAATAGTAATATCATAAAAGTGTTGGGTTTTATTCATATAAAATCCAACATTTTGATAAATAGAATATTAAAGTAAAAACTATAATATAATGAGAAGAAAAATAATAGTATTGTTATCTGGGTTTGTATTATCTGGATGTCATGTTATAGTTGATGGCTTTGAAGATGCAGAAACAAAAGAAGCCAAAAAACTTTATGTTATATCTGACCTTAGGTTCAAAACTTTTATTTATAATAATGGTAGTGATAGTGTGTTTATAAAAACACCTTTTGAGAAAGGCTTTAGAAAAATGGAAGTAGATGCTATAAATGAAAAAAATGAATATGATGTGAGAATATCGGATCCTAAATATTATAGAAAAATAAAAAAAGATACCATAATCATAAAAGTAGGAAATAAGATAGAGAAATATGTAATGATAAGCAACAAGAAGTAATATAATAATTTTTCAAGCATATGTTTTTTTTCAATAATAAAAAACACAAACGAGAGTTCACTGAAACTTTGCTAAAGAAACGCCGAAGCAAAAACAAAAGTTCATACAAAAACGGATAAAGCAAATTATTCAAATAAAAAATAATGAAAAAGAAGAAAACTATTATAAAGAGAATTATAGTTATATTACTTCTAATATTTCTTGTGTATTTAGAGAGAAATGTTCTAAT
>CALHQK010000063.1 GCA_938037185.1 uncultured Riemerella sp.
CCTTGTTGTAAGTAATAAATTTAATGGTATCCATAAAAGAAAAAATAGATTCTGAAAAACTGCCTCAGCATGTTGCTGTTATCATGGATGGTAATGGCAGGTGGGCAAAATCGAGAGATCAAGAGAGAACTTTTGGTCATAAAAATGCTATTAAAGCGGTAAGGGAGGTTATTAACGCATGTAACGAAGTTAATATTCCTTACCTTACTTTATATACCTTCTCTACAGAAAACTGGAACAGACCCACCGAAGAAGTAAATACTTTGATGGATTTATTGTCTTCTACACTGCTTCAAGAAGCCGAAGAAATTTTCTCTAAAGGTCTTAGAATCCATGCGATAGGAGATTTAGAAAGGCTTCCAGATACAGTCCGAGAGCAGTTATTAAATATTATAGAATTAACAAAGAATAATAATAAAGGTAATCTTATACTTGCTTTGAGCTATGGCTCCCAAAGAGAAATATTAAATGCAGTAAAGGAAATTAGCAAAAAGGTAAAAGATGGTGAAGTAGACATCAATGATATAGATGAAAAACTATTTGAAAATCATCTTTACACAAAGGATTTTCCGCCTGTGGATTTACTTATACGAACAAGTGGAGAAGTGAGAATTAGTAATTTTCTTCTTTGGCAAATCGCTTATGCTGAACTTCAATTTTTAGACACCCTATGGCCTGATTTTACAAAAGAGGATTTTTTCCAGTGTATAGTAAATTATCAATCCAAAGAAAGAAGGTTTGGTAAGACAAGCGAACAAATAGCAAAAAAATAGAAAGAGAACAAGATGAATTTTAGATTAATATTGCCTATTATTTTTTTTATGGCTATCAGTGGGGAGACTCAAGCTCAAATTACAACAACTGACCCTACTACCGAAATTGAATCCAAAAACGAAGTCTACACCTTAAAAGGAATCGTAGTAGATGGAGTAAAAAAATACACACCAGAACAAATTCTACGATTTACAGGTCTACAAAAAGGAGAAAAAATAGAAATTCCTGGACAAAAAATCAGCAATGCAATCAAAAAACTTTGGGATACAAACTCGTTTTCAAAGGTAGAAATCTATGTTGACAGCGTAGATGGCGATCAGGTTGTTCTTAGTTTTGCTCTTCAAGATTTAAAAGAATTAGGAGAGATAAAATTTACTGGAAAAGGAATTAGAAAATCTCAAAACGATAAGTTAATAAAGGATAATAATCTAAAACCAGGAACAAAAATCACTGATAATTTAGTTTCTACTTTAAAAACCAAAATTCCACAAGAATACATAAAGAAAGGTTTTGCAGATGCTAAAATAAGCATCCAAGACAAAATAAATGCAGGTGATCCTAACTTGGTGGACTGGACAATCAATGTAGATAAAGGAAAAAAAGTCAAAATCACCAAAATTGAATTTGAAGGAAATAAAGATGTTTCATCAAAAAAACTAAGAAATAAAGGATTCAAAAATACTAAACAGAAAAGATTTTTGTTAGGTATCTTTAAATCATCTAAACTCGTTCCTGAAAAATATGAAGAAGATAAGCATAATCTTATTTCTTATTATAACTCCCTAGGATATAGAGATGCAAGAATAATATCTGACTCTATTTCAAGGAATAAAGAGGGCTTTAATATTAAAGTAAATTTAGAAGAAGGAAAAAAATATTATATCGGGAATATTGAGTTCTACGGAAACACGGTATATTCTACAGAAACCCTACAAAGACTCTTGGGATACAAGAAAGGCGATGTTTATGATGCTGTAGGATTTAATAAAAAAGTAGGCGAAGATGGAGGAAAAGAAGATGATTCTGACCTCAAATCCTTGTATATGAACAGCGGATATCTTTTCTCCACAGTTACTCCGATAGAAAAATCAGTAGTGGGAGATTCCATAAATTTAGAAATCCGTATCCGTGAAGGAGAAAGAGCAACATGGAACAAAGTAACATGGTCAGGCAACACGACTACTCATGATCATGTGATTTTACGAACTTTAAGAACCCGCCCAGGCAAATTGTTTTCAAGAACAGATATTAAAAGAACTTATTTTGATTTGGCAGGAATGCAGTTCTTTGACCCTCAACAATTAGGACAAGACATAAAACCAAATCCACAGGACAACACAGTGGATATCCATTGGACTTTGGTAGAAAAAGGTTCTTCACAAATTCAGCTACAGGCTGGATATGGAGGAAATACTTTCATTGGTACATTGGGGCTGACTTTTAATAACTTTTCACTAAGAAAGTTCCTGAGCTTCAAAAAACTAATCCCACAAGGGGATGGACAGACACTTTCTCTACAAGCTCAAGCAGGACAATACTTTAAGAATTTCAGTATTTCTTTCATAGAGCCTTGGCTTTTTGGAAAAAGACCAACAGCCTTGTCATTAAGTGTGAATAACTCCATCGTGAAATATCATGATGCATATGGCGACCCTATGAGGTTAAATATTTTCTCTGCATCTGTAGGGCTTAACAGGCTTCTAAACTGGCCAGACAATTATTTTTCCCTTTACACAGGGCTTTCTTATCAAAGATATGATTTCTCTAACTATCCTTTTTATTTTGGAACGGAGACTTTATATAAAGGGCGTTCTAATAACTTTGCATTCAATGTTAGTTTAAGCAGAAACTCTGCGGGATACGACCCTATCTTCCCTACTACGGGTTCTAATGTGGAAATTTCTGCAAAGTTCACGCCTCCATATTCTGCATTTAGCAATAAAGACTACTCCTCAATGAGTGCATCAGAAAAGTATAACTGGATGGAGTATTTCAAAGTAAAACTAAAAGCAGATGCCTATAATGAAATTGTAGGAAAACTAGTATTGAGAAGCTCTATGGAGATGGGATTCTTGAATGGATATAATAAAAAACTCGGCGCACCGCCATTTGAACGCTTCTACATGGGAGGAACAGGATTGTATGGCGGACGATATGATGGTAGGGAACTTATCCCTCTAAGAGGATATGAAGATGCTTCTACAGAAGGAGGCGGGGCAGCAGACATTACGCCAAAAGGCGGGGCCACGCTATACAACAGATTTTCAGTAGAACTGAGATACCCTATCTCAATGTCTCAAACAGCCAAAATTTATGGTCTGGCTTTTGCTGAAGGAGGAAACTCTTGGAATGGATTTGGAGCTTATAATCCATTTAAGTTGAAAAGATCTGTTGGTCTAGGAGTTAGAGTTTATATGGGCGCTTTCGGACTCATCGGATTTGATTTTGCTTACGGAATTGATAAACTTCCTTATTCTACATCTAATTCTCCATCAGGATGGCAGACACACTTCCTGATGAATCAATCACTTTAATTTATATTAAAAATGAAACGAGCTACATTATTGCTAACATTAGTTTTTGTTTTCCAAGGAATTTTCTTCGCTTCAGCGCAGAAGATAGGAGTGGTGGATACGGACTATTTATTGAATAATATTCCTGAATATAAGGAAGCAAACACCCGTTTCGAAACACAGATAAAGCATTGGCAGGCTCAGCTTGATACGCTTCAAAGCAATTATCAAAACAAGAAAGAACTGCTGGAAAATGAGCGGATATTATTAGTCGGCGAACAGCTCAAAACGAGAGAAAAAGAAGTTGAAGAATTAGAAAAAAAAGTAAAAACTCATTTGAAGGAAAAGTTTACTGCTGAAGGAGAAATCAATAAATTCCGAAGCAATATGGTGAAGCCTTTCCAAGACAAAATTTGGGCAGCCATAAAAGTTGTTGCAGAAAAAAATGGGTTAGGCATAATTCTTGATAAAAATTCTAACAGCAGTGTTTTATTTTTAGATAAATTCTATGATTATACTGAGAAAGTACTCGCTGTTTTAAGAACTAAAAAAGAAGAGAAAGAGGAAAAAAAGGAAAACTCCCAGAAGAAAAAGAAATAAATAAAAAAGTATAAACAAAGTTAATTAATTTTTAAATTATGAAAAAATCAAGTTTATTATTTGCATTTGCAATGGTTTTTATGTCTTTCGGAAGTATGAAAGCACAGAAAATAGCGACTTTAGATGTTGCAGGAATACTTAATCTAATGCCTGAAAAAAAGAAAGCTGATGACCAACTAGAGGCTTTCAGTAAAACTAAACAGGCAGAAATCGAAAAACAAATGACTGCTGCTGAAGCTAAATTAAAAAAATACCAAGAAGAAGCACCTAAGCAAACTCAAAAGGTAAATGAAGAGAGAAACCAAGAATTGCAAAAATTACAGCAAAACATCCAGCAAATGACTCAATTAGCACAGCAGGATTTAGCTAAAAAACAAAGTGAAGCATATGCTCCTATTGAGAGAAAACTAAACGATGCTCTTGAAAAAGCGGCTAAAGCAAATGGATGGGATTTTGTATTTGATTCTAACACTGTTGGGTTGCTTTATAAAAACGGACCTGATGCTACTGCTGCAGTAAAAAAAGAATTAGGACTTAAATAATTTTTCTTATAATTAGACACTAAAACCACTCAATATTGAGTGGTTTTTTTTTAAATTTGACATTTAAATACTTTACAATGGAACTATTTTCAAAAGCAAAAATCAGATTTACAGACTGTGACCCTATGGGGCATCTTAACAATTCTAGATACATAGACTACATGCTCAATGCCCGAGAAGACCACATGGCAGAGCATTATGAATTCACCCACGAAGAATACGCCCACAAAACAGGCTGTGTATGGGTGGTTATACAAAACGAAATAGCCTATCTGAAAGAAGTAAAATACAACAAGGAAGTGATTATTTCCAGCAAACTGATAGAGCTAAGTGACAGAACCTGCAAAATAGAGCTTCTTATGAAAGACCTAGACACCGAAAAAATATACGCTGTGCTTTGGTGTACTTTCATTCATTTTAATTTAAAATCCAGAAAATCAGAAGTGATGGGCGAGGATATCATTCAAACAAATCAAAAATTCTTGACCAAAGTAGAACAGTCTGATTTTCAGTCAAGAGCTAATTATCTAAGAACTCTAAATAAATAATTCATGAAAAAAATTCTTGTAATCGGTGGAAATGGACAGCTCGGAAACTGTTTGAACAAAATAGCTTCTGACTATTCTTTGGAGTATGAATTCTGTTTCACAGATTATGATACTTTAGATATCACGGATAAAAACCAAGTTGATAGTTATTTCTCTGATTATCAGCCTGATTTCTGCATCAATGCTTCTGCATACACAGCCGTAGATTTGGCTGAACAGGAAAAAGAAAAAGCTTTCGCGGTCAATGCCGAAGGCGTGGGATACCTTGCCGAAGCTTGTGCGGAACTTAACATTGATTTAATCCATGTTTCCACAGATTATGTATTTGATGGCGAGACCGATCTTCCCTACACGGAAGACGATTTTACCAATCCTCTCGGAGTTTATGGTGCTTCCAAATTAGAGGGCGAAAACCTTGCTTTGGAAAAAAATCCGAAAACCATCGTCATCAGGACATCTTGGCTTTATTCCGAATTTAATAAAAATTTCGTGAAAACGATGCTCAATCTATTCAGCACCAAAGATGAACTGAATGTAGTGGCTGACCAATTCGGGCAGCCAACTAATGCCAATGACCTTGCGAAGGTGATTATGAAAATCATCCGAACAGAAGAAAAGGAATACGGAATTTTCCATTTTTCTAATTATCCTGAGACTACTTGGTTTGATTTTGCACAAAAAATCGCAGAACTATCCGAAAGTAAAATCAAAATCAATCCCATCACCACAGACCAATACCCTACTCCTGCAAAACGCCCTATGCGAAGCACAATGTGTCTGGACAAAATAGAAAACAGCTACAACATAGAGCCAAGATACTGGGAAAACAGTCTGGAAGAGTGTATGGAAACTTTATTAGAAAAATAAAAATATGAATATACATTTTATCCAACATGAAACTTTCGAAGCGCCAGGTGCTTATTTAGACTGGGCGGAAAAGAGAAAATACAATATTTCTTTTTCAAAAGTTTTTGAAGGCGATAAACTTCCGGACTCCGCCAAAAACATCGATATGCTCATCATATTGGGCGGTCCGCAGGATCCTGCTACCAGCACAGAAGAATGTCCTCATTTTGATGCAAAAGCAGAAATTAACCTTATCAAAAAATGCATCGATGCAGGGAAAGCCGTTGTAGGAATATGCCTTGGTTCTCAGCTGATTGGAGAAAGTTTAGGATTTAAATTCGGGCATAGTCCAGAAAAGGAAATAGGAAATTTTGCTATTGAACTTACAGAACAGGGACTTCAAGATGAAAAAATCAATCATTTTGGGAAAACTTTGGTCGTGGGACACTGGCACAACGATATGCCAGGGCTGGAAAATGATAAGCAGATCCTTGCATTCAGCAAAGGCTGTCCAAGACAAATCGTGAAATATTCTGATATTGTCTATGGTTTCCAGTGCCATATGGAGCTGACGAAGGAGGTTGTTAAAAAACTGATTGACAGCGAAAAAGACTTATTAAACCTCAGCCAAATTCATCCATTTGTGCAGTCTCCAGAAGAAATCCTTGATTTTGATTATTCTGAAATGAATGAAAAATTGCATATTTTTTTAGATAAATTGACCCAAGATTATTTACAAAAATAAAAATCATTAATCTTTCCAAAATTTAGTTTCGCCATGCTAGTCAAAGTTTTTGGTAGTGCCATACACGGAGTTTCTGCGCAGACCATCACGATAGAAGTAAATGTAGACCAAGGAGTGGGCTATCATCTCGTGGGGCTTCCTGACAATGCCATCAAGGAGAGCAGCCATCGTATTTCGGCAGCCCTGAAAAATGTAGGTCATAAGCTCCCTGGCAAGAAAATCACCATCAACATGGCGCCCGCTGACCTTCGCAAAGAGGGTTCTGCGTATGATTTGAGCATCGCGATTGGGATTTTGGCGGCTTCGGATAAAATTCTTGCCAAAAATTTAGACCAATACATCATCATGGGAGAGCTCTCGCTCGATGGCGGATTACAGCCGATAAAGGGCGTTTTGCCCATTGCGATAAAAGCTCGTGAGGAAGGCTTTAAAGGAATTATTTTACCTAAACAAAATACCCAAGAGGCCGCAATAGTGAATAATCTCGATGTTTACGGTGTGGAAAACATCAAAGAGGTCATTGACTTTTTCAATGGAGAAAGAGATTTGGAAAAAACTGAAATAGACACTCGCAAGGAATTTCAAAATAAAATCAATGAATTTCCTTATGATTTTTCGGAAGTGAAAGGGCAAGAAACCGCCAAAAGAGCCATGGAAGTGGCAGCAGCCGGCGGACACAATATCATTCTAGTAGGCCCTCCAGGGAGCGGAAAAACCATGCTCGCCAAGAGAGTTCCCAGCATCCTGCCTCCACTCACGATGAAAGAGGCTCTAGAAACCACTAAAATCCACTCCGTAGCAGGAAAAATGGGCAGCAACACCTCGCTGATGACCGTTCGCCCGTTCCGTTCACCTCATCACACTATTTCTGATGTTGCTTTGGTAGGCGGCGGTGCCTATCCTCAGCCTGGGGAAATCTCCCTTGCGCACAATGGAGTTCTTTTCCTCGATGAGCTTCCTGAGTTTAAAAGAGCCGTTTTGGAAGTAATGAGACAGCCTTTGGAAGACCGAGAGGTAACGATTTCCAGAGCGAGATTTTCGGTAAATTATCCATCAAGTTTTATGCTGGTGGCAAGTATGAACCCAAGTCCTTCGGGCTATTTCCCTGATGATCCGAACAATACCTCTTCCCAGACCGAAATGCAGAGATATATGAACAAGTTATCTGGGCCGCTTTTGGACAGAATAGACATTCATATAGAAGTCCAGAAAGTAGAGTTTGAGCAACTTGCAGAAAAAAGAAAAGGCGAAAGCAGTATAGAAATACGAAACCGCGTGCTGAAAGCCAGAGAGATACAAGCCCAACGATATAAAGAACTGGATATCAACTACAATGCCCAAATGGGTCCGAAAGAAATTGAAAAATACTGCGATCTGGACAGCACCTGTCAGCAGCTGATAAAAAACGCCATGGAAAAACTAAATCTCTCCGCTCGTGCCTACGA
>CALHQK010000064.1 GCA_938037185.1 uncultured Riemerella sp.
CACGAAGAGAATACGACTTACGTTTTTCGAGAGAGTGGTTCGTTTACCGTCAGTCTTTTGATTAGTTTTGTGCAAGGTACGGACACCATAGAATATAGTATGGATGAGCCGTTTAAGATTACCATCTCCGAATCTCGACTGGAGGTGCCCAATGCCTTTACGCCCAATGGCGATGGCATTAACGACGTATTCAAAGTAAAGGACGGTTATCAAAGCATCGTTTCCTTTCGGGCCGTCATCTTTGATCGTTGGGGTAAGAAACTCTATGAATGGACAGACCTCAAGGGAGGTTGGGACGGCCGCGCCGGAGGTAGCGATGCTCCCGATGGGGCGTATTATCTCAATTTGCAAGCCAAAGGAGCAGACGGACGCAATTATAACATAAAGAAAACGATCAATCTGCTGCGCGGCTTTGAAGAGGGCTCTTCGGTAGCACCATAAACCAAACATGTCTACAGACGCTGAACAATATATCGATGTGCTTGGAGCGCGCGTACACAACTTGAAGAATGTGGACGTACGCTTGCCGCGCCACAGTCTGACGGTGATTACCGGTCTGAGTGGAAGCGGAAAGAGCGACTTCCTGCTTTGCTTGGAAAGTTCCGTTGGCTTCGTATTGAGTATTCACGCTTCTGAAATCTACGATGTCCGCTCTTACGGCTACATTGGCGTTTTTCTCTGCTACGATGGCTGTTGCCTGCTCACTTTTTTCTTTATTTTTATTTAAAACGAAGACAATTCCTGCGATTGAAGCTCCGATTAAAGCGATTGTTATGATTGTTTTTTTCATTTTATTTAGGTTTATTTCGTTAATGTATTTAGTTCTCCTCTTGATTTTATTAGTTTTATTTCCGCTATTTTGTATTCCAGCAGAGCGTTGGTATAGTTATTTTGTGCATCTGCGTAGGCTTTTTCTGCATCCAATAAATCGGTAAGTGTAGAAAGCCCGTATTTATAGTTGTTTTGCGTGTTTTCCAAAACGCTTTTCGCTAAATTCACATTTTCTTTTTGAGTATTAATAGTAATTAAACTATTGTTAATCTGAGTTTTAGCGTTTTCAATATCCAAACTGATTGCCAGTTCTGCTTCTCTTTTTTCCACTTCAGCTTTTTTGATGTTTACATCGGCTTGGCGAAGTTTAGCTCTTGTAGAAAACCCATTGAAAACAGGGATGTTTAGACTTAGCCCAATGCTCGCTGCGCTGTAGTAGAATGTGTGTTCATCTTTACTAAACCAAGGGAATTTTTGCCCTACACCAGTATAGCCAAAGTTTCCTGAAAGTGCCAAAGTAGGATAGTATTCCGCTTTTTTAGCTTTTTTGTCCAGCTCTAAGAGTTCCAGCTGTTTATTGATAACTTTGATTTCTGTTCTGTTCTCCACACTTGCTTCATTTCCGAGAAGGGCAGGCGCCGCATCGAAGGTATCATCAGGCATCACAATGGATTTATTGATGTCCATTCCTATCATGAATTTTAGGGAATGTTCCTGCAGTTGTAGCGCATCTAAAATCTGTTGTTTAGAGGCTTTCAGATTGTTCACCGCTACATTGGTTCTATCTAAATCTATCTTTTTAGCTAAGCCACTTTTAAACAGCCCATCTATGATATCTCTGGTTTTGGTAGTGCTGTTTAGGTTCGTCTCCACAGTTTTCAGTTTCTGCTGTGTTTGATAGACTTGGTAGTAAGCCGTAGCTACTTTTTCTATCAGTTTTTCATTGGTAAGTTGCTGATTGATAGCATAAAACTCACGAGTGGTTTTGGCTGCTTTCAGGCCGATGAAAACACTTTGGTTGAACAACTGCTGAGTAACGGAAATTCCCGCCGAAGTCTGCCATGGATTTCCTACTGTTACCTGATTTCCCATGAAACTCATCTGTTGCAGAATAGGATTGTATGTGAGACTTCCTGTGGCATTCACCTGCGGAAGCGTAGCCGCGCGCACTTGCTCTATTTGATACTCTGCGTTTTCGTATTCTAATTTGGCTTTTACAGCCTCTGCTTTATGCTCTAGGGCATAATTAACCGCTTTGCTGAGAGTCAGCTCTTCCTGCGCTTTTGGGAAGAAGCTCAGCAAAGCCAAAGCTATTGATAAACTATATTTCATTTTCATTTTTTATTAAATTTTCTACTATTTCTAAACCTTTTGGCGTTACGATTGACCTTAGATAAAATTCTAAAAATTTATTATCATGTTCTTTTATTGATATACTTTCTCCTAATTCTTCTGGGAATTTTTCATACAAATCAACGGCATCACTTCCTGCGATAAACTGGACGGCCAGAAAAGTTTTATCCAGATTTTTTCGGTAGACTCCCTGTTTTATTCCCTCACTTATGTTTTTTTCGATGTGGGTTTTCACATCCTTACAGCGTCTTTTTTCAAAATCATAACAAAGCTCTGGGTAATATTTTTTAAGCTGAAAGAAACAAGGAGAAGTTTCAAAATCCTTCCCTAAAATACCATCTATTGATTCCTTGATTTTGAAATGCTCATGGATAGCGGTTTCGCATTTTCCTGATATTTCTGCAATTTTCCTGAAAGCCAGATTATACACATAATCCAAAGTAGCCTTTACTAAATCTTCTTTTGATGGGAAATACTGATAAATGGTCTTTTTCGAAATATGAAGAGATTGTGCAATATCATCCATCCCAACGGTCTTAAAGCCATTCCTCAGGAATAGTTCCTTTGATTTTTCTAATATAGTGTCTTTCATATTTTGTCTGATTTTGTTTTGCAAATATATAAAAACTCGGAAACAAAAAAAGTAAAAAAGTTTCCAAGCTTATTCGTTTCTTTTAAATGGTTGATTTTCAGTGACAAAAATTTAATCCTTTATAAATCAAAAGAAATGTTTAAAGAATTTATCTTTATTTTTGCTGAAACATTTAGAAATATGTTTTCCGACGAATATTTTATGAAAGCGGCTCTCCAAGAGGCTCGCTATGCCCTTGAAGAAGAGGAGGTTCCGATAGGTTGTGTGATAGTTTGTAATAACAAAATTATCGCTAGAGGGCATAATCTCACCGAACGGCTGAACGACATCACAGCCCACGCCGAAATGCAGAGTATAACCTCGGCGGCTAATTTTCTTGGCGGTAAATACCTGAAAGACTGCACAATGTATGTAACTCTGGAGCCATGTGTGATGTGTGCTGGAGCTTTGTTTTGGTCGCAGATTTCCCGCTTGGTCATCGGAGCAAGAGATGAAAAGCGCGGTTTTCTAAACAAAGGAATAGAACTCCACCCTAAAACAGAAATCATCACAGGTATTTTAGAGGAAGAGTGTTCCCTTTTGGTCAGTGAGTTTTTCAAGGGAAAACGATAAATTTACTTTAACTCTTCTATAGAATACACAAAATCTTGATTGAATTCATTCATAGAATTAATGAGCTGAAAATGAGAGAATTCATTTAAGTTTTGTAGGGTGATTTCTGTTTCTTTTATTATTCCTTGTTTTAGGAGGTTTTGCCGCTGAACACCATTGAGCAAGAAACTTTTAGGCGTGTACCAAGTTTGGTTTTTTAGGAATAGAAGATTAGAAAAAGAAGTGTCCGTAATCTGTCCATTTTTCACGATGATGATTTCCTGTGCTCTGGCTTTTTTCTTCATTTTTTCAAATTCTGTGCGGTCTGCAAATTTGAAAT
>CALHQK010000065.1 GCA_938037185.1 uncultured Riemerella sp.
GTTCCTTCCTCTATATCAAGGGTTTTCCCTTCTGCGAGAGTAAGCTCTCCGAAGATGATTTTAGCCTTGTTATTTCTCCATGTTGTATTGGCGTTTAGGATATTAGGGTTTGTATCAGATTTTATGAAAAATTCGGCATCCTGCACCACGGAAAGGAGTGTCACATGCTGGTTGCCTCTCGGTGAGCTGAAAATTATTTTGTCCTCAGCGATAGCTTCTCTTGCATTGGCTACAGGTGCTATTTCTATGAAGATAATGAGGCTGTCATTTTTTCTCAGCGGAACATCAAAAAACTCTGTCCCAGCTTTTCCATCTACATTGATGCGGTATGGCGAGGAACTTCCGCCTTCTAATGTGATTTTCGGGATTCGGACATCTTTATTCTCTCTGTTATAGACTTTTACGAAATAAGTTTCGGAGCGAACCTGATTATAAACTGTATCACAAAAAACAACATCATGTGAGAATTTTAAGTCAGCAGAAGGAGTTTCAAAGCTGATTTCATCCCTTTTGCACGAAACGAATAACAATAAAACCCAAAAGCTCAGTCCAAGTAAGAATTTTGTTTTCATATGTATTAAAATAATATTCAAAGATAAATATTTTAAGATAAATATTTAAAGTTTTTGTGAATTCAAAAAAAAATAATATTTTTGCAGACTGAAATACCAATATAAGGATAAGATGTCCATTACCATTTTATCCAAGTAATTGAATTAAAAATAAAAATAATTTCTAGAATATTATGAAAAAAGGAATCCACCCTGAAAATTATAGACTTGTCGTTTTCAAAGATATGAGTAATGACGACATGTTTCTTTGCAAATCTACAGCAGAAACAAAAGATACAATTGTATACGAAGGACAAGAATATCCATTAGTAAAAATGGAAATCTCTTCTACATCTCACCCATTCTACACAGGAAAAGTGAAATTGGTAGACACTGCGGGTAGAGTAGATAAGTTCATGAACAAGTACAAAAAATTTGCTAAGTAATATTAGGAAAATATTAAAAGACCTTCTGATTTTTTCAGGAGGTTTTTTTGTTTAGAAGAGGAAAAGAATTAAATTTGTTACAAATAAAAAAATATGCAGTTAGTATTTTCTGATGCCCATTATTGGGAAAATTTCCTTCCGCTGACTTTCACTAGACCTGTGGCGGAGATGCGATGTGGAATTCTTACTTTTTCTGAACGCTGGAAAAAGCTTTTGAACACGGATGAAATTTCCTATATCACAGAGGATTATCTTCAGCAGAAATTCGCTAGACCAGAGGGAAAAGAAAGTTTGTTCATCACACCTAATTGTATTCCATCGGATAAAGTCTTGGAGCAGATAAAGGGACTTCGGCTCGGAGAGGCTTTGGTTTATGAAAATGAACTTTTGGCAGCGAAGGTCAATGTGGGAAATTTTAGTTTGGATCAAATTACAACTATGATGGATGTGGAAGGAGAAATCTTGTTGTTTAAACAGCCTACGGATTTGTTTTCTTTCAATGATAAAGCGATAGATTTTGATTTTGAACTGCTTACAGAAGGAAGAACCTCGCATCCGCTCTCTTCTACAAATGGATTTTT
>CALHQK010000066.1 GCA_938037185.1 uncultured Riemerella sp.
TCGTTCTATATTTTAATATCCTTAATGATCTCTTCTCTATTCACAAACTACTTCCGTTTTCGTTTGCGAGTGCAAAAATAGAAAGTTTTTTTGAACTGACAAAATATTTTTGAACTTTTTTTGAAAATATTTTTAATCACCTCATTCTCAACTAAAAAACTTCTGCTCTCCTAAATCCCCCTCTGTGGAGAATCCAGACCGCAAAAATAATTATCTTAATATTACTAAGCAAGTTCTTTTGAAATTTTTTATTCAAAATTGAATAACCACCTGATTAACAAAAGGAAAAGTTTAGCTTTTTATCTAAATAATCCTAAACTATACTTCAACTGCATTAATTAATCTGTTTTTATCACTAAAATATTCTTCTATTGATATCATACTTTCTGTACGCATTACCTCTTCTATATCATTAATCTGATATATTATTCGTTTGGCATCATCTGTATCTTTCGCTCTAATTTTACAGAAAATATTATATTTACCTGAGGTAACACTTAACTCAGTAACATTTGGAATACCTTCCAATATTTTCAAAACTTCTTGAGTTTTATTAGATTTACTTAAAAGAATTCCTACATAGGTAGTAAAATTATAGTTCAACTTTTTATAATTGATAACTAAAGAAGAGCCTAATATAATACCTGCATCTTCCATTTTCTTTACCCTAACATGTACAGTTCCTGCAGAAATTCCCATCTGATTTGCTATTTCCGTGAAAGGTGTCCTTGTGTTTTCTACTAAGAAATCTAAAATCTTTTTATCTATTTCGTCAAGCTGTGAATTATGCATATATTTATCTAATTTACAATTTTATTTTTAATTTTATTGCAAAAGTAATTCTTTTTTCTCAATAAAAAAATATTTTTAATAAGATTTTGCAGAATCTACAACAATTGTGTCTTTTTTAGGAGATTCTTTTTCATCTTTTTTCTTTTTACTAGGAAAAAATCTATTAAAACTATATGAAACAACCACTCCGACACCATAGGATTGGTTCGCGCCAGCATTAGACCCCATAACCAAACCAACATTAGATGGTTTGGAATAAATCCTGAAAACACGAGACCCATCTATAATTTTAGACCAGTCGTATTCTACGATTCCCTCTCCTGAAAGATAATTATTCTGAGTTGTACTTGTTTTGGAAAGAGGAACGCCAATACCTGTCTTAATTTTCCATCGTGGAGAGACATTAATATTTAGTCTTGTATTCGCTCTATCGCCAGTATTAGCAGAAGTGCTTCCTTTAATAAAATCCATATCCAGCTGAAAATCATTACTAATAGAATTAAATGCGGAACTCAGCTGCTTTAAAAATGCATTAACCCCTGAACCCAAAGCGGAATAACCATTAGTATTAGATACATTAAAATTCCCCAATGCCAGAATAGAAGCAAACTGCAAGACTTTTTCTTCCTCGGTACTCAGCTTATATGCCATCACTTCTCTTATCTGGCTGGATACATCCGGAGCATTGATATAAGGTGTTATTTTTGGCTCTTTCATCTTGTTGGTTATTTTTGTCTGCAATTGAACATTAATTGTAGGCAATGAAGCCACATTGAGATACTCACTTGCATTAGAAACCAAACTGTAATAATTTGCAGTAATATTTAAATCTGGGTTAAGAACATCCCCACTCCACTGGATATTGCTTCCTCTTTGAATCTGGAAAGTTTTCTCCAAAATAGCCTTAGAAATATAATTTCCTGAATCCACGAAATATCCCCCGAACATATTGATATTACCTGTTTTGTCCATAGAGAACTTCATATTCTTGGTTTCTCCATTTACGCTTATATTTCCTACTTCATCGCCGAGGAGTACATTTACCGTAGAATTTTTATTTGCTGTAACATCCAGATTAATTTCCATATTCAGGCGGTTTTTATTTTTCTCCGCCAACTGTATTTCTCCTGATTTTGAAACAGTTATAAATCTAAGCATTTTAAACTTATCAACCGATGAAGCAGAGGCGCTATTCAGTGTAAATACACTATTGTCTAAAACATTTGCCGTAGCGTCTATTTTAAGACCTTTGCTATCATAACCCACGAAAATATCACCTTTTGCATAAATCATTCCCCAAAAAGTATCAAAATCGCTTTGTGTGGTATTAAGCAGCATCAAATTATCCGCACGAATAAGGAGATCGGCGCCGATATTAGACAAATCCGATAAACTCAAACGCCCGATAGAAATAGTTCCTTTGGAATTTTTTCTACTGTCTTTCACTCCTACAAGGTTAAAGAGCAAGTTTCCATTAGACAGCGTAACAACTGTGTCATCAAAAGTATAATCTACACCTGAAAAATTAAGTTTCAAGCCAAAGCCCTTCATCGCAATATCTCCTCCATAATTAATGTCTTTAAGCGTTCCATCTATCTTTATATCTCCAGAAGCTGTCCCTCTAAAATTAGAGAAAATATCTTTCACAAAAGCTTGCACGAAAGCAATATTAAGGTCTTTCATACTCGCCGAAAGATCCAATGTAGGAGATGCCGTGTTATTGTCTATTTTCCCCTCCAAAACTAAATTATCACTATCAAAAAATCCACCGGAGGAAATCCTAGCTTTAACATCATAAATATTTTCTCTATCGCTGCTTTCAGCACTAACTACCAAATTTCCTATTCTGCTGTCATTTACAGAAATATTATCTATTTTTATGTCTATCAAAGGCTCCAGCCTATGCTGGTTCATGTTTATTTTTATACTTCCATTTGCTATCCCTTGTATATCAATATTGCTGTCTTGGTGGATTGTTTTCCAAACTTTGGCAAGAGCCATCTGCTTAACCTCCGCTGAAATATCAAAATCTTTTGCATTCTTAAAAATACCATTTACAAGTATCTCACTTTCATCAGAATACAATCTCAAATTTTTAATTTGAAAATCCTGATTCTTTTTCCGATAAACAATGGAATGGTCAAGCTCCGGAGAAGTATCCACCATCCAAAGATAGTTGCTGATTTTCAGGTTAGTAGGGTCAAATTTCACAACATAATCTCCCTGCTCATTTATAAACTGCTCTATATTAGCAGCGTAGGGCGTCATCTGATTTTTTTCTTCTTTTTCTAATGTCCCAACATGCAGATTAGCAGAGATATTCAGTTTTTTATTATCTTCATTTTGTGCAGTAATATTTATGTCTTTCAACAAACTTTTCTGATATTCCACACGACCGACATTCAATGCCCAATACTTCTGAAAATCAGCAGTATTAATGTTTATTTTAGCATTTTTTACCAAAACACTATCTTTCTTAACTCCTTGGCGAACAACATATTCTGGATTAGTCTGTGCCAACAGTTTATCAACTCGTGACACTTCCTCTTCTTTTTCCATAACATATTTAAAGGAAGGAGCATCTACATTGAGCACCAAGTCGTTAGAATTTCCATTAAACAGCCCCGTAATTCTCGCTCCCTGAGGAATATAAGCATTTGGCAAGAAATAATCAACCAGCTTCTGATGAACTTCTACATCCATAGTGAAGTCCTCATTTTTATAATATTTTTTTACCTTATTTCCTGCTAAAAGCCTATTAGACAGCTCCTGAAAGATTCCACCTAAATTGCTTAAATTAAATTTACCCAAAATTTTACCTTTTACAGCGCCTGGCATATCCACCTCTATCACTCTATTTCCGCCTTCCATAGCCACTTTCACGGCTCCATTCGGGATAGAAATGGGCTTATTTCCACCCAAAGTAACATTATTTATAGTTGCATCAAGGTCTAAATCGTTAATATTGGTCATCGAAACTTTACCCTTCACATCTCCCCTAAAAGTATTCGTTCCCGAACCCGAAGCCCCGAAATAAGCCAAATTCAAGTGGTTTATCTGTGCATCCACATCAGCAGAAAGCTTCGGTTTGCTGAAGTCTATTTTACCATTTACCACTCCTCTCGCCTGTGCGTCATCGATGCTGATTATCCCCTTAAACTGCTTTTGCGCCAGTTCTCCATCCAAAGAAATATTGTTCAATGTTTTTCCCATAAGTTCTATTTTTGAAATCTGGGATTTTGTATTTAGAGATAAAGTATTGATATCAAAGCCTTTACCCTGAACATTGAATTTTCCAGAAACCAGCCCGACTTGTTTATTTTTCGTTAAAATCGTTGTATTCAGGTCTTTTAGAACCAAATTTCCGCTATACTCAGGCATTTTAGAAGAGTAATTTCTAAGAACAAAATTCTCAATCTGCGCCTGCCCTATTCCTGTAATCAAATTCCCTTTTGCAGCCACTCGGTCTTTATTGAGATCTGCAAATCCATTATATTTTATACGCCCAAAATCATCAGCCACGCCTCCCATTTTTTTCGCAATGAAAGTCGGTAAAGATTCTTTCAGTCCTTTATAAGTGAAAGCTGCAGAAATTTGATTACTTTTAATATTGAAATTCCCCTCTATCAGTTTAGCCAACCTGATTTCTGAAGTCTGGATTTCATTATCTTTTACTTTCATCAAAAAGTTTTTAAGGACAAAATCATTCAGCGTTCCATCCATCTTCCCGAAAAGCTGGTATTTCTGGTAATTATCCCAGTTTTTCACGAAATAGCTGATATCATATCCATGGAGATAGCTGCCTCTTTTGAGGTTCATATCCCACACTACTTTATTGTTAAAATCTTTCCAACCTGTCTTTTTATCAAGGTCAAAAACCAAATCACCCTGTAAGAGTGAATGGTCGGTATGAAAAATCAAATCTTTCAGTTCCAGTTTTTCTTTTGTCACTGTAACATCTCCTGAAAGCGCTTCCAGCTTATGTTTTTTGCCCCATCTTTCGGTAACAAAAGAAAATTTATTGAGTTTCAAAGTGACATTTGGGCCATTTGTTTTTAAATCAGAAACATAGGCATTAAAATTCTCTGCTTTCAGCCAGTTGCCGTCCTCTCCTAGATTTTTATTAACAATAGAAACTTTTCCATTAATAATTTCTATTCTGGTCGTAAATTTAGTTGGTGGTTTAGTAGGGTCTTTTGGAGTGTCAAATTTTTCAATATACTTGGTGAAATTATCCTGCTCCTCGCCTTTATAGGTAATTACTTTTAAATCAGGTTCTTCCAGACTTATTTTTTGAAATTTTAAATCTCTGGAATTAAAAGCTATGGCAAACCAATCCGAATGTGCGGTAAGTTTTTTAGCCTTCAAAAATTCAAAATCATGATGGTCTTTTGCAGAAACGCCATTGATAACCACATCTCCAAAGAAATTAACTTCCACATTTTCAGCAGCAAATGTGGTTTTAAATTCAGAATTAAGCATATTGATAGCTTCCTTTGCGAGTTTATCCTTTACCGAAGGGATATTGATAGCTATCAGCAGTGAAACAACTAAGAAAATAAAACTAAAAAAGCAGAACAAAAACAGCTTTGCCCACCACGAAAGTTTTTTTACCTTTTCCTTAGCATTTTTTATCGAGGATTTGTTGTTTTCTTCTCCGATTTCGTTGTTATCTATATTTTTATCTATATTTGCCATTATGAATGCACCTATTATTTTAGGGATAGAATCCTCCTGTGATGACACCTCCGCTGCGGTAATTAGGGAACGAAAAATCCTCTCTAATATTGCTAATACGCAGACTATTCATAATGAATATGGCGGTGTAGTTCCTGAGCTGGCTTCCCGTGCTCATCAGCAGAACATCATCCCTGTAGTTCAAAAATCACTTGCAGAAGCAAAGATACAACAAAATGAGATTTCTGCAATAGGTTTTACACGAGGACCTGGGCTTTTGGGTTCACTTTTGGTAGGAACCTCCTTTGCGAAGTCTTTGGCAATGTCTTTGGATGTTCCATTGATAGAGGTCAATCATCTCCAAGCGCATATTTTGGCTCATTTTATAAGCGATGCCAATCCCACTCCTCCACAGTTTCCATTTCTGTGTCTTACAGTAAGCGGCGGACATACGATGATCGTTTTGGTGAGAGATTATTTTGATATGGAAATCATCGGAAAAACCATAGATGATGCAGCTGGAGAAGCTTTTGATAAAATCGGGAAAATATTCGGGCTGGACTATCCTGCGGGAGCCATTATTGATAAACTTGCCCAAGACGGAAATCCTAATGCTTTCACTTTTGGGAAACCTAAACTGGAAGGATATGATTATTCTTTCAGCGGTATTAAAACTTCTGTTCTGTATTTTGTCCAAAAAGAATTACAGAAAAATCCTAATTTCATTACAGAAAATCTATCTGACCTCTGTGCTTCTGTTCAGAAAACTATCGTTGATACCTTGATGAACAAACTGCAAAAAGCCGTGAAAGACTTAGGAATCAAAGAAGTGGCGATTGCGGGTGGAGTTTCTGCAAATTCAGAATTAAGAAAAGCGATGCAGAGCAATGCAGAAAAACAAGGCTGGAATATTTTCATCCCAAAATTTGAATACACTACGGACAACGCCGCTATGATAGCCATGGTAGCACAACTGAAATATGAACGAGGCGAGTTTACCGACCTAAGAACTACAGCCACATCCAGATATGATTTCTAAAAAAATAAAAATTTTCTAAAAATTAAAAAGAGCTTTATTATGAAATAAAGCTCTTAGTTTTTTAACAAAAATGCTAAATTATTGTGCTTGAGCAGCAGCTGCTGCTTCAGTAGCAATTTTTTGAGCCCAATCAGCCCATAATTTTGCATCTTCTGGAGTCATTTTTGTTAATTTTTCTTGTGCAGATTTAGCTAAATCTTGAGCTTTTTTTGCAAGCTCAGCACTTTTAGCAGCATCTTTTGCTTTGTAAGCATCTAATACTTCTTTGTAGTAAGCTGCGTACTCTTCAGCGAATTTTTGAACTTCTTCGTTGCTGAATTTTGGAACTTCAGACAAAGCACCTGCTGCTTCACCTTCTGCTGGTTTTTCTCCTTCTGCAGCTGGTTGTTCAGTTGCTTCACCTTCTTTTGCTGCTTCTTCTGTTGCTGGTTTTTCAGCTGGAGTTTCTTTTTTACCACAAGAAACCATTGATAACATTGCTACTGCTCCTAGAGCGAATACTAATTTTCTCATTTTTAAAAAACGATTTTAATTAAACATTTATTTATTTACACGCTACAAAGGTATACTTTTTTTTCTTTTTAACAAATTTTTTCATGATTTTTTTATTTTTATTTTCTGTCACAATTTAATATTTTTGCTTCTAATAACAATAAAAAGCAATGAAATTATTCCATGGAGAAATCACAGGAAACACTGTAATAATACACGAAGAAGAACAACAGCACATCTCCAAAGTTCTAAGAATGAAGGCGGGAGAAGAGATTTTTGTAACGGATGGCAAAGGTGGTTTAGCGAAAGGAAAGCTCTTCTTTGAAGGAAAAAAAATCTTCCTGCAACCAGATGAAATCCAAACCAATCTGCCCAATTTCCCATTACAGGCGCATATCGCCATAGCACCCACTAAAAACATAGACCGAATAGAATTTTTCGTAGAAAAAGCCACTGAAATGGGCGTTTCAGAGATTACTTTTCTTTTGACAGAAAAGTCTGAAAGAAAGAATATTAACATAGAAAAAATCCGAAAACAAGCCATTGCTGCCTCTAAACAAAGCCTGAGATTTCATTTCCCTATCGTGAATGAACTGACCAAGTTTTCTGATTTTGTGAAAGGTATTTCAGCTGAAAACACTTTCGTGGCTCATTGTGACAAAGCTTTTGAGAGAGCAAACCTCAGCCAAATCCAGCCCAAAGACAAAATTACCTTTTTGATAGGCCCAGAAGGAGATTTTAGCCCAAAGGAAATCCAGCTTTTAGCAGAGAAAGGAATAAAAGCCATCGCTCTCGGACAACAAAGACTAAGAACCGAAACGGCAGGTATTTTCGTGGCAGCGTGGAGCTATCAAAAATTTTAACACTGCTCCAAAAGATATTTATCCAAAATTTCCTGTCCGCTGCGGATGGAATTGACCGCCCAGCGAATTTTAGTTCTGAGCAATTTTTCAGCTTTTAAGAAATAATCTATATCTGATTTCAGCAATTTTTGTTTGAAATCATACATACAAATCGCCGCCGCCACAGAAACATTGAAACTCTCCGTAAAACCATACATAGGAATAGCCAAAGTTTCATCTGCGAAATCCAAAAACTCATCAGAAACGCCCTCTTTTTCCGTTCCAAAAACAAGGGCAATGGACGATTTTATTTGATAATCTGGGAGCATCACTGCATTTTTTTCGGGCGAAACTGCCAGAATCTTGTAACCTCGGTTTTTGATTTTCTGTAAAGACTCCAGCGTATTGGGCATTTTTTCCACTTCTACCCATGTGTCCGCTCCTTTGGTCACCCTCAGGTTTGGTTCGAAAACATTTTCTTCCTCCAGAGCCACCACCTTGTGAAACCCACATGCCTCCACCGAACGGACAATGGCAGCAGCATTCCGAAACTGATAAACATCGCCAATGACAGGCAGGACAAAATCCGAACTTCGCTCAGAGAAATGCTCTATTTTTTGCAAGCGCTCTTCGGTGAGAAATTGTTTAAGATATTCAAAAATCCGAGGTAATTTTTCTTTTGGCAGCATTTAAAAATTATATTTGGCAAAGATAATCTATAAAAAGGAAAGCACAAAAGAAGAAACCAGCCCCAAAGCGAGTCCTACAAACTGCAACTTGTTTATTTTCTCTTTGTGGTAAAATATAGAAACTAATATCCCGATAATAGGCTCTATTAGCCCCATGAAAGCAAAAACAATAATGCTTGTTTTAGTAATGGCAAAATTAAGGCAAAAAGTCCCTGTTGTCCCCAAAATTATCAAGAAAAAGATTTCGTTTCGGGTTTTGGCATCCATTCCCTTCCAGCTTTTATCTTTTTGGAACAAAAACAAAATCAGCGACATAGAGAACACCACGGCTTCCAAAATAGAGCAAAAAAGCAAAATTCCTATTTTCTCTATAAACGGCACGAATAGTAATCCCGTAGACCAAAACAATCTGGATAAAACGGAGTAAATCAACCCTTTAGAAATAGGCGTTTTTTCTATTTTTATGCTTTTCTCTATGAGCATAACAGCCAGCAAAATAGCTGCACAGGCTGATGCTTTTACTATACTGATGCTTTCGCCATAAAAAAAGACACCTATCAAAATACCTATAATCAGTCCCATTTTTCCAAAGCCGATAACATTGGAAACATAAGTGTGTTTTAGGGATTTTAAATAAAAAAACAACCCAAAATAATTGACCATACAAATTAGTACTGTGTACAAAATATCTTGGCTGGAAAACTCTTTGGCTGGAAGTACCTGAAAATAAGTAAATAACAGATGTGAAATAAAAAAAATCATGCAGCAGCCAAAACTCCTCATCAAAATCAGCGGAAGCGTCCCTACTCTATCTCTCGGCCCTTTCCACAGGCCCGTTGGTAACACCGTAGGCCATATGTCCCAAAATTATCAAAAATAAAGAAAGCATCAGTTAAATCTATTAAAATAAGTGTATTTCATTTCCTTGATTTTGAAATTAAAACCATCTGAAAACTTCGTTTTTTTGGGATATAGGAGTTTTCCCAAAAGACAATATTGCAGTTCCAGATAATCCCAGATATCAAAAGGAATTTCCATGAAATTAACATTTGAAACTTCCTGAAAAAGCTTCTCGCTCTCTTTCTTTTTGCCAAGATGAAAAAGCGTGATGCCTTTCACTATACAGAATAGATATTTGTCCCTCTTGTAATGGTATTCTTTCTCAAATTCTTCATATTCCTCATTGCTGATTTCGGAAACGAACTCTTTCGCTTCGCTGTACCGCCCGATAAGATTAAGACAATCAGCAAAATAACTCGCAAAAAAAATTCTATCTCCATTTATGGTCTTTTTCCTAAAATTAGAATATTGGGTTTGAATTTCTTTCTCTAAATTTTGATGGTCATTGTAGTGAAAATAGTATAAAACCCTCGCCGCCGCTGCCCTAAACTCTGGAAAAACAAAAAACCATTTATATTCCTTTCTCATCAGAACCAACTGTTTATCAATATGTTTCAGCTGTTTCTCGATTTCTTTTTTGTCATCAAAATTCTCTGAAACGAACTTTCCAAACAGCCCAAAAGACGGCGCAAAAACCTTGATATGAGAAATATCTGTCACCTTTCCCAAGTTGATCAGAATCTCCTGATATTCAGGATCTGTAATCTTACCATAGTGAGGATGCCACGCCAGAGCGTATTCCAACGCTACCTTATTATCCGCAAATTTTTCAATAAATTTTTTGGTGTTTTCATTAGTTTCTAAGATTTTTTGGGCATATTGATAATTCACATCATTATACCTCCTCTCACTTGTCAAAATATTTTTGTCTTTGACAGAATCATAAAATACCTTCAAAAAATCCTGTTCCAAAAGTGAACTATTTTTAGGTCTGCAGTAGTCATCGAAACTACTGTATCCCATATGCTTACAAATAAGATTTAAGGTTGCAGAACTAAATTTACTTTCTGCCTCCATTCTTCCTAAAAATCTACGAAGCGTACTGTTACCAATATTTATTTTTTTGGCTAACTCTTCTATATCTTTTGTTGTCTGTATTTTAGAGTGATATACCTTTTTAAAATCTTCTTTTAACTTATCTATTTCCGCCTTCATACTATGGAACTACATTTTTTACAAAGATAAAAATAGTTTGTTCAATTTGGACAAATTTGGGCAAAAATTCAATTTACTTGGAGGCTAAATTTGTAATCTAAAATTAAACAACAATTATAATGAACAAAATTTATTTTATCCTTGCTTTATCATTAAGCAGTATGGCTTTTTCACAAAAGTATGCGTGTTTCAAAAATGACAAAGACCCTACATTACAAATCAGTGTAAAATTTGACAAAAATGAAAATCCTATTTCTGTAAAATATTTAGGACAATCACAAGAAATTTCACTGAAATTTAAGAAAAAAACTATTGATAACTCATATCGTATACCCATCGTGTTAAAAACTTATGATGAAATCATCAATGGTAAGAAAAACGGCACTTATGAATTTAGCAATGCAGGGAGCCATGGACTAGATGTAACCTACACACGAAAAGATAAAAAGCAATTTTATTTTGAGGTTATAGCTGAAATGGGAAATCAACAAAAATATGATATTTTTAGAAAAGATAAATGTTTTTAAATATATAGAGTTATGAAAAAAATCGCAATTATTACAGGACTATTCATGGCAAGTTTTTCTTTTGCACAGAGTGTGGTTAAATTACAATTTCCTAATGATGTGGTGGTTGTTAATTTTGAGACACAAAGTACAATTTGGAAAAAAAGCAAAAAAGAAAATTATATTATAGGAATGGACAGTAACAAAAAAAATGAGTTTCATTGGATAGAAATGCAGTCTGCCCCAAACTCAGAATTTGATAAAAAATTGGGAACTTTTGTATTCACAGATAGCAAAGCTTCTAAAGGATACTATATCCAAGAGCCAAGTAAGAAAAAAATACCATTCAAAAAACTATAATAATTTATGAAAAAGAAATTTTCTGCAATAGCCATCATTCTTGTTGGCTATTGTTTTGCTCAAACTAAATTTCACAATGTCCAATTTCCTGATTTTGACAAAACAAAAACTGTAAATCCTTCAAGAACACAGACTATATCTAATTGATTTTTCTGATACATAATATGGACCACCAGAACCATAAAATTATCTTAATTAAATTCTACTTGTACATTTTGAAAAATAATTTGGGTTAGAATTTATGTTGAAATTATGAACAACAAGGAAAAGGCACTTATAAATTTACTACTATAGATACAAACAATATTATAAAAATGGAAATGTTAGAAAAAGCACACAAACAACTTCAAGACATCACTATGCTACAAATAGAAGATATTTTGAAAAAACAATTAGGACATTTGTATGATAAAATACTTATTACTCCTGATTCTTTGGTTAGGGAAAATTACCTCTTTGCAAAAATAGATTATGACTTAGCCGATAGAAAGATTTATGCATCAGAATTTGTTTTAAAACCGTCTATTGAAAATATTTTTTCTCTATTTGAAAACAATAAAAATATGGGATTTACAGCATTCCCTACCAATAATATTCTAAAATACACAAAGAAAAAACAACTTTTGGATGGAAATGATATAGAACTGCTATCCATTCCTCTTGATGTGGATAACAAACATCTTAATCAAAATCAAACTTATTATTTCCTACCAGACCAGACTTACCGAGAAGTTTGTACTAAATGTATGGGAAATAAAATAATTACTTGCACTAAATGTAGTGGAGATAAATTCTTTATTTGCAACAAATGTGATGGAGATAAAAAAATTGATTGTCCAGATTGTAAAGGTATGATGTGGATAAAATGCGGCTCAGAAAGTTTCCTTAGTACTGGCTGTGGTGGTTCAGGAAGAACAAGTGATGGTAAAAGGTGCAAAAAATGTAATGGAAAAGGAGAAAATAGATGCACAAAATGTACAAGAGGATTAGTAAAATGCGATAGATGCAAAGGAAATGGAAAATTAGAATGTGAAAAATGTCATGCGAGAGGTATTATTGATTGTCCTACATGTGATGCCAATGGATATTTTGGTAAAATTGTATTCATTGAAACTAAAATCAGTAAAAAATCTCATTCTCAATTTATTACCCCAATTGATAAAAACTACTTATCTGAAAAAAAATTATTAAATCATATCAAAGATACTCCTACACAGACAATTTATAGGGACATTAATGATGATAAAATTACTAATTATGATGAAATTTCTTTCCTTTTTTCCAATCAGTTTGAACAAGAATTAGGACTTAGCAAATTAGGTTTTCCTCTAATTTTGCAAGAAAGTGTTTATTATCAGTTTATTCCGTGCGTAAGGATTAAGTACACCCATATTCTTACTAATCAAGAACACGAATTAAGTATTATAAATTTCTTTGATGCTCCTGATATCATCTATCATAACAATCCCGAAAAGATTAAAATTAGCATAAATAGTATTTTCAAGGGTATAAAACATCTTTTTGAAAAACTATTTAAAACGCAAAATTACCTCAATAGAGAAGACCAATACAAAGAAGTGGTTCTATTTATCTATCTTGCCAAAGCAGATGGTATGATTGTAACGGAAGAAAAAACTCATCTCGCAGAGACTATCAACAATCTCAATGATTTTACTAATGCTCAGAAAAAGAAATTATTTAATCTTCTTAACTCTCAAATTCTTCCAGATCTTACGGAGAAAGATTTGATTTTTAATAATCTTGAAAAAGCAAAAGAAGTTTTGGATAAATTAACCCAACTTGCCAATATAGATAACAATGCTTCTGATGAAGAAAAAACATTATTAGAGAGGTTTTCTAATCAGATAAAACAATGCGAAAATCAAACAAAAGAATCTTTCAATAATGATAATCAATAACTTAACAAAAGTATAAAATAATGAAACATACACAATTTTCACAAGCTGTTTGCGAAAAAATCGGATATTATGTATATGTCCTGAAAGACCCACGAAATTCAGAAATTTTCTACATCGGAAAAGGTAAAGGAAACCGTGTTTTCCAGCATCTTGCCTGCGCATTAGAAACTAAAGATGAGAGTGATAAACTAAATTTGATTCGAGAAATTCTTAATGAAGGAAAAAATGTAGAATATTACATTTTGCGACATGGATTGGCAACCGAAAAAGAAGCATTAGAAATTGAAAGTGCGTGTATAGATTTGATCGGATTGGACAACCTAACAAACAAGGTAAAAGGACACAATTCTTGGGAATCTGGTATGAAAACAGCAGATGAAATCATTCAATATTATGATGCAAAAGCTATTACTATTACAGAACCTACCATTATCATCAATATCAATAAATTGTATAAAAGATTTATGGAAGATGATGAACTCTATAACACAACAAGATCTTCTTGGAAATTAGGAAACAAAAAGAATGAGGCTAAGTATGTTATTGCTGCCTACCGTGGGCTTGTAAGAGAAGTTTATAAAATCAACTCTTGGAATCCAGTAGGAGAGCGTTGGGAGTTTGCAGGAGAAGTAGCAGAAAAAGAAATTAGAGATAAATATCTTAACCAATCCCTTGAAAACTACACAAAGAAAGGAAGTCAAAACCCTATAAAATATACCTACTAAAATATTCATAAGTATACAATCTGCTTTCTTTGAGAACTGAAGGCGTTTTTGCCACTACTAAATTTCAGCAAGTATTGAGCTGGCGATTATTTTGATAATGTCACTTACAAATCTAATTGTATCTATTTACAATTATTTATCATTAAATTTAACAATGAATTTGCACAGTTCAAAAAAAAGCAATACTTTTGCAAACTAATTAAATAAAT
>CALHQK010000067.1 GCA_938037185.1 uncultured Riemerella sp.
TGGGCAAGTGACAAAATAAGATGGTTTAATACCAAGTAATGAATTTTTTGGGAATAGAATGAAAATCAAAAAAACCTCCTTTTTAAGGGAGGTTTTCATTTTGTTTTAAATTTATAATATTTTAGGGAATTTCGCTGGGTTACTTTCATGGAAAAGGTCATAGACTTTTTCTACAACATCTTCCACAGACGGCTTAGAGAAATAGTCCCCATCCGATGCGTAGGCTGGTCGGTGGGTTTTAGCAGCTATAGTCAGCGGTTTGCTGTCTAAGTATCTAAACGCCCCTTGTTTCTCCAAAATCTGCTGCATGATATACGCCGAAGCTCCGCCTTCTACATCTTCATCTATTACAGCAAGGCGATTGGTTTTCTTCACGCTTTCGATGATTTCCTCTGACAAGTCAAACGGCAATAGTGACTGAACATCTATCACCTCAGCATCTATACCCAGTTTTGCTAATTCTTCCACGGCTTCCATTACGATTTTCCAAGTAGAACCATAGGTAACTAGCGTGATGTCCTTCCCTGCTCTAGTGATTTCCACCTTTCCGACAGGCACAGTAAATTCACCGATGTTGTCTGGTTGTTTTTCTTTCAATCGGTAGCCGTTCAGCGGTTCTATGATAAGCGCCGTGTCATCAGATTTCAGCATCGTATTATAGAATCCAGCCGCTTGGGTAAGGTTTCTCGGTACTAAAACCATCATCCCTCTTACCAAGTTCAGAATCCCAGCCATAGGCGACCCCGAATGCCATACACCTTCCAAACGGTGTCCGCGGGTTCTCACGATAACAGGCGCTTTTTGACCGCCTTTGGTTCTGTATTGTAAGGTCGCCAAATCATCGCTCATTCCTTGCAGACAATATAAAACATAATCCAAATACTGAATTTCTGCAATCGGTCTTAAGCCTCTCATTGCCAGACCAACCCCCTGCCCTAGAATAGTCGCTTCACGGATTCCTGTATCTGCAATTCTGGTTTCGCCGTATTTTTCCTGCATTCCTTCAAGTCCTTGGTTCACATCACCGATGCTTCCTGTATCTTCACCAAAGATTAATGTTTCTGGATATTTCTCAAAAATCTTATCAAAATTATTACGGATAACTACTCTTCCATCCAAAATCTGGGAATCTTCGCTGAAAACTGGTTTTATTTCTGGAATATTTACAGCCTTCCACTCTGATTCGCTATATAGATGAGATGAATAATTATCAGCCTCTTTCTCTGAAATTCTTTCATAAACCTGCACCAGATTTTGTCTATCGCTGGTATTTTGCTCTCTCGTAGCCCAAAGCACTTTTCTCACCAATGCAAAAATATCCTTTTTGCCCACTGTAACCAGTGCCGAAAACTTCTCCAACAATGCAGCAACTTCTGGCTGATTTTCAAACTTTTTCACCAATGGTAAAACTTGGTTTTGGATATGGTCTATTGAGGCTCTATATTCCGCCCAAGCCTTCTTCTGCTGTTCTCTCACAAAGGCTTTTGCTTCTTTTTCTATCTCATCCAGCTCTTCCACAGAAGAAAGCGTCTGCTCTTCACCATCTATTTGGATAGAATAATTTAAAATCCATTCTCTAAATTTATTAAGACAATCAAACTCTGCCTCAAAGTTCATTCTTTCCTCATCCTTGTATCTCTCATGAGAACCAGATGTAGAGTGTCCCTGCGGCTGTGTAACTTCTATAATATGCAAAATCACAGGCACACTTTCCTCCCTTGCCAGCTGCTCTGCACGGGCATAAACTTCCAAAAGCATTGGATAATCCCACGCTCTTACTTGGATAACCTCGCATCCTTGTTTATCGCCTTCTTTTCTTTGGAAACCAGCCAAAATTTCAGATAAATCTTCCTTTGCTCTTTGGTTGTGCGTAGGAACAGAAATTCCGTAGCCGTCATCCCAAATAGACATAATCATCGGCACCTGCAATGCACACGCCGCATTGATAGTTTCCCAAAAATGCCCTTCCGCCGTAGATGCATCTCCGATTGTCCCAAAAGCCACTTCCTGCCCATTGTGGGAGAATTTTTCAGAGCCTTGGAATTTTACTTCTTTATAAACATTAGATGCCAAAGCCAGACCAAGAAGTCTCGGCATCTGCCCTGCTGTAGGCGATATATCGGATGAAATATTTTTAATCTGTGTCAAATCCTTCCAGCTTCCGTCTTCATTCAAAGAACGAGTCGCAAAATGGCACGGCATCTGTCTCCCTGCCGAAGCGGGTTCGCGCTCCACATCTGTATCCGCATAGAGCTGAGCAAAAAACGCATCCACACTCAAAACTCCCACTGCCATCGCAAAAGTCTGGTCACGGTAATATCCTGAACGCCAGTCTCCCTCGCGGAAAACCTTTGCCATTGCTAACTGCGGAAGTTCCTTCCCATCTCCTACAATCCCGAATTTTGCCTTTCCTGTAAGAACCTCTTTTCTCGTTAAATAACTTGCCTCACGGGAAATTCTTCCCAAGCGATAATCATCTAAAACTTGCTTTCTAAAATCCTGAAATGAGACCTGTTCTGTTTCTATGTAATTAGACATAATTATTTATTTTGTTATTTGTCTTTATCTTTGTTAAACTTTATTTCTTATCTCAAAAACTCCTCCAAACCTATTGTTTTCTGCTCTCCGCTGTCCAAGTTTTTCACGGTAACCTGCTGGTTTTTAATCTCATCTCCTCCGTAAAAAACAATCTCTGGAATTCCTTTCTTCTCGGCGTAGGTAAATTGTTTTTTCAATTTGGCATTTTCTGGGTATAGTTCTGCCGAAATTCCTTTGGCTCTTAGTTTTTGGATTACTTTCATCGCCTCGGTTGCCTCCTCATCGCCATAATTCGCAAAAAGGTATTCTATTTTAGGCGTTTTATTCTCTGCGAAAAGCCCCAATTCCTCCATAACAAGGTAAATTCTATCCAATCCGAATGAAATCCCAATCCCCGAAATGCCCTTCACACCGAAAACCTCTGTAAGATTGTCATACCTTCCGCCACCGCCGATAGACCCCATCTGGACGCCCTGAGCCTTTACTTCAAAAATCGCTCCTGTGTAGTAGTCCAAACCGCGGGCAAGGGTAATATCAAAAACCAAAACCTCCTCATTTACACCAAGTTCCAGCGCTTTATTTAATACAAACTCCAGCTCTTCTATTCCCTTTTCGCCAACTTCTATTCCTTTAAATTTTTCTTTCAGCAGGGCAAGTGTATCCTTCGTGGAAAGCCCTTCAAATAGGAAGTTCAGCTTTTCTACGGCTTCTTGTGAAATTCCCTTTTCCAGCATTTCCTTAACTACGCCATCTTTCCCGATTTTATCCAGTTTATCCAAAGCAACCGTAAAGTCTATCAACTGCTCCGATATATCCGCATATTCCGCCAGACCAGAGAGGATTTTTCGGTTATTGATGCAGATTTTCACAGGAATTCCCAGCTCTGCAAAACTCTTCAGATACAACTGCACCAGCTCCACTTCCTGCCACAAACTTTCCGAACCTACCACATCCGCATCACATTGGTAAAACTCTCTAAATCTCCCTTTCTGCGGGCGGTCTGCTCTCCAAACGGGCTGAATCTGATACCTCTTAAATGGGAATGAAAGTTTTCCGTGGTTCATCGCTACAAACCTCGCAAATGGCACGGTCAAATCATATCGAAGCGCCTTATCAGAAATTTGTGGAGTTAGTTTTTTGAAATCCTTATTCTGCCAAGTTTCCTCATCCACATCAGAAGTAAAATTTCCCGAATTAAGTATCTTGAAAATCAGTCTATCTCCCTCTTCTCCGTATTTCCCAGTAAGTGTAGAAAGATTCTCAAAACTCGGCGTCTCCAAAGGCTGAAAACCAAACAGTTCAAAATTCTGCTGCAAAACACCGATGATGTATCTTCTATTGTAAATTTCCTGTGCCGTAAAATCTCGAGTTCCTTTTGCTAAACTTGGCGCTGATGACATAATATTTGCTCTTTTAATAAAAAGACAAAAGTAAAAAAAATAAACCTTATAAATCGGATTTATTTAATAAATTTGCCTTTATAAAATTCTCTTCATTATGAAATCTTTTTTATTTCTTATTCTTTCGCTATTTGCATTGACCGCAAATGCACAGCAGAATTACTATGAATTTGGGTGGAATAACCAATACGGCATCGTGGACAAAGACGGAAACGAAACCCTCCCGCCATCTTACCAATGGGTGTCTTATATGATTGATAATGAGTCGCCTTTCATCGTTCTAAATGGAAACAAAGGCGCTATAATCGTAAATAAACAGACTGGGAAAACAGAAAAAATAGACTATCTCATTGACACTTACCTCATTAGCATTGATAAAAAAGATTATATGTACGCTCATTCCAACGGAAATGGCTTTCTTCTGAATAATCTGGATCTGGACAGCAGAATAAAACTTCCAAAAAAATACAGCAAAGTCAGAGATGAAGGAGATTATCTGACTGGTTTTACGAGTAAAAAAACGATTGATTTCATTTCTAAAAAAGATTTTGAAATAAAGAAAAAAATCCTCGCTCCAGAGGAAATCGAAAGCTATCCAACAAAGCAAGGGAACAGAGTCTATATCATCAGTGAGAAAAATTCTACACTTTTTCTAGATGACAATCTGAATAAAATCGCCTCTACGAATACTATTTTCAAAGGATTTGATAATCTGAAAGAATATTTAGAAAAGCTAAATATCAGCATTACAGACCCAAATGAGTCAATTGTAGGCGCTGCCGATTCTGCAGCAAACTATCCTTTTATTTTTCCAAAAAGAAATGGCGACTATGCCATATACAACATTCATTATTCCAAAGAAGAATCTATTCCGTTTTTTCAATTCAAAAGAACAGGTTTTAGCATTTCCAATTCCCGCTATGAAAACAGCGTAACACTGTGGAACAATGATGATAATATGTATCTCTTTTTCTACACTGATGTCCGTTCTAAAACCATACTCCTGCCCAAAAAATATTGGAAAAGTATAGATTTACAAATTATTAATCATTAACTTATGGAAATCCTGCTCGCGACACATAACCAGCACAAAAAAGAAGAAATTCAGCAAATTCTCGGAAGTAATTACCAAGTAACCAGCCTTACCGATTATCATATTTTTGATGAAATTGAAGAAAATGGAACTACTTTTCATGAAAATGCCCTCATCAAAGCTAAATATTGTTTTGAGAGAACAGGAAAACCTAGCGTAGGAGATGACAGCGGACTGGTCATCCCTGTCTTAGACGGAAGGCCTGGGATTTTTTCGGCGAGGTATGCCGGTGCGCATGATTTTGAAGCAAATATGCAAAAAGTCCTCACAGAAATGCAGGACATGGAAAGCCGCGAGGCGTATTTCATTACGGTGATGTGTCTGGTGGATGAAACAGGCGAAAACTATTTCGAAGGCAGAGTATATGGCACTATTTCCAAAGAAAAAAGAGGCGAAAAAGGCTTTGGGTACGACCCTATTTTTATCCCAAAAGGCTATGAAATTTCCTTTGCCGAGATGTCTCCTGAAGAAAAAAATAGGATAAGCCACCGACAAGAGGCGGTTGCCAAGTTTCTGGAGTTTCTGAAAAAACCAAGCGGAGTGTAAAACACCGCTTTTTTTGTTGCCAAAATGATAAAATGCGCGGATTGGTTTCTTAAAACAAGCTATTCAAAAATAAAAACGGCTTTATTTAGGTTAAATTGAAACTGCTGTCAAAACTATCCCTTGCCTCTTCGTATCCTATTTGGAAAATTTCATCCATTTTACTCTTTTTAGTCTCAAAAGTGCTGTAATTAGAGAGTTTAGGAGAGTCTATAAGCCAGTCACAGTAGGAAAATTTATAAGATTCCACCCTATTAGACAGCAGGTCAAACGCCCGATAGGTAACGGATTTTATGGAATTCATCTGATTTTGCTTCACTTCTTGCGGTAAAGAAAGATAAACGCCTATCATCTTATCACACCTGTCCCGTATGATGTCCGCAGGGAAATTATTAAGGATTCCACTATCACTATACAGCACCCCGCCGAACATATACGGCGTAGCAATCCCAGGGAAACTAGATGAAGCGATGATGGCATCTATCACTCTGGTTTCTTTGTCAAAAATTTTCAGTTCGCCAGTCACAATATCCGTAGCGGTGATGTTCACTTCCTTTTTAAAATCGCCTATCTTCATCTCCCCAAAAATAGGTTTTAGATATATTTTAAAAACAGCAGACTTGACAATCCCTGGCTTATTAAACGCGATATGTTTCCAATTGAAAAAATACACCGATTTAAAGAAATCCAAAATCTCCTTTGGTGTTTTTCCTACCGCATAGAGACAGCTCAC
>CALHQK010000068.1 GCA_938037185.1 uncultured Riemerella sp.
TTCCGTGCTTTGAGAGTAGTTTTTTCAGCTCTGCGATGATGTCCCCCTGCAGTCCATTTTGAATAAAAATTTTATCAATGGTTTTTCCTGCCTCTATGGCCTCTATCACTGGTCGCAGACCGAATATAAAGTCGTCTTTTTTATCTTGATTTCTATCTGTCATTTTTTCTTTATCCTAATAAAATTTTTCTTTGAGCCATAACATGTCCGAGATGAATCCCTTCATGTATATTATTATAAATAATAGCATTTTCTATATTTTTCAACTCTAACCCAAAACTCGTAGAATAAGTTTTGTACTGAGCAAAATATCCTTCATCATAATCAGAAGCCAACAGCTTGGAAGTTTCTTTTAATATAAAAGCTAAATTTTCTACATCTTCCTCCTCTTCATCAAAACACGGAAAAGTTCCCTTTTTATAGAGCTCCACCCATTTTTGGTCTACTCTAAAATCATTTCCTGTAAGGTAATAATGTAGAAGCTGCTGCGTGGCTACACAATGGGCTATATTCCAAAAAATATGATTATTAAATCCATCTGGAACCACAAAAAGCGCATCAAAAGGCGTTTCCAAAAGAAAAGTAGGTATATGAAACTTTAATATTGAATGCCCAAAACACAATAGATGATAAACCTGCTACACCACCCGTACTAATGTCGTTTGGAAGTAAAAATATGGTCCAACCAATGCTGTAGAGATACACCCGATAGCAATCATGATGTAATCTAAAGTTTCTCGATAAAGTACCCTTTTTGAAATTGTTATAACCATTTATTAAGTCTATTTATTTTTTGCAAAAGTACTTATTTAAATTGAATAAAGCGATTTTAAAGCACAAAAAATGCCCCCATAAAGCATAAATTGCAATATGAAGGCATTCGCTTTTGATTTTGATTTTATATATTATATTGTTTTTTGTATTGGCATATTCTTTTTGTGGCGTTAAAAGAATATACTTATTTTACCTTTAAAGCTCGTGTGGCATTTAAAACGGCAAATACCATAACACCTACATCGGCAAAAACTGCCATTCCCATTGTTGCTATACCAATGGTGGAAAGTGCAAGTACTGCAACCTTAACGCCAATAGCAAATATTGCATTTTGGCGTGCAATGCCTATTGTTCGACGAGAAATACCGATGGCTTTGACAATTTTGGAAGGTTTGTCGTCCATTAAAACTACATCTGCAGCTTCTATGGCTGCATCACTTCCAAGTGCTCCCATGGCTATGCCAATATCTGCTCGAGCTAATACTGGAGCATCGTTTATTCCATCGCCAACAAAAGCAAGCGTGTTGTTTGCCGATTTTTCGTTAAGCAGGCGTTCAACATGTTCAACTTTATCGGCAGGCATTAGTTCACTATAATGCTCATCTATACCTAATTGCTCAGATACAAAGTTTGCAACCTCTTTGTGGTCACCTGTTAACATTACAGTTTTTTCTATTCCCACTTTCTTTAATGATGTAATAGCGTGTGCAGAATCAGTTTTTATTTGGTCAGATATGATGATGTGCCCAGCATATACTCCGTCTATCCCAACATATATTATGGTACCTTTGAAGTGATTACATTTGTCGCAATTTGCTATTTCTGCTCCAATTGATTTCATCATTTTTTCATTTCCTACACATATGTTTTTGCCGTTGATTTCGGCAGAAATACCTTGACCGGCAATCTCTTTTATGTTTTCAACTTTACAATCACAAGAGTTGTCTTTGTAGGCATTACATAATGCAGTAGCAATGGGGTGAGTAGAATATTGCTCTACATGGGCTGCAAGATGCAAGAGTTCCTGTTCTGAAATATTATTTGGATGAATGGATTCCACCTCAAAAACACCACGGGTTAGTGTGCCTGTTTTGTCGAATACAATTGTTTTGGTGCGTGCTAATGCTTCCATATAGTTGCCTCCTTTTATAAGAATACCAACGTGTCCAGCACCACCAATACCACAGAAGAATGATAAAGGGATGGAAATCACTAAAGCACATGGACAACTTACAATAAGAAATGTAAGTGCACGATAAAGCCAAGTAAATAAAGCATCAGTATAGCTTGCAGCAAAAAATGGCGGAATAAACGCTAAAAAGAGGGCAGAAATAACTACTATAGGTGTGTAAATTCGTGCAAATCGACGAATGAAAGATTCGCTTTTTGATTTGCTTTCGCTTGCTTCTTCTACTAAATTTAAAATTTTGGATGCAGTAGAATTGCTGAAAGTTTTATTCACTTTCACCTTCAATACTCCTGATATATTTACGCAACCAGATATGACAGAATCCCCAAATGCTACATCCTTGGGAACACTTTCTCCTGTTAGTGCTACCGTATTTAAACTTGAACTACCTTCAATTACTTCTCCGTCAAGCGGAATTTTTTCGCCTGGTTTGATAACAACTACTTCTCCAACAGCAATAGTAGAAGGATTTACCACGATTGATTCGCCATTTCTTAAAACGTTAGCTGTGTCTGGATGTATATCCATTAGATCTGAAATGGAGTCACGAGTTTTATCTTTAGCATAATGTTCAAACAATTCGCCAATTTGGAAGAATAACATTACGAAGACACCTTCTAAGAATTGAGGCTCGCCATTGGGTAAAAAGCCCACAACGAAAGCTCCTATTGTGGCAACAGCTATAAGAAAATTCTCATCAAAAGGGTCGCCCTCCATAATTCCTTCTACAGCTTCGTGTAATACATCGTAGCTGATAAGTAAATATGGAATAAGATAAATGATGAGTATTTGCCATATCGGTAGATTACAGTTACGCTCTGTTAACCATGCTACTAGTAACAGCACAGAGGTTAGACCGATTCTTATTAATTTCTTTTTCATTGTTTTTTAGATTTGTTACTAATTTCGATGCAAAAGTAAATAAAAGAGAATGCAACCAAGTTGCAAAGTTGCTGTCGCATTTAAATAAAAAACTTCATAAAAAAGGATAAACACCAATAAGTTACCTTGAAAAGCCTGAAAAATAGGTGAAAGCAGAAAATAAATAAACTTTTATTCGTCTGTTCAGCAATTAATACTTAAAAAAGAACCTTTCGCAGTTTTTCCCTTATCTGCTGATGCGCCACAAAGTGATAATCCATCTTCTATTTTTCTGTTTAAAAATCCAAAAATAATCTATTTAATTGGATTAAACAAAATTGAGTCGGCTAGATTCGTTTTTTAACAAACTTTAATACTTATTTTTTGATTATTAAACATTTTTGTTAGAAATTTACCCACTCATCTTAACAATTATGTCAGAATTACATCAAGCAGAAGAAATAAAAATATTAACTGAAAAAATACAGGTTCAGAACCATTATTTTTCCCTTTTGAAGGAAGAAATCAACAAAGCCATCATTGGGCAGGAATACATGGTAGAGCGCCTTCTCATAGGACTTCTCGGAAATGGACACATCCTGCTGGAAGGAGTTCCAGGGCTGGCAAAAACCTTGGCGATAAAAACCCTTTCCGAGGCTGTAAGCGGAGAATTTTCCAGAATACAATTCACTCCCGATTTGCTCCCTGCGGATGTCATCGGGACGATGATTTATAATGTAAAAGAAAATGATTTTTTGGTCAAAAAAGGGCCTATTTTCGCTAATTTCGTTTTAGCAGATGAAATCAACCGTGCGCCTTCCAAAGTGCAGTCTGCCCTCTTGGAAGCCATGCAGGAAAAACAAGTAACCATAGGCGATGAGACCATGCCGCTGCCAAAACCTTTCTTGGTTTTAGCCACTCAAAACCCGATAGACCAAGAGGGAACTTACCTCCTGCCAGAAGCGCAGAGCGACCGTTTTATGCTGAAATGCAAGATAGACTATCCTTCTTTTGAGGATGAGCGAAAGGTAATGCGCATGGTAGCTACAGCCCACCAGCCGAAGATAAAACCAGTAATTTCACTGGAAAACATCTCAGAAGCAAAGGAACTCATCAACCAAATTTATCTTGATGAAAAGATAGAAAAATATATTCTTGATATGGTTTTTGCGACCCGTTATCCTGAGCAGTACGGACTTGCAGAACTGAAAGATTACATCAGTTTTGGTGTTTCACCGAGGGCATCTATCAACTTGGCTATCGCCTCTCGTGCTGTGGCATTCCTCAAAAATAGGGCTTTCGTGATTCCAGAAGATGTGAAAAGCATCGCTAAAGATGTTCTCCGCCATCGTATAGGGCTTACTTTTGAAGCGGAAGCAGAAAACATCAGCGCAGAAAATATTATAGATAAAATTTTGAGCAAAATACAAGCTCCTTAATGGAAAAATGCTCCGCTATCATGACATACAAGTTGTGCTGCAGGAAGTTCCTGGGCAAATCAGCCTTTGTTTCAGTATCACAGGCTGTCCTCTGCGGTGCGAAGGCTGTCACTCGCCATTTTTATGGAAAAACGGAAGCGGAGAAATTTTGACAGATGAGCTGTTTGCAGATTTATTAAACAAATATAAAAGCATGATTTCCTGCGTTCTCTTCATGGGAGGCGAATGGGAAGAAGAAGATTTGATAAACAAACTAAAAACAGCCGAAGACAACGGACTAAACACCTGTCTTTACACAGGAATGGAAGATATTTCTGATGAGATTAAAAACCATCTCACTTGGCTGAAAACAGGGCCTTGGATAGCAGAATTGGGCGGATTGGACAGTCCTGAAACCAATCAAAAATTTATAGAGGTAAAAACTAATAAACTACTAAACCATTATTTTGTAAAACAATAAAAATTTAACACCATGATTCGTCTAACACCTTCACAAATCAATGAAAAAATTGATTTTATCCAAAATTACATCAAAGCAGGTAACGCCGCATCGGCTTCTTCTGTGGATGCAAACGCAAATGTAACCTCCAAAAACATCGCAACCATGGAGGCCGAAATCAACAAAGACATTAATATCCAAATAAACCGCGAACTGGTGCGAAGAAAAATCGCAAGTCTTTTTGATGAAGAGACTGCAAATGAGTATGTTCGCCAGATAGAAAACCACGAAATCTATGTCCATGACGAGACCTCTCTGAAACCCTACTGCGTGTCTATCAGCATGTATCCATTCCTGCTTGACGGACTTCTGAAAATAGGCGGAGAAAGTAGAGCACCAAAGCATTTGGAGAGCTTCTGTGGGGAGTTTGTGAATTTAGTTTTTGCGGTAAGTTCGCAGTTTGCAGGAGCATTGGCAACGGTAGAATTTTTGCTTTATTTTGACCATTTTGCGGCGAAAGATTTTGGCGAAAACTATTTAGAAACCAATACTAAAACCATAGAAAACCACTTACAGCATGTGGTCTATGCAATCAATCAGCCAGCGGCAGCGCGTGGATATCAGTCCGTATTCTGGAACATTTCGCTTTATGACAAGCCTTATTTTGACAGCATGTTTGGCGAGTTTGTCTTTCCTGATATGACCCGCCCTGACTGGGAGCGATTTTCTCGTTTCCAAAAATTCTTCATGAAGTGGTTTAATGCCGAAAGAACCAAAGCTATTTTGACTTTCCCAGTAGTTACTGCAGCTATGCTCACAGATGGAACTAAGCCCGTGGATGGTGATTTTGCGGAAATGTGCGCCGAAGAACTCAGTGAGGGAAATTCTTTCTTTATTTATCAGTCTGAGAGTGCAGACAGCCTAGCTTCCTGCTGCCGACTGCGCAACGAAATCAGTGATAATACATTCAGTTACTCACTTGGTGCTGGCGGCGTGGCAACAGGCTCTATCAATGTTATCACACTGAATATCAATAGACTAATTCAGCTAAAAAAAGACATTGCTAAAGAAATTCAAAAAATTCATAAATATCAAGTTGCTTTCCGAAAATTAGTAGAAGAATACAAGGCGGCAGGACTTCTGCCTGTGTATGATGCTGGTTTTATCTCTTTGGACAAACAATTTTTGACCATCGGAATCAATGGAATGGTGGAAGCTGCTGAATATCTGGGCATAGAGGCAAGCAACAATACGGATTATAAAAATTTCGTAAGTCATTATCTTAAAATCATTTACGAAGAAAATAAAAAAGCAAAACAGCTCTACGGCTATATGTTCAACACGGAGTTTGTCCCAGCAGAAAACCTCGGTGTGAAAAATGCTATTTGGGACAAAAAAGATGGCTTGTTCTCACCTCGTGAGTGCTACAACTCCTACTTCTACCCTGTTGAAAATGAGAAGATTAATGTTTTAGATAAAATCATTCTTCACGGAAAAGAAATCATCCAATATCTGGATGGCGGCTCGGCTCTTCATCTCAATTTAGAAGAAACACCAAACAAAGAAGGTTTCCTCAAGTTACTGAATGCCACAGCATTAGCAGGGTGTAATTATTTTTGTTTTAATATTCGTATTACTATCTGTAACGACTGTGACCACATAGACAAACGAACTCTGTACGAGTGCAGTAGCTGTCATTCCAAGGATATAGACCACGCTACCAGAGTGATAGGCTATCTAAAACGAGTGTCTTGTTTCAGCAATGCGCGCCAGAAGGAACATCAGCTAAGACATTATCATCTTTCAAAATAATGAGCAGACTGGACATCAAAGATATTATAAAAAAAGTAAAACAAATAGAAATCCGTTCCCGAAGGGAGGCTGATGCTTCCCTCATGGGGGCGTATCACTCTGCATTCAAGGGACAGGGAATGACTTTTGCCGAGATAAGACCCTACCAGTTCGGTGATGAAATCCGCAGAATAGACTGGAACAAAACCGCCCGATTCCAACAGCCTTTTGTGAAAGTGATGGAAGAAGAGCGGGAACTCACCATAATGCTTTTGGTGGATATATCGGCATCTATGGACTATGGAACGAAAATTTCGCTAAAAAAGGAATTCGTAGCCGAAATCTGCGCAAGTATAGGTTTTTCGGCACTGAAAAACAATGACAAAGTAGGGCTCATTCTCTTTGCAGATAAAGTCTATAAAGTCGTCCCGCCACAAAAAGGGAAAAAGCACCTTTTGGCTATGATATCTGATATCATTTCATCTGACTACATCGCCTCCGAAACCCATCTGGACAAGGCTTTGGAATATATGATGAATGTTTTCAAAAAGAAATCTTTTCTTTTCGTTTTATCGGATTTTAATGATGATTTTCAAGAAAAAATACTGAAAACAGCTTCTAAAAAACACCAAATTTTAGGGCTGAAAATCTCTGATGAAAAAGACAATGAAATCCCTGACATCGGCTATGCTCTGCTATCCGACAGCGAAACAGGAAAGCAGATTTGGGTAAATACATCTGACCGAAGATGGCAGGAAAATTTTAAAGAAAATCAAATAAAAAAAGAACAAAAAACAAAGGAAATTTTCGAGAGTGCTTCAGCTGGATTCATCAGCCTAAAAACAGGCGATGAGTATGTGAAAGAACTAAGAAAATATTTCAAAAAGTAGCAAAAAAAATCAATAACAGAAGGCATTTTAACTATTTTAGTTGCCATGAATAAAAGATGAAAAAATATTTTTTACTTTTCTTTTTCGGAACCACATTTGGATTTGCGCAGCAGCTTTCCACGAGTTTGGATAAACAAAAAATAGAACTCGGTGAAACGGCTGTTTTCAAAGTTAAAATAGAAAATTTAAATCAAAAAAATGTAATTTCAGCACCGAAAAATGGGCTTCTGCCGTTTAGTTTTGAGGAAACAAAAGACAGCATTTCCGAAAATCCAAATAGCTACGAACGAATTATAGAATTTACGATTTACGAGGAAGGGAAACACAGCATTCCTGCTTTGGAATTTAAAATCGGCGAGGAAATCCACCGCACCACGCCTTATGAAATAGAGGTTACCAATCCCACCCAGCAGGGCGAGGAAATCAATGACATCATGCCGAACGAAGAGGTAAAACTCTCTCTTTCAGACTATTGGGAAATGTATAAAAACTATTTCTTTGGCGGACTTGTTATTTTAGGGATTTTAGGATTTGTCTTTTTATTTATTTTTAATAGAAAAGTGAAAAATCTACGCGTAGAAAATCCAGCTTTGAAAACCCTGAAAAAATTAGAACAGCTAAAAAATAAAAACCTGATAGAAAAGAACGAATACCGCCTTTTCTATGTAGAACTGATCGAAATCTGCAGAGGCTATCTTGCTGATAATAAACATATTCCTGCTGACATCCTTCTCACAGAAGATTTGATAGATTTAATGAAAAGTAAACATTATATTTCCGATGAAGAAATAGAAGTCTTTGAAAAAGTGCTGACTCGTGGAGATTTAGTAAAATTCGCGAAGACCATTCCTGAAAAAAATACGATGGAAAGTGATTTTGACTCAATAAAAAACATTATATATTCTACTCATTTTAACCCTAAAACTGATATAGACAATGTTTAATTTTGAGTTTCATAGTCCGTGGTTTTTGGCTTTGTTTTTATTGTTTATTCCTTTAATTATCAAGGATTTAAAGAAAAGAAAAGAAAAAGGAATCCTCATACCCTCTACCCAAAATATACAAACGGGCAATGGCTATTTTTGGGTAAATAAAATACTCACTTTATCCAAATATTTTATTCTCTCTGCCCTGATTATCGCACTGGCAAGGCCTCGCACCTACACCATTAAAAACAACTATGAACAGGGCATTGACATTGTTTTAGCAGTGGATATTTCGCTCAGTATGCTGGCAAGGGATTTTAGCCCAGACCGACTGACTGTACTGAAAAAACTTTCCCAAGATTTCGTTTCGCAAAGGGAAAATGACAGACTTGGGCTGGTCATCTACGCCGCAGAAGCCTTTATGAGAGTGCCGCTGACCACCGACCACGAGGTGATTTCTACCGAAATAGAAGAAATGCAGCCTGGTGATGTAGCCCATGGAACCGCCATAGGCGAAGGGCTGGCAGTAGCCACCAAACACCTGATAAAAAGCAAAGCTAAGAGCAAAGTAATCATTCTGATGACCGATGGAATGAACACCACAAGAAACGCAATGCCTGCCGAGGTTGCCAGCGATTTGGCTAGAAATAATGGGATAAAGGTATATACCATCGGTATTGGGACGGATGGATACGCAGAGTCTCCCGCAGTTGATGGTTTTGGAGATGTATATTTCGTTCCTCAAAAAGTGGAAATAGATGAGCATTTGCTCAATTCTATTGCAGAAAATACAGGCGGAAAATACTTCCGTGCCGATTCCAGCGAGAGTTTAGAATATATCTATAAGGAAATCAACCAGTTAGAGAAAACAAAAATCAAAGGAAAGAAAAACTATGAATACACAGAATTTTTCAGGGTTTTTCTGTGGATGGCGCTGGTTTTGCTAATTTTAGACTGGATTCTGAGATGGCAGGTTTTTAAAATATTGAAATAATGAATTTAGAGTTAGGAAATACAAAATATTTATTTTTTCTGCTTATTTTACCGATAATTTTATTTTTAAGTTTCTCTTTTTTAAAGTGGAAAAATCGGACTAAAAATACTTTTGCGGAAAAAAGATTTCATGATTTAATATTCAGCCGAGAAGAAAATTTTCCAAAATTTGTTCCTTTTCTATTGATTTTGGCTGTGTCATTTTTAGTTTTAGCAATGACAGACCTCATCAGTACCGAAAAAGAAAAAATACAAGTAACCCAGAAATCTGGAAATGTAATTTTTTTAGTTGATATTTCCAATTCAATGAATGCGGGAGATATTGAGCCATCTCGGCTGGAACACGCAAAACAAATTGTAATTCAGTCTCTTAGAAACTTAACCGATGAAAAAGTAGGCATTGTAGTTTTTGCAGGGGAAGCCCACTCTATCATGCCGCTCACTACTGACTATTCTACCGCAGACCTCTACATCCGAAATATAGAAACCCTCCTTATCCAAAAACAAGGAACAGATTTCCTGTTGGCTGTGCAAGAGGCTGATAAAAAGCTGAATAAAGCATTTTCTGGAGCAAAAAAAATAATCTTAATAAGTGATGGCGAAGACAATGAGGATAATTATCAAAAAGCAATAAACCTCGCCAAAGAAAACAATATTTCCATTTCCACCGTAGGAATTGGGACAGAAGAAGGAGCACCGATTCCTGAATATCAGTTCAATTTTTATTCCGATTTTAAGAAAAATGAATACGGCGAAACCATCATCACCAAAAGGCAGACGAATGTACTAAAATCCCTTGCCGAACAAACTAACGGAAAATATATTGATGGAAATAATCTAATTGAAAGTGTCCGCGAAATTATCAAAGATATTAAATCCTCTGGAAAAGAGCAGACAAAAAGTCATATTTATACCCAAAACACCTCGCATTATTTCCAATGGTTTTTGGGAATTTCTGTTCTTCTGTTTTTTATTATCTATATATTTAATCCTAAAAAAGATTTAAATATATAAAAAGGAGTTATAACATGATAACTCCCTCTATTTTAGCCACTTCTTTGTAAAGCTTAATTACATGGTCTGCATCTAAAACAAAGCAAGAAATACTGCAACTTATGTATTTAGCATTGCTGCTTTCATTAGTCGTGATGCTGTACTCTAAGCCGTCAAATATTCTGTAAATCTCAGCAAGTCTCTCACTGTCGTTGATGAGAATGAATTTGTAGAGATAATTT
>CALHQK010000069.1 GCA_938037185.1 uncultured Riemerella sp.
CAAATTGGGATATATTTAAACGCAAATCAAACGGCTTTTTTATCTGTTTTTGTAAAACTCAATACCCTATAACAACATTTATAAAAACAATACAAAAGAAACTAAAACACTGATAAACAATATATTAAAAGGATTTATAAAGGTTTTCCCAAGAGAAAAATGCACACACACGGACTCTGTTCTAGACATTTTGTTCTATTCCAGCCTAATTACACCAACTACAATGGCCAAACCTTCTATTTCCTCCTCTGGAACATTGAAAGGGTCATAACTTTCATTATCGGAAACCATTAAAAGACTGTTAGGAGCATCACTTGGTTTTATTCTTTTAATAATAATTCCTTGTTCTCTTGTAGCTATGACATGGGTTTTATTCCATTGTATAAAGTTTCTTTCTTTTATGATACGACAGGCCACCACATCCCCACTGTTATATTTGGGATACATGGAGGAGCCCTCTACCTCTATCATGAAATCTACTTGCTTATGTTTAAATTTTGGAATCACATAGTAATCTTTAACATCTCTTTCTTCAAAAGAAAATACATTATTACCATATCCCCCTATAGCAGTAGCATTTACAAGAGGAATACCCTTTACTGATTCCTCTTTGCTGGTTTCAGTTTTAGTGGTTTCGCTTTTTAGCATTTCGCCTTTACCAGAGAATAACCATTCTAAATTTAAATCTGGATATTTAGATAAAATTTTATCTATTTTATCAGACCCAAGTGCTGATTTTTTTTGAACTCCTTTAAAGTTAGCATAAGACATTCCTAAATCTTCAAAAAAAGTTTCTTTTTTTTCTCCTTGATTTTCAATAAAATACAATACTCTCTCCTTGATGTTAGTCATTTTTTTATCTTTTTATTTGTTTTGGATAAAATTTTATCTATATCTTTGTGCCAACAAAAGGAACAATAAAGACAATGAACAAAAGTAAGCAAAAAAGAGAAAAATACCACCCATTAGCAGTAAATAAAATTGCAGAGATGTATGGGTTCTCTGCCAGATATGTTCGCCAGATACTGAAAGGCGACCGCAAGGGGCTGATGGCAGACAATGTACTAAGAGACTACAAGGAGCTATGCAAGAAAATAGACCAAGCTACAGAACAAGCAGTGGAAAACATTATAAACCAATAGATATGAATAGCGAAATTAAAAAAGTAGAAGACCTAGAAGTAGGTAAATATTACCAGAAAGAAGAGATTTTGTTTATGAAAATAACAGGAGGGGCTGGTGAGGACAAAACAGGAACAGCAATATACTTTCTAGACAACATGGTGATGATAACCGACAACTTCACTCCCTTTGATATGGTAGAAAGTGATGCTATGTATAGAGAAATTACCCGAGAAAAATTCGAGCAAAAACTACAAGCCACACAGGACAGATTTATAGAAATGAGTAATAAAGTAAAAAAGTAATAGAATGAAAAATATCATTTGGGCAAAAAGGATAAGAGAATACAGTGGGATATACATTTTTTACTGCATCCATTTTATCATTCTCAGCAGGTGGCACTATCACTGGCACTACCGCACTGACTACAACCCTAGATATTTTCAAGAAGATTAAAATAACTTTAAATATTATTTAAAATGAAAATAAAATTAGAAATAACAAGCCAAGCCCTTACACCGAAGCAGAAAGAGCTGATTACTGAAAAATTAGAAGAGATAAGAGCTATTGTAAAAAACAAGGAAACAAAGCCCAATAGCCGAGCAGGAAGAACCATAGAAAAGTTTTTTAACAAACTTCGCTATGAGAATGAAAAGGTTAATCCTCAAACTTCATGGTGTGCATCTGTATATCCAGCTCAAAATTCTCTTCTGGAAGAAGAAAGCGAATCAGCTGAGCAATGCCACCGCAAAGCTCCACAAGACACTCTGCACGCTTCTTGCCCAGAGAAAAAACACAGACAGAACGCACCGACCAAACTTTCGGTTTCTGTGTATCATTTTCAGAAGGAGGGTAAAAAGTATGTCTGCAAGGAGAACGCTGGTCTAACGCTCCCTTTAACGCATCAAGGTAAGCCAGACTTGGAGCGACTCCCTTACGAAATTCTGTTTCAGAAGAGGGATTGACACTCGTAATATCTACAACAAAAGTATAAGCAGGTAACATATCACTGTAATTTTTGATTAGACAACACAAATATAGTGATTTATCCCGAAGGGCATACACTGGGGTTCGAGTCCTCAGCGGGAACAAAATAAAGATAATAAAGAAAGAATAATGCCACACCAATGGGGTAACATATTAGTAGTAACCAAGGACGAACTTGTTCCGAAGTATTATAATACTTATGAAAGTCTAAAGAAGACTATTCAAAGGTATGAAGACAAACCTTACGGAATAAAGAAAGTCCAGTCGGGAGGTAACGGGCGCCAGCTGTTGGTAGACTTTGACAGTCTGCCAAAGGAGATACAGAACAGCATAGGCGACCCCCGTACGATGCACCACCCCCTGCTGAAGTTCTGGGAGATAAATCCTGCAGCTACAGCATTCTACACCACCTACGAGTTTGAAGATGGCGATTACCTAAAAATAGAATACCAAGAAGAATACATCACTAACGCCAGTGTGCTGATAGCCCTGCTGAAACTAAAAGAAGAAAGGCTATCACTAAAAGGAGGTAAGAAAACAGGTATCATGGAAAGCCTAAGGATAGACCTAATCACTTTCAATGAATATCTGCCCAAAATACACGGCAGAGTCCATACACTAGAGCTGGGCGACAGGCAGTTTTCAAGGGTATTTAAAGAGTTTTTAAAAGGAGATGAAAAGGACTTTAATTTCGGAAGTTTAGTCTCTAAAAAACTAAAAAACAAACATGCTAAAATAATGACTGATGATATGATAAAACTGCTGAATGATATGTTCGCAGGGCGAGAAACCAAACCGACAAGGACAGAAGTAGCAGATGAATATCAGGCGTTTTTAGACGGCAGTGTAGAAATCTTTAACCACACCACAGGAGAAATCTATGACCATACCGACCACAAGAGGTTTAAGCAGATTTCTGAAAACAGCATCATCGCTTGGCTGGGAAGATGGGAGAACAAGATAGGAACCTACGCAAAACGAAGTGGAGACCGCCAGAAGCTGATACAGCAGTTCGTGCCGTATCACAGTCTGGACAAAGTGAAAGAAGCAGGAGTACTCATCTCCATAGATGACAGACAGCCTCCATTCTTCTACGATAAGAGCAAAAGGCTGTGGTTCTATATGGGAATAGACCTAGGTTCGGAAGCATGGACTACATGGGTATACGGAGAAACCAAGGAGGGACTTATCCTAAACTTCTATCGCCAGATGGTAAGGAACTACACCGAATGGGGCTTTAACCTGCCTCTCGGTCTAGAATGCGAAAGCGCTTTGAATGCATCATTTAGAGATACTTTCTTAAAAAACGGGGCGATGTTTGACAATGTGAGAATAGAAGCCAACAAGGCAAGGGCAAAACATGTAGAGCGGTATTTCGGAAAACTGCGATATGAGTTTGAAAAAGACAAAGAAGGCTGGCTCGGAAGACCCTTTGCAAGGAAAGAAGACAACCAAAAGGGACCCGAAGGAGATATTATTCTACCAAAGGAGCAAATCATAATGAACTCCTTATATGATATACAAAAATGGAATAATATGGAGCACAGCCGCCACGAAGGTAAAACACGCTGGGAAGTCTTCACAGAGATGCAGAGCAAGGAAACCAAACCTACCAATTGGAGAGCGATACTCCCTTATCTAGGCTACAATACCAAAACATCTTGTAATGCTGGGATAGTAAAATTCAGAAGCAGTGAGTATCTGCTGGGACTTTCGGGAGAAATCGCCCTTGGAGAGGATTTGATAAGGCTGATGAAATACATAGAAGGAAAAAGCTTTGAGATTTTCTGGCTGGACGGAAATGATGGAGAGGTGCTAAAAGCGATGGTCTATTATGATGATATGCTTATCTGCGAACTGCTTCCGAAACCTACCTACAGCCGTGCTTATCATGAACTAGACGATACAGGAAAAATCAACCGACAAATAATGTCTGCATATGAAAACACTGTAAACGCCTACATGAGAGACAGAAAGAATGATATAGACCGACTGACCGTGATAGACCGCCGAAGCAAGGTACTGAATAACAAATTTGTCATTCCAGGGCTGGAAAGCTACACACCTCGTGAAGAACCAGCCAAGAAGATAGAAACCGAAACCGAAGAAACAGAACAAATACCAATACAAACAGGAAGACTCTCAAAAGGGCTTTCAGCAAACTTTAGATAAAAAAATAATTGTTATGGAAATATCAACAGAATTAAAAGAAGCCATCGCTCTTGCGATAATAGAAGGTAAAAGCCGATACAGTGGTTCGGATAGTGCCTACGCTAAAACTCTCAATATCAATGGAGCAGTATTCAGCCGATTGAAAAAAGGCGAAAGAGACGGACTTCTGTCTCCTACCCAGTGGCTGACGATAGGAAGAAAACTAAATGTAACATTAGATAATGATAATTGGAACGCCGTAGAGACTGATGTTTACCTTGAGCTGCAAGATGATTTTAACTACTGCCAGCAGAACTCAAAGTCTCTGATACTAGTAGATGACTGCGGAATAGGAAAGACTTTTTGTGCGAAGATATTAGTCTCTAAAATGCGAAATGCTTTCTATCTGGACGCTTCTCAATGCAAAACAAAAAGGCTGTTCATAAAAGCCCTAGCCAGAGAAATAGGATGCGGAGACATAGGAAACTATAATGAAATCCTAGCTAACCTAAAATACTACATCAATAACCTGGGGAAAGTGTTTATCTGCATAGATGAAGCAGGAGATTTGGATTACGCAGCATTCTTGGAGCTGAAAGGATTGATAAACGGAACCATCGGACGCTGTGGCTGGTATATGATGGGAGCCGATGGACTAAGGGCGAAAATACAGCGAGGTATCAACAATCACAAAGTAGGTTATAAAGAAATCTTTGACCGCTTCGCTTCCGAATTTAGAGGGATAACACCCGATGTGAAAGAAGATAAAGTAAAATTCTATGAAAAACTCTTTTATGATGTGGCACTCCAGAACATGGAGGACAAGAGCAAGATAAACAGCCTTGTAAAAAAGTGTTTCACTAAAAAAGACAACGGAATAAAGAGCCTTAGATATTTAGAAACCTTAATAAAAATACAGAAAGCAGCATAATGAAGGCATTAAGTGTAAAACAAGCCTATTCTAAGAAGTTTAAAAAGTTTGAATTTGAGGGGATTTGGCAGGAAGTATTTGGAAATCCAGAGACCACAGGAGGCTGGATAATCCATGGAGATGAGAAACAAGGGAAATCCACTTTTGCGCTGATGCTGGCAAACTACCTTACAAGGTTTGGAAAAGTCTTGTATATCTCCGCAGAAGAGGGTATCAGTGAGCATTTCACAGGAGCAATGAAGCGAATGGGCATCAATGACACCAATAAGAATTTTAAAATAATAGAATATGAAGAATGGGAGGATATAGAGGAAAGAATGAAGAAAAGACAATGTCAAAAAATCATCTTCATAGACAACATCACCAAGTATGTAGATGAAATTACAAAAACCAAGCTGAAAGAGCTGATGATGAAACACCAGGATAAGCTGATAATTTTTGTAAGCCATGAGGAAAGAGGAATGCCAGATACCGCAGCAGGAAGATACTGGCGAAAGATGAGCAAAATAATAGTACAAGCGAAAGGAATGCGGGTGACTGTTTTAGGAAGGTGTCCAGGTGGCAATATTATGATAGATGAAGAAAAAGCCCTGCTGTATCACGGAACAGAACTAAAAGAAACCAATTAAAATACCAATCATGACCAGAGAAGATATACTATTAAAAGTCTTGCAGTTTGACAGCCAATACGAACGGGTATTTACCGCCTTTGAAAGGATATATATCCAGTATGAGCGGGCGAAGATTTTGCAGGACGAAGAGTTTACCCAGCCCGAGAAACTGGAGAAGAAAATAAACGATGTGTTCATGAGAACACTGCGGATAAAATGGAAACCTTATAACTAAAAAAATAAAAAGACATGACAGAACTATTTGAGCCTAATTTAGAAGAAATAGAGGCAATGATAAAAGAGACCGAGGCACGGATGGAAGATGCCGAAAGCCTTGCCGAATGGAAAGAATTACAGCACCAGCTGGATGAATTATTAGAAAAGCAAAAAGAATTATTAGAAAATCAAGAAAAATAAAAGATTATGACAACAATAGATTTAGCACAGCTCACGGATGAGCAGAAAAAGGCTTTGCAAGACCAACTAAAAGAGGAGGAAAAAGCCAAGAAAGAGAAGAAAATACAGGACAGAGCTACTTACAAGCAGTTGTCCGAGGAATTTGTCCTTAATGATATTGACTTGATTATTAGTCATCATGGAGTACAAGAGGATTTGATTAAAAAGGTGTTCAGTGACTATGAACCAATCAAGGCATTGAAAGCAGAAGTTTATGGTATTGAAATCAATGACCAAGACAGCCACACCTCAACACTAAAAGACGGCTCGGCAAGTATCACTATCGGTTATAATGTGAGCATTGGATTTGACGGCACGGAGTCCGCGGGAGTGGAGAAAATAAAAGAGTTCATCAGTTCCCTTGCAGATGATAATGATAAAGTCAAAAAACTCTCCAAAATGGTCAATACATTCCTTAAGCCAAATGTCAAGACAGGAATGCTCAACCCATCTAAAATCATTGAACTTTCCAAACTTCGTGATGAGTTTAACGATGAGAGGTTTAACGAAGGACTGGATATTATCTTCAATGCTCAACAACGCAGACAAAACAGCATGTATATCAGCGGTTGGAAGTTTGTCCAAGTAGATGGAGTGCCGAAGAAATTAGAGTTTAGATTTACAATTTAAATGACCTTTAAAAATAATTTAAAAATGGAAACATTAGGAAAACAAAGAGTAAGAATTGGAGAAAAAGAACCCGACCAAGTGGTTTCTGTAAAATTAAAAATCGCAGGTATTATTGATGAGTTGGAGCACTTGAGAGGAGACAGAAACACCTCCCCTGCAAGCGGAGAAAAGCAAAGGCTTATTTCTCTTGCACAGACAAAATTAGAGGAGGCATGCATGTTTGCCGTAAAGGCGCTGTATACTGAATAATCCTCAAAACCTTTCCGCACAGGCAGGCACCGATGTTCGAGCCATCGGGCGGAGCAAAAATAATAAAGTATGAATAAACTTAATATTATAACCAAACTTTCGGACTGCACGGAAATATTAACAGGGAAAAACATAGACAAAAGCAAAACCAATGAACAAGGAAACGGAACGCCCTACATCACAGGGGCTTCGGATATTGTTAAAGGTCAAATCCAATGCAGACGCTTTGTGGTTGAGGAACAAATCAAAAACCCTACTATCGCAATAAAAGGCGATATTATCATCAGCACCGTGGGTACGATTGGGAAAATTGGCATGATGACTATTGACAGAGCTGTTTTAAGCGGGCATTGTGCGATTATCCGCCCGAAAAAAGGCGTAAGCCTTCCGTATCTGGTTGCCGCTGTTTCTCGATTGGTGCTGGATATTTGTC
>CALHQK010000070.1 GCA_938037185.1 uncultured Riemerella sp.
GCCGAAAGGACTACAACGAACCCGAAGACATGAAAAACGAACTGATAAACAGAGGCATTCCTGCGGATAAAATTTATGAGGATTTTGCGGGTTTTAGGACTTTGGATTCGGTGGTTAGGGCAAAAGAAATTTTTGGGCAAAACAGCTACATCATTATTTCCCAGAAGTTTCATAACGAAAGAGCGGTTTATTTAGCTCAAAGGTTTGGAATTCAGGCTTTTGGGTTTAATGCAAAAGATGTAAATAAGTATGCAGGCATCAAAACCAAGCTTAGAGAATATTTCGCAAGAACTAAAGTTTTCGTGGATTTTCTCATTGGAAAAGAACCAAAATTTGGTGGAGAAAAAATAGAAATTTGAAAATAATATTTACTTTTGGACTTACTAAAAACTTTAAAACAATGGATAAAAACTTTAAAACAATTAAAAATAGATTGATTTTATTGTTCTTTTCACTATTTATAAATTTTGGTTTTGCTAAGGATGATACTGTCAGTATTCTGGTTTCTGCAAAAGCAACAACAAAGGAAAACGCAATAAATACTGCATTAGAACAAGCTGCCTTACAGGCTTATGGAGTAATTGTATACGGCGATAAAGACGCAAAAAATAATTCTAAAATAAAGAAAGAAGTAAATTCTCTTTCCCCTAAAATAGAAAGCAAATATAAGGATATCTATAGTGAAACTTTGCCCGACCAAAGTATTTTTGTTATTCTGTGGACAGAAATCAATATCACACAATTTAAAAATAATCAAAATCCTACCACAAAACTGGAGGCAGAAACTCCTATAAGATTGATTCAAGAAGTAAACCGAAAGAACGAAGCCCAGATAGTGACTGATTTATTGGAACAATTAGCAGAAATTCCAAATCTATTTGATTTTAAATTAAAACTAAATAATTATCAAGCCGATGATTTAAAGAACGAATATCTACAAAAGGTAACCGTATACTTTTACAGCAATAAAAACACAAACTTGTTTGCAAAAATGTATCACTCTGCCCTTGAATTTATTTCAATGACTAAAGAAGAGCAAAGGCTGAATAAAGCTCTTAACCGCCGGTATTATACATTTTATACACCTAATGGAAAAGAAATAAATCTGCGTGGTAGTTACCGTTTTGCTGATTATCTGAATAATCTCATTACTCAAAGAATGACAGATTTCGTTATCGCGGATAATATTAACAATCCCACCAAACTCAAACTTACCAATGATAGCAGTGCTCTATATTACCGCACAAAAAATAAAGTGGGACGCATCGCAGGGAAAATTGGTCGGGTACTAGGCAGTGCTGCATTAGTTATCGCAACAGGGGGTGCTGGCTGGGATTTAATGACAATGAACACTCCTCCAAAGGAAGTACTACGGATGTTTGAATATAAAGAGAATTTTTCTTCTAATAATTCAAAAGAAGTTGGTAAGGCAATTTATACCATCACGATACCATTCGATAAATCAGGAGCTTATACGGATTTTTACATCAGCCCGAAATTTACAACCTTTAAATTTTGATTAAAAGCATGCAGAAAGAATGGTTAGAAAGAACCGAACTTTTGATAAAAGAAGAAGGAATAAAAAGACTGCAAAGTGCTAATATCCTGATAGTTGGACTTGGAGGCGTAGGGTCTTTCGCTGCAGAATTTCTGGTGCGTTCTGGAATCGGAAATTTGACCATTGTAGATGGAGACACCGTGGATATCACTAACATTAACAGGCAGTTACCCGCTCTAAACTCTACCATTGGCA
>CALHQK010000071.1 GCA_938037185.1 uncultured Riemerella sp.
CCTAGCCGAAGTGAAGCGTTTCGAAAGCGATTACGCCTCAGGAGGTGTGACCAAGCAGCAGCTAGACCAAGTTCGCCTCCAAGCGCAAACTGCTAAAAACAGCCTTCAAAGCGCACAGCTTAGCGCTTCTGATGTGAATGTAAGAGCTTCGTTTTCAGGGATTATTAACAAGAAAAATATAGAGCCAGGTTCTTTCGTTTCGCCAGGGCAGGCTTTGTTTGAAATTGTGAACATCGGCACGCTTAAATTAGAGGTAAAAGTAGATGAAAAACACATCGGTTCTGTGAAAGTAGGACAGACTGTGGAGGTTTCTTCTTCGGTTTATCCAGATGAAAAATATTCTGGAGTGGTTACCTTCGTTGCTCCAAAAGCCGATGCCAGCCTAAACTTCCCAGTAGAAGTGGAAATTAAAAACAATACCAATAACACCCTAAAAGCAGGAATGTATGGAACGGCATATTTCGGAGAGAAAGGAAACAGCCAAGTTTTAACCGTGCCAAGAACAGCCTTTGTGGGAAGTGTGAGTTCTAACCAAGTTTATGTCATCAAAAACGGAAAAGCAGAGCTGAAAACTATCTCCTCAGGAAGAAACTTCGGAGATTATATAGAAGTGCTTTCTGGACTATCCAAAGGCGACCAAGTAGTAACCACTGGACAAGTGAATCTTTCTGACCAAACTCCAGTAGAAATCATCAAATAAATTAGAAAATTATGAATTTACCTGAAATATCCATAAAGCGTCCGAGTATCATTCTCGTTCTCTTTATCATCCTTACCTTGGGAGGGATTTTCTCTTACAGCCTTCTCGGCTATGAGCTTATCCCAAAAATGGAGACCAACACCATCACTGTGCAGACAGTTTATCCTGGTGCCTCGCCTTCTGAGGTGGAAAATACCGTAACAAAAAAAATAGAGAATGCGGTATCTTCTATGGAAAATGTAAAAAAAATAGAAGCTAAATCCTTTGAGAGTTTGTCACTGGTGGTCATTACCCTAAATACAGGAGCGGATGTAAACTTCCTAATGACCGATGCCCAAAGGAAAATAAACGCCATTGTCAGCCAGCTGCCAGATGATGCCAAAACACCATCTTTGAATAAATTTTCACTGGATGATGTACCGATTATGAAACTTTCAGTAACTTCCAAAATGTCTGAAAAAGAACTCTATGACCTTTTGGACAAAAAAATCCAGCCTATTTTTTCTCGTGTAAAAGGAGTTGCGCAGGTGACCATGGTAGGTGGTCAGGAGAAAGAAATCCAAGTGAACATTCACCCTGAAAAATTAGAAGGTTACGGACTATCTATCGCTCAGGTTCAGCAGGTTATCGCAGCATCCAACTTAGACTTCCCAACAGGAAACGCCAAAACGAGAGAAAAACAGACCATCATCCGTCTAATGGGTAAAATAGGTTCTGTAGAAGAAATGAGAAGACTGCCTATAACTACACCTTCTGGAATGATGATTCGCCTTGGAGATATTGCAGACATACAAGATGGCGAGAAAGATGTAGAAAAAATCGCGAGAATTAACCAAAAAAACACCATTCTATTACAGGTTACCAAGCAGTCTGATGCCAATGCCGTAGAGGTAAGTGAAGCGATAAAAAACACTATAAAAACCGTAGAAAAAGACTACGAAAAACAAGGAATAAAATTAGAAATAGCGAATGACACTACAGACTACACGCTGAATGCCGCGAATAATGTGATTTTTGACTTGTTCTTGGCTATCGCTTTGGTAGGATTTATCATGCTTTTCTTCCTACATAGTTTGAGAAACGCAGTGATTACGATGGTGGCGATTCCTCTTTCGTTGATTGCTACTTTCATCGGATTGTATTTCATGGGATACACGCTGAACCTGATGTCCTTGCTTGGGCTTTCACTAGTGGTAGGTATCTTGGTGGATGATGCCATCGTGGTTATTGAGAACATTCACCGCCATATGGAGATGGGTAAAAACAAAGTTCGTGCAGCTTATGATGGAGCTTCTGAGATTGGATTTACCGTTACGGCGATTACTTTGGTCATCGTGGTGGTATTCCTTCCGATTGCTATGGCTACGGGACTTGTAGCGGATATCTTGGTGCAGTTCTGCGTTACGGTAATGATTTCTACAATGCTCTCCCTATTGGTATCCTTTACTATCGTGCCTTGGCTGTTCTCTAGAGTAGGAAAACTAGAACATATCAACGAAAATTCTTTCTTCGGAAAAATGATTTTCGGTTTTGAAAACATGCTGAACAACTTTACCCAAAGCATTGGTAATTTGCTAAAATGGGCATTACAATCAGTAAAAACAAAGTTAATAACACTGGGCGTTACTTTGGTTCTGTTCATTGTTTCTACTATCGGACTATTCTCTATGGGCTACATCGGAGCAGATTTCTTCCCGAAAAGTGACAAAGGCGAGTTTTTGGTTCAGTTTGAATTAGAAAAAGATGCCTCCATTGAGAAAACCAATAAACTCACTCAGCAGGCGGAGCAATACATTAGCGCTATTCCTGATGTAGAAAAAATCATCACTACGGTGGGACAAGCAGATGACGGGATGGCTTCCACTTCTGGAACAAAATACAAATCCCAAATCCAAGTTTTCTTGAAAAAAGATGGCAGTGTCAAAGAAAGTTCGGACATTTATTCAGCTAAACTAAAAAGAGAATTGGAGAAAAAAATCATCGGAGCAAAAATAAAAATCGTTCAGATGGGACTCATCGGAGCAGAGCAGTCACCTATTAACCTGACTGTAACAGCAACTGACCTAAACGATGCCTTGGAATTTGCAAAACAAGCAGCGAAACAACTGGAAAAAATCCCAGGAGCTTCTGAGGTGAAACTTTCCTCCGAAGATGGTAACCCAGAAATCAATGTAAAAGTAGATAGAGAAAAAATGACTTCTCTCGGGCTGAACATTGCTTCTGTAGGACAAACAATGCAGATCGCTTTCTCTGGAAACACAGATTCTAAATATCGTGCTGGAGAATATGAATATGATATCAACATCAGATATGATGAAATCGGGAGAGCTTCCATAGATGATGTTAAAAACTTGAAATTCGTAAGTGCTACTGGACAAGTGGTTCGTTTGGAGCAGTTTGCTGACATCAGCTATGGTTCTGGACCTTCACTATTAGAGAGAAGAGACAAAACACCCTCTGTATCTGTCCAAGCAAAAGCTATCGGAAGACCTTCGGGGACTATCGCAGCTGAATGGGAACAGCAGTTCTCTAAAATCCAGAGAAAAGCAGGTGTAGAATATAGATGGGGAGGTAACATGGAAAACCAATCAGAAGGTTTCGGTACATTAGGATTTGCATTGTTAGCAGCTATTGTCCTTATGTATTTGGTGATGGTGGCTCTGTATGACAGCTTTGCTACGCCGTTCATCGTGATTTTCTCTGTTCCGCTTTCGTTCATTGGGGCTTTACTCCTAATGGCACTCACGAACCAGACGCTGAATGTCTTCACTATCTTGGGGATTATCATGCTCATCGGTCTCGTTGCGAAAAACGCCATCATGCTTGTGGATTTCGCAAACAATAGGAAGGCATTAGGAGACAGCACCTTTGATGCTCTAGTAGCAGCCAACCAAGCTCGTCTTCGTCCCATCCTGATGACCACCATCGCCATGGTAGCAGGGATGATACCTATTGCGATAGCATCTGGAGATGGTGCAGACATGAACCGAGGTGTAGCGATAGTAATCATCGGAGGTCTGATGTCCTCACTATTCCTTACACTGATAGTGATTCCTGTGGTGTATTCTATCTTTGACAGCCTCGAAAGAAGGTTTAGCAAAGGAGAAAAAATAGATTATGCCAAAGAAATGGTCGCAGACTATGAGGCAAATGCCGATTTCAAAGATGAATTTGCTTCGAAACAATAATTTATTTAATGAAAAACCCTGCTCCACCGAGCGGGGTTTTTGTTTTTGGTTCAAATTTCTATTCTGCTGTTCCAAAGGAGCTTGGCTGTTTCCCTTTTTGAGTTGATTATTTTTTCTTTTCCGCCGCCAGAATTTCTGCCGAGCTGAAAAAAAATTAATTCTTGTTGTCAGAAATTCTGCTGAGTAAAAATTTTTTATTTTTCGTTGTCAGAAAATCTGCCGAGCTGAAAAAAATTTAATTCTTGTCGTCAGAAATTCTGCTGAGCAAAAATTTTTTATTTTTCGTTGTCAGAAAATCTGCCGAGCTGAAAAAAAATTAATTCTTGTCGTCAGAAAATCTGCTGAGCAAAACTTTTTTTAATTTTTAATGAAAATTACCAAAGAAAACCAGCCCGATATTTTAGCTTTTGTAGAAGATAGCCCATTTTTTGTCCCTGCGGAAGGTCTTTCACAAAATACTTTCCAAATGATGAGCCTTCTGTTTTGTTTTTAGTTTTTGGGGAACATTAGCCCAAATCGATGGTGCATTTATCGGAAGTATCGCTCTCTTCTGTCTTGCCGTGGCGGGTAGGGTGGCCGTTTTCATCCAGAGCAACCATGGTAATTTTATCAATGGTGATGATGGTGTGGCAGGTCATCGTGTTTCGGACTTTGCAGCGGAGCGTGAGGGAGGTATGCCCGAATTTCACGGCCTCTATTCCTATTTCTATGATGTCTCCCTGTCTGGCGGAACTCACAAAGTTGATTTCCGACATAGATTTCGTGACCACCCGCGGGTTGTCCAGCTGCATAATGGCGTATAGTGCCGCCTCCTCATCTATCCATTCCAAAAGTCTGCCCCCGAAGAGCGAGTGGTTGGGGTTCAGGTCACCGGGTTTTACCCATTTTCTTGTGTGGTATTTCATTTTGTAGATTTATAGTGTTTCTATTTTTGCTAAAACCTCCCGAATCTCGGCGGTTAGGTTTTCTAAATTTCCGTTATTAATGATGATGAAATCGGCCAGTTTTATTTTTTCGGTTTCCGGCATCTGCTTGTCTATGATTTCTTTTACCTGCCGGTAGGTTCTCCCGTCTCTGTCCATCACCCGTTTTATTCTTTGGTTCTCTTCCGCTGTGATGAGGATGGTTTTCCAGCATTCTTCATTGAGCCCGAGTTCAAACAGAAGAGCCGTTTCCTTAAACACTGTTTTGGTATTCTGCTGGGCGAGCCATTTCTCAAAATCTTCCTTCACGGCAGGGTGGATGAGGGAGTTTAGGAGGCTGAGTTTTTCATCATTGCAGAAAACCTGTTCTGCTATCCATTTTCTGTTGTAGCATCCGTTTTCATCATAGGCTTCTGTACCGAAAGCGGCTATGATTTTTTGTTTCAGCTCGGCGTTTTCATTCACAATTTTTTTCGCCCTGATGTCAGAATAATAGACTGGGAAACCAGCTTCTTCTATTATTTTCGCGGCGGTTGTTTTTCCGGAGCCGATGCCTCCTGTCAGACCGATGAGCTTAGGCATAATCTTCATTTTTGTTAAAAATTAGTACCCAAAGACTTCATTCATGCTGAAAGTTTCGTCCAGCCTTACGCCTTTTTCTGTCATTTTCAGAGAAGCAAGTTCGTGCTGGGTGTCGTGTTCTAGAAACAGCAGGTATTCATTGTCTACGCATTGTTTCAGGAATTTTGCTTTTTCCTCTACCGTGATGAGCGGGCGGACATCGTAGCTCGGCACATAGATAAGCGGGATGTGTCCTGCGGTAGGGATGAGGTCTGCAGCAAAAACCACCGTTTTTTCTTGGTATTGCAGAACGGGAAGCATTTGTTTTTCTGTGTGTCCATCCACGAAAATCACATCCATTTTTAAATCTGGGGCAAAACCATAGCTGCCCGTTACAGGCAGGGGAAGAAAATTGAGCTGACCGCTTTCCTGCATCGGTAGGATGTTTTCTTTCAGGAAACTTGCTTTTTCTCTTGGGTTGGGATTTACTGCCCAGTTCCAATGATTTTCATTAGTCCAGAACTGCGCATTCTTAAACGCTGGGCGGTATCCACTGCGTTCATCATTCCACTCTATAGCTCCGCCGCAGTGGTCAAAATGGAGGTGAGTAAGAAACACATCAGTAATGTCCTCTCTTACGAAACCATATTTTTTTAAACTTTTATCCAAAGAATCATCTCCGAAAAGAGAATAATGCCCAAAGAATTTCTCATCCTGTTTGTTTCCTAGTCCGCAGTCTACCAGAATGAGTTTTTTGCCGTCTTCTATTAGTAATGAGCGGGTTCCCAGCTCTACCAGATTTTTTTCATCGGCAGGATTGGTTCTTTCCCAGATGGATTTAGGCACGAGTCCGAACATTGCTCCGCCATCTAATTTAAACTTTCCGCATTGTATAGGGTATAGTTTCATTATTTTTAATTTATGGTTATTGAATAGGAATAAAAATTAGTCAAATTTAACAATTCTAAAATTTAATGAGCTAGTGTACATCTATCCCATCAAAATATATTTCTGTAATAGCAGTGTCATTATATTTTCTTCTTTTGTAGACTTCTAATATTTCAAATTTTAAAATTAAATCCGTTCCGTTTTTATTGTGCCCAAGTGTTTCCACTGAGAAATATTGATCTGTTCGGCTGTCTTTTAAATTTAAAATTCCGAAAGGAACGCCGTTTACATAGAGTTTTAATTTCTTTACACGGTTGTTATTTTTCCATGTTTCTTCGGATTTCATATATCCATTAGAAATAATAATTTCCGTAATCCTAGGGCTGTCATTTTTGAAATAATATTCCAAATATTCGCCGATGCCCTCATCTTTTTTGCCTTCTACCCAAGCGGTTTTGTAGCTTAAATCATTTGCAAATTCAGCTTTGTAAGAATCTCCAAGTGATGATGAAGCCTTTATTTTGTAATTTCCACCTCCGCAGTACCAGCTGCACCCACCATCAATGATATCCCAAGCGTTTTCCACTACTTCGCCGTATTTTTCAAGGAGGATATTTAGTTCTTTTTGTTCTGAAGCTGTGGGAGCTTTCTTTTGTAAAAGTTCATTTTGTCGGTTGATTTCCTTTTCTCTTTTTGCGCTGAGGTCAGGTTTTACTACTTTTTTAGGATAAAAATTTTTGATTTGGCTTTGTGCTGTCCCTCCGCAGAGTAGGGCAAGAATTAGTAAATGTTTCATATTTAATATATTGGTTAAAAAAGTTCACCTAAATTTTTTGGCTGGGATATGCCCAGATGTCGGTAGGCTTTTTCGGTAACTTCCCTTCCTCTCGGTGTTCGGATGATGAAGCCTTCCTGAATGAGGTAGGGTTCATATACCTCTTCCAAGGTTTCGGCATTTTCTCCGATAGAAGTTGCCAGCGCGGATATTCCCACGGGTTTTCCTTTGAAATTTTCTATCATTACTCGCATGATTTTATTGTCCATATCATCAAGTCCATATTCATCGACATTGAGCGAGTTTAGTGCAAATTTAGCGATGTTAAGGACAATCTCTCCATTGCCTTTTATCTCCGCAAAATCTCTCACTCGGCGGAGCAGAGCATTGGCTATTCTTGGTGTTCCTCGGCTTCTTCGCGCGATTTCAAGGGCGGCATCTTCATAAATGGGAACACCCAAAACCCTCGCACTTCGTTCGATAATCACTCCCAAAAGCTCTACATTATAGTATTCCAATCGGCTCTGAATCCCGAATCTCGCCAGCATAGGTTTGGTAAGCATTCCACTTCGGGTCGTCGCTCCGATTAGGGTAAATGGATTTAGCCCAATCTGAACAGAACGAGCATTAGGGCCTGTTTCGAGCATAATGTCGATTTTAAAATCTTCCATCGCAGAATATAGATATTCCTCTACAATAGGCGATAGACGATGGATTTCATCGATGAAAAGAACATCATTTTCCTCTAAATTGGTCAGGATTCCTGCCAGACTGCCAGGTTTGTCCAGCACAGGACCAGAGGTCACTTTGCAGTTTACGCCCAGTTCATTGGCAATGATATGCGAAAGTGTGGTCTTCCCAAGCCCAGGAGGCCCGTGCAGAAGCGTGTGGTCTAATGCTGTTCCTCTGTTTTTGGCGGCGGCAACGAACACTTCTAGGTTGTCTAGTGTTTTTCTCTGTCCTGCAAAATCTTTGAAGCTCTGCGGACGGATTTTTTCCTCTTGTGAAAGTTCTTCGGAGGAGAAATTCTCTTTATCTGGATGCAAAAAATCAGGCATTTCTAATCTATTTGAGAACCAAAGATAAAGATTTTCTGATAAACCGATAAAAAACCTCCGTATTTCTCGTTTTGTTTAATTTTAAACAATGATAAAATTTTAGCCCAAAAAGTACTTATTAATCTTTTGTAAATTTGTAATTTATTGGTTAAAATAAAAATTAAACATGTAAAATAATTTTAAATATGTTTAATTTTTTTATTCAAAAATTTAAAATAAACTCTATATTTGCGCATCAAAATTTAGAATTAAATCAAAAAATGAAAAAACTTTTAATACCCATTGCTCTATTTGCAGGAGCGACGGTCTATGCAGGCGGATTTAGAGTGTCTCTTCAAGGGGTAAAACAATTGGCGATGGCACACACCAGCGCCCATGCACAAGATGCGAGTGTAGCGTTTTTTAATCCAGCGGGGATTTCCTTTATTCCGAGCAAACTGAGTATTGCTGCGGGCGGATTCGGAGTTGGTACTAAAATTTCTTATCAAAATCCAAGCACTTTATATTCGGCGAGTACGAATAGTCCGCTGGGAACGCCAATCTATGCGGCAGTGTCTTATAAAATAACCAAAGATGTTGCGGTGGGCTTCAGTTTTACAACGCCGTTCGGAAGTACCATTGATTGGGGAGAAGACTGGGCAGGAGAAGAAATTGTACAAAAAATGTCTTTGAAGAGCTATTTCTTCCAGCCGATAGTTTCGTTTAAACTGGCTGACTGGGTGTCTCTCGGAGGGAGCTATATCTACGCAAGAGGCTCTGTAGACTGGGATAAAACCATCAATCAGGTTGGAGGAACATTAAATTTAAATGACAAAAAAGCAACAGGACAAGGTTTTTCCTTTGGTTTTTATTTTCAGCCTAATGATAAGCTGGATGTAAGTGTTGCTTATCGTTCTCCAGTTGATATGAAGGCTAAAAATGGAGTGGCAACATTCAATGTTTCGCCTGCGTTGTATACTAATTTGGGGCTTTCGGCGACGAGTGGAGGAAAGGATAAATTCTCTGCAACCCTTCCGCTGGTAGAAGAATACACGGTAGGGGCGACTTACAAGCTTACTCCAAAATGGCAGGTTTCGGCGGATTTCAACTATCATGGCTGGGATACTTACAATAGGCTTGTGATTGATTTTGAAAATGCAAAGGCTGGAAACCAAGCGGATAGAACGATTTCTGTTGTTCCGAAAAACTTTAAAAATAGTATTTCACTAAGATTTGGAACACAATACATGGTAACAGACAGAATAGCGGCAAGATTGGGTTATTATTTTGATGAGTCACCCTATAGAGATAAGGATTTTATCCCAGAAACGCCATCTTTTGACAATAATGTAATTACAGGAGGTCTTGGGTTTAAATTTAATAAATTCAATGTAGATGTTTCTGGCGCTTATGCTTTGATGAGAAGCAGAGCTGTTAAGAATGATTACCTCGGCTTCTATGGACAGGCAAAAGGAAAAGCCTTTTATTTCGGACTTGGATTATCTTATAACCCTTTTTAATTTGAAATCATGAAAAAAATAATTATATCATCATTAGCAGTTGTTTCTCTTTTGTCTGTCACAAGTTGTAAGACAGATTTTGAGACAGATATGTCTAAAATACAAGTAACTAGCGGAGAAGCAGATTTTAGTAAATATGTGGCTCTTGGGAACTCTTTGACTTCTGGGTATAGAGACGGAGCATTATACGCTGATGGACAGCGGGAATCTTACCCTGCAATGATTGCTGGACAAATGCAGAGAGCGGGAGGAGGAACTTTTACTCAGCCTTTGGTACCAGATAACATCGGTGGTTTTACCAATGTGCCAGGTTTTAGAGGAAAATTAACTCTTCAAGTAGTAAATGGAGCACTGTCACCAGTTTATTCTACGGCCGTTAGTGCATTAGACAGATTAACAGGAATATACAATAATATGGGAGTGCCTGGTGCTAAGTCTTACCACTTGGTTGCCAATGGTTATGGTAATGCTGCAGGATTGCCTTCTGGAACAGCAAATCCGTATTTTGTAAGATTTGCATCATCTTCTACTACGAGTGTTTTGGAGGATGCTAAGGCTCAGAATCCTACATTTTTCTCTCTTTGGATAGGGAATAATGATGTGCTTTCTTATGCGACTTCAGGAGGGGTAGGAACGAACCAAACAGGAAATACCAATCCAAGAACATATTCTTCTAATGATATTACCGACCCTAATGTTTTAGCAGGGTCTATCAGAACTGTTTTGGAGGGGATGATATCAGTGGGCGCAACTAAAGGAGTGATAGCAAACATCCCGAATGTGACTTCTATTCCTTTCTTTACAACGATTCCGTATAATGCTGTTCCATTGAATGAAGCTTATGCTGCTACTTTGAATGCTCAGTTGGTAGGAAGATTAAAACCTATTTTGACTGCTTTGGGGCAAGGAGATAGATTGAAAACTTTGGTAGTTGGGCAAAACCCATTATTGATAAAAGATGAAACTTTGACTAATTTATCAGCTCAAATCACATCAGTTTTGACAAGTAACGGAGTTCCTGCTGCTTTGGCTTCTTTTATTGGGGCTACTTATGGACAGGCTCGCCACGCTACAAGTGAAGATTTGATATTATTGTCTACAAAATCTGTTATCAATACAGATGTAACCGGTGTTCCAGCGCCATTTAATAAGCAGGGAATTACTTATCCTTTGGAAGATAAATATGTACTGACAAAATCAGAAGTATCAGAAATTCAAAGAGCTACAGATGCTTACAATACACATATAAAAGCTTTAGCAGAGGTCTATGGATTGGCTTTTGTAGATGCTAATGCTAAAATGATAGAACTGGGTAAAAACTCTGGAATTCAGTATAATGGAGTAACTTATTCCACTGCATTCGTTACAGGAGGGTCGTTTTCATTGGATGGCGTACACCTTACGGGAAGAGGGTATGCGGTAATCGCGAATGAATTTATCAAAGCTATCAATGCTAAATATAAATCTACACTACCACAGGTAAATCCTAATAACTATTCAGGGATAAAATTCCCTTAAAATTTAAAGCCACTTGTTTTTTCAAGTGGTTTTATTTTTTAAATTTGCAAACTCAAAAAAACTATATAAAAATGTCATCTCATCAGGCGAGCTATTTATTTAGCACAAGAACCAGCAAAGATTTAGCAGAAAAAATTGCTTTTCATTATGGGCAGGAATTAGGAAAAATTAATTTTCAAGAATTTAGCGATGGAGAATTTGAACCTGTTTTAGACCAATCTGTAAGGGGAGGAAGGGTCTTTTTAATTGGTTCTACATTTCCGCCAGCGGACAATCTTTTAGAGCTTCTTCTTATGATAGATGCGGCTAAAAGAGCTTCAGCGAAGAATATTACGGTGGTTCTTCCGTATTTTGGACTTGCAAGGCAGGACAGAAAAGACAAACCAAGAGCTCCGATAGGTGCAAAATTAGTTGCAAATCTTCTGACAACAGCGGGAGCAACGAGAGTGATGACCATGGACCTCCATGCAGACCAGATTCAGGGTTTTTTTGAAATTCCAGTAGACCATCTTTATGCATCTGCTATTTTTGTAGAGTATATTAACTCTTTGAATTTGGATAATTTGACCATAGCCTCGCCTGATATGGGAGGAGCGAAAAGAGCAAAAAACTATGCTAATCATTTAGGTGCGGATATCGCAATCTGCTACAAAGAAAGAAAAAAAGCAAATGAAATTGCAGAGATGACACTCATCGGAAATGTAGAAAACAAGAATGTAATTCTTATAGATGACATCGTAGATACGGCAGGAACTCTATGCAAAGCCGCAGATATTATTATGGAAAAAGGAGCAAAAAGTGTAAGGGCTATTGCTACTCACGGAGTGCTTTCTGGGAAGGCTTATGAGAATATAGAGAAGTCTAAATTGCAGGAAATTATCATCACAGATTCAATTCCTCTCAAAAATAATTTGTCATCTAAAATAAAAGTGCTATCTTGCGCCCCGTTATTTGCTGATGTGATGAATCTTGTTCATAACAAGAAATCCATCAATGACAAGTTTATATTTTAAAATAATTAAATTTTTTATAAAATGAAATCTATTACAATTCAAGGACAGAAAAGAGAAAGCGTGGGTAAAAAATCTACAAAAGCTCTACGCGATGCTGAATTAGTTCCTTGTGTTGTTTATGGAGGTAAAGAACCATTGCATTTCTCTACAGAAGAGAAATCTTTCAAAAACTTGGTTTACACTCCTGAGGCACACACGGTATCTATTGAGGTAGGTGGACAGACTATTCCAGCAGTATTACAAGACATTCAGTTTCACCCAATTACAGATAGAATCCTGCATGTGGATTTCTACCAATTGAGTGCTGACAAGCCAGTAGTAATGGAAGTTCCTGTGAAAATTACAGGTCGTGCTAAAGGTGTTGTAGCGGGTGGTGTTCTTAGACAATCATTCAGAAAACTGAAATTAAAAGCAGTTCCTGCTAATTTACCAGATGAAATCGTGGTAGATGTGACTCCACTTAAAATTGGTAACAAAATTTATGTGGGAGACATCAAAAATGATGCGTACACATTCTTACATCCAGACAATGCTGTAATCGCAGCTGTGAAGATGTCTAGAAATGCGATGAAAAACGCAGGTGCTGCAGGAGCAGACGATGAAGATGAAGAATAAAATAATCTTTTCATAAGTTTAAAACAAAAGGCTGTCAATTTTTGATGGTCTTTTGTCTTTATTAACATAAATCAATTTTCAATAAAATTAAAACCTATACTTTTGCTTCATAAATTTTAAAATTAAAAATATGAAAATATTAGCATTTGCAGCGAGTAATCATTCCAACTCTATCAATAAACAGTTGGTTTCTTATATTTCAAGTAAATTTGAAGGGCATGATGTAGAACTTCTTGACATTAACGACTACGAAATGCCTATTTACAGCATAGACAGAGAGGTGAGCGGTGGCATCCCTAAACTAGCAGAAGATTTTGCGACGAAGATAGATGGAGCGGATTTGCTTATTATTTCCTTGGCGGAATATAACGGCTCTTATTCTACAGCTTTCAAAAATATTTTTGACTGGATATCACGAATTCCAAACAGAAATGCTTTTGGTGATAAAAAAGTTTTCCTCACTGCTACAGCTCCAGGTCCTAGAGGAGGTCTTACAATCTTGGAAACCGCGAAAGCAAGATTCCCATACAATGGAGGAAATGTGATAGAGGATTTTTCTCTTCCGAATTTTTCTGAAAATTTTGATTTAGAAAAAGGAATAATCGATGAAGAAAAGAAAAAGGAACTGGAATCTAAAATTCTGAAAATAAAGAAAGAATATCTAAATGAATAAAAGCAGAAGCCGTATTTATACGACTTTTTTACTAGGCAGAAAATTAAAAAATCATTAAATTTTTTTAGAATTTTATTTTTTGTCTATAAATCACTATCTTTGTCTATTCAATTA
>CALHQK010000072.1 GCA_938037185.1 uncultured Riemerella sp.
TCCTCGCCTTTTATTTCTTGGTTGAGCTGGTCTACTGCCGCCTTACCCGTTCCTGTAACTGACTGATATGTAGACACTACTACTCTTTTCAGTCCGTATTTTTTGTGCAGTGGATTTAGAATCATTACCAGCTGAATCGTAGAGCAGTTAGGATTTGCAATGATTTTGTCTTCTTGGGTCAGAACATCGGCATTTATCTCTGGAACAACCAGTTTTTTAGTAACATCCATCCTCCAAGCCGAAGAATTATCAATCACCGTAGTTCCGGCCTCTGCAAATTTCGGTGCAAACTCCAGAGAAGTTCCTCCACCAGCTGAAAACAGTGCTATCTCTGGCTTCATATCGATGGCATCCTGCATGGACACAACCGAGTATTCTTTGCCTTTAAAACTAATTTTTTTTCCAACAGATTTTTCCGAAGCCACTGGAATAATTTCCTTCACGGGAAAATTCCTTTCTTCCAAAACTTTCAGCATGATTTGTCCTACCATTCCTGTAGCACCCACTACCGCAATTTTCATATGAGTAAGTTCAATTTTAATTAACCAAAAATAAGCCTCCAAGGATATGCATACTCAAAAAGTAATGCTGCTGCCAATGCAATGATAACTATTTTTAGGTTTAGTTTTTGATGCTTTTTTAGGTATGTATATACATATGTTATCATTCCAGCACAGATCAAAATAATTATTCCATACTCAAAAAGCTTAAAAAACGAAGAAAATCCTGAAGCCTCCGAGAATTCTAGTGAATAAACTCCTAAAAAGACACCCAATATTCCTTGTATGTATAATAACATCATCGAAAAAAAGCCTGTTTTTCTCAAAACTTCTGAAATTGCACCTTTATAACTAAGATGTACTTGTAATAATAGAAAAATAAATGCTCCGAAAACGACCACTGTAGAAAAAGAAATTCCCTTGTGTGTGCTATATACACTATTAAATAAATCCTCCATTTTATTCTAAATTATAAACGCAAATATAAAAAAATCCTAACTAAAAAGTTAGGATTTCTATTTATTATATTCTTGGTTTTTTACTAGAAGTTGAATGCTACACTAGCAGACCAAGTCCTTCCCGCTCCGAAGAATACTTTGTTTCCTGTATCTATTCCTTTGTACTTAATCCCTGTTGCATCAGGATCTCCATCACGAAGACTTGTAGAAGCATCAGAAATGTAGTAAGTATCTATTACATTATAAACATTCGCTCCAAAAGTAAAGTACTGAGAAGGCTCTCTTAGTCTTAGTTTATATGAAACACCCAAGTCTAAGAGATTGTAATCTGGCAATCTAAGAGCTCCTTTATCCTGTCTTGCTGCTGTTCTGTAGTCAGCAGTATTAACAGCTGAATAAAGATTTCCAACAAATCTCCAAGTTCCATAGATGCTCAGGTCACTTATCGGTCTGATAGTAGTTCCTAAAGATGCTGTAAGCTGAGGAATACTACTGTTTCCGCTTCCTCCTACTTTTACTTTATCTAAATATAAAGTTGTTCTTTCTGATCCAGGAATAGGAACATTACTTTCATCAAAATTTGTTCCTATGGCATTTCCTCTATATTTATAGTCTCCATAAGAGAACATCCCTTGGAATTCTATGAATTTCACTGGTTTATATGTAGCGTCTACTTCTACCCCCATATGAACCTGGGTAATTCCATTGATTTCAGAGTAACCTCTCACAGAACCAAATGTCTGATTTCCTATTCTCATCCATCTATCTTTCCATTCTGTTCTGTATAGGTTAAGGTTAGCATTGAATTTAGGAGATCTGAAACCATATCCTACTTCTGCAGAGAATATTTTCTCGTTTGTCAAGTTAGGGTTTACTACCTGCTGGTTATTCGGATATACCGCATTCATAAATGGCTGCTTGCTATAAAAACCTACATTCGCGAAAACATTATGGTTTTTGTTAATATTATAATTAGCTCCCCCTTTTACATTATATCCTATAAGGTTTTTAAAGCTTGTTTTTCCATTAACAACTTGTCCTTGTTGAACTGTTACTCCATCTACAACAAAATTGTCAATTCTTCTATAAGCTTGATTAGAAATAGATCCTTGTACGAATGCAGAAAAATTATTTTTAGTAAATTCTACCTGTCCAAAACCACTATACCAAAGCACTTCTCCGTCATTGCTATATCCTATGTGTTCCTCTTGTCCTAATGTTTTTCCTCCAAAAGGATTCCATGAAAGGTTTTTATAATCATGTACTCTTGAAACTACTTTCGCTGGAGTGTTTCGGTTTGAACTATCTTTATAACCATTAGCACCATATAAATGAGTAAGCACCTGATAGTGATATCCATAGTAGTATCTATCATCCGTTCCTATGGAAAAATTCCAATTGTCATTTATTTTATGCTGGAAATTTGCTAAAATACCATACCAGTTGTGAGAGTTCATAGACGCTCTTCTTACAAGAGTAGATCTCGCTGCTGCTGTATTAGCATCTACTGCTGCGTTTGCCGCGAAGATAGCATCATAGTTTATATAACCATCAGCATCTTTGAAAGAAGCATGAGTAATTCCTTTACCTCCTACTCTTCCTATATCTCCAGTTCCACCACCTCTACCATTAGAAGCGTATAATACAGTGCTCAATTTAGATTTTGGAGTAATGTTCCAATCCCAGTTGAGCATCATTACTGGTTTTGCGTAGAAGTTAGATTTGTTAGACAAAGCTATTCTTCTTCCTGATGCATCTGTATAGTATCCAAAATCTGGGTTATACTGTCTGTATGGGTTTCCATCTCTATCTGGATTATAATCTATATAATCTTGTATTCTGCTTGTATAACTTCTTTGGTCATGCCACTGAGGAGAAGATGTTATTGTAAACTGGAAGTTATGTTTTTTATTTGGCTCAAATCCTAAAGCAAAATAGTATGCATAAGATTCGAAGTCAGTATTTCTTACATAATAAGAACCGGCTGTTCTACTCATTAAGAAAGAGGTAGACCAGCCGTTTTTAGATTTTCCTGTATTATATGTGAAAGAAGCCTTGTGATAGTCATTATTTGCAACTCCTATTCTTACAACTCCTCCTTTTTTCATGTCTGCTGCACGCGTAATGAAGTTCATAGTTCCCCCTACAGAAGCAATCGCTAATTTAGAAGAGCCCAAACCTCTCTGAACCTGAATGGTACTTGTAACATCTGAAAGGCCTGTCCAGTTAGAAAAATACACAGCTCCTCCTTCCATATCATTCACTGGCATACCATTTACCATCACAGCGATATTTCTAGATTCGAAACCACGCATTGTGATTCCTCCATCTCCGAAACCACCACCAGACTTAGTTGCATACACAGATGGTGTAGTGTTAAGAACTTCTGTCAATTCCTGATTTCCTAATCTCTCAATGATTTGAGCAGATTTCACAGTAGATACAGCTACTGGTGTCTTTCTGTCTTTTGCAATGTCTGCTACTCCCACAAGAACTACTTCATCAATGTTCTTTTCTGAACCTTGTTTTTCCTCTTGTGCAAAATAAAAACTTGCCGTTGTTAAAGTCAATGCTGCTATCGCAGATCTCCTTAAAAAGTTTGTCTTCATAAAATTTTTTGGTTTTCTAAATTTTAAATATCGCAAATTTACGGTTATTTTTTTTACTAAAATTAACAAATCGTTAAAATTTTACATTTTAAAATATCAATCTTTCAAAAATGCCTGTTTTAGGACTTTACCGTAGACATGTTTTCAGAAATTTCTTCAGTCTCATCTGTGTCATTTTCTTCTTTTTTATCATTTTCAGAAAATTCGTCATGATAAACTTGAATCAACAATATAGTAATGGAAATCAATATTGGTCCAAAAATCAACCCAATAAAGCCAAAAACCTTCAAACCTAAAATAATCCCAAATACAGAATTCAGCGGATGGATGTTTTCTATTCTTTTCAAGAATGTGAATCTCAGTATATTATCCACTCCCGCAGAAAGAAACCCAAAGAATAAAACTCCCGCCGCTCCTACTGGATTTTGGCTTGCCAACAGCATAAGTGACACTGGAACATAGGCAATCGCGCCTCCTACAATAGGGATAAGTGATGCCATAGCCGTTAAAATAAATAAGAAAAACGGACTAGAGACTCCAAAAATGAGATACCCTATGAAAACTGTGAGCCCCTGTCCAATAGCCACCACAGGAATTCCCACCACATTGGCAATGATAAGTTTTCGGAAACGCTCACCTATCTTATTGATATTAGATTTTTTCAGTGGAACAGCCTTTTCCAAAGCTCTTTCCATCGCTCGAGAATTGACCAGCATAAAATATAGAATAAAATACGCCGTAACGACCGTAGTAACGATATCCACCGTCGTATTCAATAAAGATGATGTATAAACAGTCACCCATTCTCCTACTTTCCTTAAATCAATGGATTGGATGATATCATAACCTGTTTTATCCTTTATATATTCATGGATTTTGTTGATATGCTCTATGCCAACCTCTATATAATCGCGGGAATTTGCCAGTTTTACCACCAAAGTCTCCGCTATGTAATAAATCGGAACGATTATAACCAAAAGGGAAAGCAACATCAAGAAACCAATCGCCAGCCAAGGTTTCCATTTTCTCTCCTCTGTAAGTTTAAGATAATAATCTCGGAAAATGACATAAAGTGTAATTGCGCCTAGGAATGAAGGCAAAAAATCACTTAAATTAAATCCTATCAAAAACAAAAATCCGAAAATCATCCCCAGTAGGATTATCTGTCTGATTTTATTGTTACTAATTTGATTTCCCATACTAAAATTTATTCTGCAATAATATCAAAAGTATTTCAAATAAAGAAAATCCTTTCCCAATTTCTTAGGAAAGGATTTTTATCATAGCAAAATGTATAAATACATTGTTTTATCAAACTTTGATTTCTACATCTACACCGCTTGGTAATTCTAACTTCATAAGAGCATCTACAGTCTTAGAAGAAGAAGAGTAGATATCCATCAATCTCTTGTGTGCAGAAAGCTGGAACTGTTCTCTTGCTTTTTTATTAACATGCGGAGATCTAAGCACAGTAAAGATTCTCTTGTGAGTAGGTAATGGGATTGGTCCATTTACCACAGCTCCTGTAGATTTTACTGTTTTTACGATTTTCTCAGCAGATTTATCTACTAAATTGTAATCGTAAGATTTTAATTTTATTCTGATTCTTTGTGACATTTTAATCTAAATTTTAATTAACCTCTTGCTTTAGCTATTACTTCTTCAGCCACATTCTGTGGAGCTGGTTCATATTTTTCAAACTCCATAGAAGATGTTGCTCTACCAGAAGATAATGTTCTAAGAGCTGTTACATATCCAAACATTTCTGCTAATGGAACAAATGCTTTGATAACTTTAGCATTATTTCTATCATCCATACCGTTTACAGTACCTCTTCTTCTGTTAAGGTCACCTACGATATCCCCCATGTATTCTTCTGGAGTAACAACTTCCAATTTCATGATAGGCTCCATGATTACTGGTTTAGCAGCTTTACCAGCTTCTCTAAATCCAAGTTTAGCAGCCAATTCGAATGAAAGTTGGTCAGAGTCCACTGGGTGGAAAGAACCATCTTTTAATGTAACTTTAATTCCTTCAATCTCAAATCCAGCCAAAGGACCATTTTTCATAGCTTCTTTGAATCCTTTTTCAACAGAAGGGATAAATTCTTTTGGAATGTTACCACCTTTAATTTCGTTGATGAATTCAAGACCTGTTTTTCCTTCATCAGCAGGACCAATTTCGAAGATGATATCTGCGAACTTACCTCTACCCCCAGTTTGTTTTTTGTAAACTTCTCTGTGGTTAGCTGTAGCTGTAAGAGATTCTTTGTACTCTACTTGTGGCTGTCCTTGGTTTACTTCTACCTTGAACTCTCTTCTCATACGGTCTACGATGATATCCAAGTGAAGTTCTCCCATTCCTGAGATGATAGTTTGTCCAGATGCTTCATCTGTTTTCACTTGGAAAGTAGGATCCTCTTCTGCTAACTTCGCTAAAGCGTTACCCATTTTATCTTGGTCAGCTTTAGTTTTTGGTTCAACAGCGATACCGATTACCGGATCTGGGAAAATCATAGATTCAAGAACGATAGGGTTCTTTTCATCACAAAGTGTATCCCCAGTTTTGATATCTTTAAATCCTACAGCTGCACCGATATCTCCTGCTTCGATGTACTCTACAGGGTTTTGCTTATTCGCATGCATCTGATAGATTCTTGAGATTCTTTCTTTAGAATCAGATCTTGTGTTCAACACATAAGAACCTGCATCCAACCTACCAGAATAAGCTCTAAAGAATGCCAATCTACCTACATAAGGGTCTGTAGCAATCTTAAATGCTAATGCAGCAAATGGCTCATTTACATCTGGTTTTCTTGTGATTTCAGCATCAGTTTTAGGGTCAGTTCCTTTGATATCATCTTTATCTAGTGGAGAAGGAAGGTATTTACATACAGCATCCAACATAAACTGAACTCCTTTGTTCTTAAATGAAGAACCACAAGTCATTGGGATAATAGACAAATCAATAGTTGCTTTTCTTAAAGCTTCATTGATTTCTTCTTCTGTGATAGAATCTGGATCTTCAAAGAATTTCTCTAATAGAGATTCGTCATATTCTGCCACATTTTCTACAAGGTTTTGTCTGTATTCCAATACATCAGCTTTCATATCTTCTGGAATTGGAACAACATCAAATGTCATACCTTGAGTATCTTCGTGCCAAACAATAGCTCTGTTCTTGATAAGGTCTACCACTCCTTTGAAGTCTTCTTCAGCTCCGATTGGTAATACGATAGGAACAGCGTTAGAACCTAACATTTCTTTTACCTGACGGCAAACTGCCAAGAAATCAGCACCTTGTCTGTCCATCTTGTTTACGAATCCCATTCTAGCAACTTTGTAGTTGTCAGCCAATCTCCAGTTAGTTTCTGATTGTGGCTCTACTCCGTCAACCGCTGAGAATAAGAACACTAGACCATCCAATACTCTCAAAGAACGGTTTACCTCTACAGTAAAGTCAACGTGTCCTGGGGTATCGATGATGTTAAAGTGGTATCCTTTAGTTTCCGGCAGAACTTTTCCTTGGTCGGTTGGAAAATTCCAGTTACAAGTCGTAGCCGCAGAGGTAATTGTAATCCCTCTTTCAGCTTCTTGCTCCATCCAGTCCATCTGAGATGTACCTTGGTGAGTTTCACCCAACTTGTGAGTTTTACCAGTGTAAAATAAAATTCTCTCTGTAGTGGTAGTTTTCCCTGCATCGATGTGTGCCGCAATACCAATATTTCTTGTATATCTAAGATCTCTTCCCATTTCAGATTAGAATTTAAAGTGTGAGAATGCTTTGTTTGCTTCTGCCATTTTGTGAGTATCTGTCTTTTTCTTAACAGCTGCTCCTTCTTCTTTAGAAGCAGCGATAATCTCAGCAGCTAATTTTTGCGCCATAGATTTATCGTTTCTCAAAGAAGCATATTTGATCAACCATTTCATAGCCATAGAAATTTTTCTATCAGCTCTGATTGGCATAGGAATTTGGAAGTTAGCACCTCCTACTCTTCTTGATCTTACTTCTACATGCGGCATTACATTAGTAAGCGCATCTTTCCATACTTCAAGAGAAGTTTTTTCCTGATCTTCTTTTTTAGTTTCTACGATATCTAGTGCATCATAGAAAATTCTAAATGCGATAGACTTCTTACCATCTATCATCAAGTTATTCACAAATCTTGTTACCAATTGATCATTAAATTTAGGATCTGGTAACAACGGTCTTTTTTTTGCTTTTGTCTTTCTCATTGTTTCTTTCCTTAAAATTTAATGATTACTTTTTCCCTGCTGGTGCTGCACCTGGTTTAGGTCTCTTAGCTCCATACTTAGATCTTCTTTGTGTTCTTCCATTTACACCTGCAGTGTCCAGAGCACCTCTTACAATGTGATAACGAACTCCCGGTAGGTCTTTCACCCTTCCGCCTCTTACCAATACTATCGAGTGCTCTTGGAGATTATGTCCTTCGCCCGGGATATAAGCGTTAACTTCTTTACCATTAGAAAGTCTTACTCTGGCAACTTTTCTAAGTGCAGAGTTAGGTTTCTTAGGTGTAGTTGTATATACTCTCGTACATACACCTCTCTTTTGTGGACAAGAATCCAAAGCAACCGATTTGCTCTTCTTGGCAATTGTGGCTCTTCCTTTTCTTACTAATTGTTGAATAGTAGGCATTTTATTGCTTTATATTTAATTTTAGGGTGCAAAAATATAATTTTTTTTTTAATTAACAACCATTTACGAAAATTATTTTCATATTTTTTCATTTACATCCCTAGACTTTTTCTTACTCTTTGGAGAGTTTCTTGGGCTACTTTTTTGGTTTTTTCTGCTCCTTCTTGTAGTTTTTTCTCTAATTCAGGAAGATTATCCATATAATAAGCAAAGATTTCTCTTTCCTTAGCATAGGTTTCCAAAATCAAATTCAGTAATTCTGTTTTCGCGTGTCCGTACCCGAAATTCCCTGCAAGATATTTCTCTCTCAATGCTTGGGTTTTGTCCTCTGTCGCGATGAGTGAATATATCGTAAAGACCTTACAAGTGTCAGGATTTTTCGGTTCTTCCAGCGGTGTAGAATCTGTCTCTATGGACATTACTTGTTTTTTCAATTCCTTTTCTGGAAGGAATATATTGATGATATTTCCTCTTGATTTGGACATTTTATTACCATCTGTTCCCGGCACATATTTCGTGTTTTCCTGCAATTCAGCCTGTGGAAGCACGAAAACCTCGCCCATTTGGTTATTAAATCTCGCTCCTACATCTCTCGCCATTTCCAAATGCTGAAGCTGGTCTTTTCCCACAGGAACTACCTCGGCATCATAGAGCAAAATATCCGCTGCCATAAGCATAGGATAGGTAAAAAGTCCTACATTCACATCTCCCAGCCTGTCCGCCTTATCCTTGAACGAGTGAGCCAAAGTAAGCCTTTGGTAAGGGAAGAAACAAGACAAATACCAAGAAAGCTCACAGGTTTCTGGAATGTCGCTTTGTCTGTAGAAATAAGTTTTCTCTGTATCCAGCCCAAAAGCCAGCCATGCCGCAGCGATTTCGTAAGTGTTTTTTTTCAGCACCTCAGCATCTTTTATCTGCGTGAGAGTGTGCATATTAGCAATGAACAAGAAAGACTCGTTCTCTGTTTTTTTAGATAATTCTATGGCTGGAACGATTGCCCCCAAAATATTCCCTAAATGCGGCGTTCCTGTAGCCTGTATTCCTGTAAGAATTCTTGACATGATTTTATTTTTTATTTTTAAACAAAATTAAATTTCACATTTTAAAACCTGCTGTACATTTTTATAAATCTCGGTTTTAAGGGATTTTACTGGTATTTCTTTGATTTCGGCAAGTTTCAGATAAACCTCATCAATAGGCTCTTCTGCTGTGTCCGTTTCCAAAAAAATCCTATTCAAAGGAATATCCCGCGCAGTTTCCTGCAAAGATAAGTTATAAAGCAGCGCTTTCCCAAAAGACAAATAAAAGCCTTTGCTCAAAAGCTCTTCTGCGGTTTCCTTTTTCTTATTAAATCCATGCACAATGAGCGGCACTTTTGCGATTTTCTGAAACCTCAGCAACTGAGAAAAACGCCGAACACAATGCACTATCACGGGTTTTTGGATTTCATTCGCCCAGAGAATCTGTTGTTCAAAAATTTGTTCCTGCAAACTCTCATCCACCGAAACCAGCCCATCCAGCCCGCATTCGCCTATCGCAAGGCAGTTTGGGTGCTGGGATATTTCTTTTATTTTATCTAAATTCTGTTTGTAATTTTCATCGATTTTATTTGGGTGAAGTCCTACCGAAAAATAATTTTGTGGAATCTCTTCCGTGAAATCCAAGTTATAAATTCCGCATTCTCTCCCGCGAAAATGATGATGAAAATCAAAAAACATACAGCTTTATTTTATTCCCCTCTATCTTCTTTGGACAAATAGAATTTAGGCATTTCCCACTGATATCTCACCGCAAGAGTTCTCACCGCCACAATCAGCAGAATAGTGGAAACATGCACCATAATATATGGCATAGAAGTGTATCTGGACAACACCAAAAACAAAACTCCCCCCACAATACATGCCGTAGCGTAGATTTCTTTTCTCAAAACCAAAGGAATTCTATTGAGCAAAATATCTCTAAAAATCCCACCGAAACAACCAGTGATAACCCCCAAAGTGAGAGAAATAATCATCCCATGCTCAGCATTCAGCCCTTTCTGAATTCCCATAATGGTAAAAAGCCCAAGCCCAAAGCTGTCAAAGATAAACAACGGCGTTTCAAATTTTTTTTCAAAAACCTTTACCAGCATCGCAAAGATACTCGCCAAAAAAACTACCGTGCAACTGAACATATCTTTCATCCAGAAGACAGGAACTTCCAGCAGTAAATCCCGCAAAGTCCCTCCACCAAAGGAAGTAACGAAAGATACTATAAGCACACCAAAAGGATCCAATCTTTTCTCTATCGCCGCAAAAGCCCCAGACATCGAGAAAGATACTAACCCCAAAAGTTCAATTACGAAATTAAAATTTTCATACAACATAAATCAACATTTTATTTTTTCAAAACAATAACCACACAAAACGAGTCCGTGTGGCAAAAATCAAGTTCCTATGACCGACCTTCTTCCTACACCCTCACTGCATCTGGAACGAACAAAGTATAGTCGCCACCTAGCGAAATAATCTCCCTGACACTGCTGCTACTGATGAACGACTTAGCCGAGGAAGTCAGCAGGAAGATAGTTTCTATCTTGTTCTCCAGAGTAAGCGTCCTATTGATATGCACGATCGCCTTTTCAAACTCAAAGTCGGCAGGGTTTCTCAGCCCTCTGATGATGAAATTCACATTTCTCTTTCGGCAGTAGTCCACCGTAAGCCCCTCAAAAGAGTCAATCTCCACATTAGGAAAATCCTTAAAAGTATTTCTCAAAAATTCTTTTCTCTGCTCCAGAGAAAACATGTATTTTTTCTGTACATTATGCCCGATGGCGATGATAATTTTATCAAAAAGTTTCGTCGCCCTTTCTACAATATCATAATGCCCCAAGGTAACAGGGTCAAAAGACCCAGGGAATACCGCTGCTTTCATTGTTTATTTTTAGTTTTCTTAAATATTATTCACTTCCCCTTATAGCTTTCATTAGCAAAATCAATATTCCTGCACGGATACCAGCCCACCATCATATCCATCACTTCTTCCAAAGTCTCTATAAGGTGCTCATCTGTCCCATCGTTCTGTAATTCAACATCACTTTCTAGGTATATTTGATAGATTTCCTTCTCCGAAAACCCTTCTGCGTACAACTGTAACGCAAAGTTTCTGAGTTTTTCCACCGCATCCTGCTCAAAGAGAAGTCGTTTTATCTTCTCTTTTGCTTCATCTCTCTTTTGCGTTTCGTTATCCATCATCATTACTTATTTCCTCTGTGTTTTCTATCGAGTTTGATTTGATTTTTCGTAAAACTGCTTCAAATTATCCAAATTCACGCTGCAGTCTTTATTAAAAACATTATTGGCTACTAAGTTTTCCATCAAGCGTGTTGCTCCAGTTACTTTTGGGTTTCTGTAAGCTTTTTTACCAATGATATTAAAATCTACAATGCCTTTCCAGTTTCCTGCTTCATCCTTCTTCGCTACCCCAAAGAATAGAAGTTCTCCTTTCAGGGATTTTATTTCATAGGAATAAGGCACCAGACCATATTCTGTTTGCTTTTCTTCACCCTCATTATCCACATCATTTAGATTTAATACAAAACATATTTTTTTATCCAAATATATTTCATCTGGCTCTACCCTCACTTCTTTAGCGGTATTCTTTGTTTTCGGAAGATTTAGTTTTAGCTCGGTATACAGGTCTTCTTCTGTTTGCGCAGAGAAAAATAAAGGAAATAAAAATGCTGTCAACCAAAGTGTTTTCATAATTTTTATGTTTTTAATGTTTGTTTAAAGCTTTTTCGACCTCATTTCCACACAAATCTTTGATGGAAATTCCGTAAATTTTCGCCTGTTGCGGCAGGATACTTGCGGGAGAAAAACCTGGGTTGGTATTCATTTCCAGCATGTAAGGCGTTCCGTTCATAATGATGTATTCCGAACGAGAAAAACCACTCATTCCCAGTGACTTATATGCTTTCTTCGCTATTTCTTCTACTTTTAGTCGTGTTGGCTCATCTATTCTGGCAGGTGTAATTTCCTGAGAAGCACCTTCATACTTAGCTTCATAGTCGAAGAAATCATTTTCGGAAACGATTTCCGTAATTCCCAAAACGGTAATTTCACCTTTATAATCTACCACTCCTACTGAAACTTCCATTCCATCCAAAAAGCTCTCTATCAGCACCTCATCGTCTTCGTGGAAAGCTTTTTCCAGAGCGGCTTTGAACTCAGATTTTTCTTTCACTTTTGAAATTCCCAAACTAGACCCAGACTGATTTGGTTTTACAAAACAAGGAAGCCCAAGTTCAGAAATAATTTCATCTTCACTGAAAGCATCTCCTTTTCTCAAATAAATACTCTTCGCCGAAGGAATTCCATATTTAGAAAGCACCGCCAGAGTATCTTTTTTATTGAATGTCAATGCACTTTGGTAAAAATCACAGCCCGTATATCTCTGTCCCACAGCATCCCAATACGCCTGCAAAAGCCCGTTTTCACCAGGTGTTCCGTGAATGGTATTGAAACAAACATCAAATTTCAGCTTCGTTCCATCGGCTAGTTTTACCGAAAAATCGGCTTTGTCTATTGGGAATTTTTCATCATTGTCATCCACAAAAAACCAACCTTCCTTCAAAACATGAACTCTATAAACATTGTATAAATCTCTGTCCAATTCATCAAAAATAAGCTGACCGCTTTTCAGCGAAACGATATACTCATCGGAAAAACCGCCCATTACCACGGCGACATTCTTTTTATTCATAACTCTTACAATTTAGGCAAAATTAACAAAAACTTTTTATTCACCTACGCTGTCTGATAAATTCTTTAACTTTGTGGCTAAAAGAATTTTTTATGCATCTATCCACCGCAAAAACTTTTTTTGAGGAATTCATAGGCTCTCCTGCTGCTGATTTTCAGGTATTACAGCAGAGCGGCTCATCGAGAATCAATTTCATTGGAAAGTCTCATAATCAGGATTTTATCATTACTTACAACGAAAATATTAGAGAAAACGAGGCTTTTCTTTATCTCTCGGAAGAGTTTTCTTCATTAAAGCTAAACACGCCTAAAATCTTGGCGGTCAATGAAGAAAAAACGCTTTATGTTCAAGAGTTTTTGGGCAAAAATACTTTGTCCGAAATCATCTCTGTCGAAGGGCACAGCGAAAGGGTAAAATCATTGGTAAAACAAACCTTGGAAAAGCTATTCACTCTGCAACAAAAAACCGAAGGAAAAATAGATTTTCGCAGATCCTTTGAATACGAAGCCTATGACAATCTGCCGATTACGCATGATTTATATTATTTCAAAAATTTCATGGTGGATGTCTT
>CALHQK010000073.1 GCA_938037185.1 uncultured Riemerella sp.
ATATAATTGATTTCAAAAATTATCTTTAATACTCAAAATACTTACTCCCATAACTACGATAACTAGTGGAATGGAGGAGGCAAGCGTTATTTTTCTTTGAGAAATATTTCCAAAATAAGGGCAACTATAATGAGGTAAATAAAAAATACAGTAAAAGCAATCCTATGGCTTAGAAAATCATACGCTATAAACAGAAACTCAACGGAGAGAGCGTAAAAGCTCTAAAAAAATACTTAAAACAATTTCTTATAAAATAGGAAAAACCTGTCAGATGACTTTTAAAAAGAAGTCAAGAATGTTAAAAAACCTAAGATAACCCCCGTAGCATTTGGTATAATTAAGATATAATCTTTTTTCGGCTCCTTTGTCCAGCCATAAATAACCCAAATCAAACAAGAAATGGAAGCAAATAAAGGCTGCCATGGCTGTCCTTTTTCTCCCTGTAAATTTGCGATAATCTGTGGAATATAAGCGATAAACACAGCAATTCCAATAAAAGCTCCAATGGAACCTATGAAAGTATTTATTTTCTTCTTTGTCATATTGTTTTATTTTTATTTCCTTTTTAAAATCTTATTTTCTTCATATCCCTAATAAATTAGGATAAGCAAGTGCAAATATAAAAAAATAAAGACATAAAAACGCCCTTTAAAGGCGTTTTTTTATTATAATTTGAGAAGTTTTGGAAAAAGGATGTTGTTTTCAAGATGGATGTAGAGCTGTAGATATTCATCAAACTCATTGAGCATCTGGAATGTAACTCTGTATGTGGTGCAGGCACCTTCGGGAGGCGTGAAATCATCCGAAACTCTCGCAATCTCCTCAAATCTTTCCTTTTCTGTTTGATAGACTGCCTGTAGTTTTTCTATGTAAGCCTGTAAATCTCCACCGAATGCAGCCTCAGGATTCTGCTCTTTTTCTCTGATGTATGGGAAGAGTTTTTCCTCGGTATCTCTCAGATGTACGATGAGATTTTGTGAAGAAAGGGTGAATAGTTCATTGATTTTGAACAATTCTGGATGTCTCTCGCCATGAACTCGGCAGAGTTTATCCAAAAACTGAAGCAGATAGATAGATTTTTCCTGAATATATTCGTGGTGAACTTCCTTGATGTAATCAGCTAAATCAGTAAGTGACCAACTATTAAAATCGTTTTCCTCTGCTGTTCCCTGTGGAGTGTTTTTCAGGTCTTCGTAGATGGGAGCAGGGTCTAAGTCCTTCATTGTGCAGGTTTCCTCTATTGTTCTACCGCCTTTACAGCAGAAGTTTATCCCATATTTTTTGAAAACAGCTGCCGTGCGGAAATTTTCCGCTACATATTCGCCGATGGTTTTTTCTTGTATTTCCATTTTGGTTAAAATTAAAAATTAATGGCGCAAAAATAATAAAATTTTGTTTTGCCCAAAAAGTCGGGGGAATATTCTTTGGTAAAAAATCATTACCTTTGCACCCTTATGAAAAAAATATTTATCCTAAATCTTCTGCTCCTGCTTGCTCTTTCGCCGGCGCAGGAAAATACAGCTAAAAAAGCCCTTTATGTCAAAGGAAATATTTTCTCTTTAGCCGTGCTTATGCCCAATTTTGGGCTGGAATATCAGCTTTCTTCTAAGTTTACCCTTCAGGGCGATGTGTTTATTTCCCCATGGAAGACCTTTGCGGGCAGACACATGCAGGTGTATATGGGACATATGGAGGGCAGGTATTATTTCAGGGAGGCTTTCCGCGGATGGTATGTGGGCGCTAATGCCGGCATGGCAGTGTATGATATTTCTAAATGGAACTACACCAGCGAGAGGTATCAGAGAGGGTTTAATTATATGCTCGGTGCGGCGGTAGGCTATCAGCTGCAATGGGCGGAGAGATGGAATGCAGATTTCTTCTTGGGTGGCGGCACTTCGCAGGGCTTTTATCACGGATATGAGCAAAAAGAAGAAGGAATTTCGCGCTACGAAAAGTCGGCTCCATGGAATAAAAGCGGAGAGTGGATTCCCTACCGCGGGGGAGTGATGATTTCTTACAAACTTCGCTAAACTTAAAAAAAATTGGCCGTCAGAAAATCTGCTGACCTCAACTAAAAAAAGTTTTCGCTGTCAGAAAATCTGCCGACAAGAAATAAAAAAATTTTGGTCGTCAGAAAATCTGCAGACCTCAACTAAAAAAAGTTTTCGCTGTCAGAAAATCTGCCGGCGAGAAATAAAAAAAAATTGGTCGTCAGAAAATCTGCCAGCATCAATAAGTTTCCGCTTTTTACAAAAAGTTTGAATTTTTATCAGCCCAGAACTCAGGGTATTAAAAAATATTTTCACGAAGCCCTTCCCACAGCAGGGGGCTTAGCAAAATTTATAACAGACGGATTCTATCCTCCAAGATTTCTATCATTTTGTCCCGATAGAGCCCTCCTATCGCCTTCTTGAAGTTCTTTTTGCTCATCTGCAGTTCTGCCTTTATTTCCTCCGGTGCAGACTGGTCAGAGAGATACAGCAGTCCGTAGTTTTCCCTCAGTTTTTCCAGTATTTTTTCCTTGAAACTATCTATGTTTTCGTAGCCTTCGGGCTGCAGGGAGACATCTATTTTTCCATCTTCGCGCAGGAGTTTTATATAGCCGGTCTCCTCGGAGAGGGGGTAGAGTTTCTTATAAACATCAGAGGCATAAACCAGCCCGATGTATCTCTGGTTGATGACCACATTCCAGCCCAGCTCGGTTTCGTTGATGAGGATAAGCTGCACTTTTTCGCCCTTTTTCAGCGGGAGATTTTCGTACTGCGGATTTCTTTTGAACTTGGTAGTTCCGGTGAGCAGTCCGGTAGTTTCATCTATATAAACATAAACCAGATAGCGCTTTCCTTCCACTATTTTGCCCTTCTGCTGTTTGTAGGGGACAAATAAATCCTTTACGATGCCCCAGTCCATAAAAGCACCGCTGGGAAGGGTCTGCACACAGGTAAGCACGGCAAATTCGCCAGCCTCGCAGTAGGGCTTTTCTATGGTAGCTTTCAGCTGGTTTTCATCTTGATAAACAAAAACCTCTGCTTCGCTTCCCGTTTCCCATTCCTGCGAACCAAAAAGCTGAGGAACGAAACACCGCTGCCCGCTCTGGTCTTCCAGATAGTATCCTGAGGAGGTTTTCTCGGTAACTTTTAGTCTTTGTGTCTTGCCTATTTGCATGGGGATATCTTTTAGGGGGCAAATTTAGGATTATATCTTTCCGGAGACAAATTATTTTTATCAATCTTCCGAAACTTTACTTCGTTTCTCAAAATTGTTTCGTAACTTGCTCCGAAATCTCAAAACGATAATTATGAATCTTCAAGTAAAATTTGGAAACTTTATTTTTGACAATCCATTGATGAACGCTTCCGGCTGCTGGTGCGAGTCGGCAGAGAAATTAGACGGACTGCAGGCGTCCGCATCGGGTAGTTTTGTAACAAAAAGTGCAACAGAAAACTACCGCGAGGGCAATCCTTCTCCGCGTTATGTAGAAGTGCCCTTAGGGAGTATCAATTCTATGGGACTGCCCAACGAGGGGCTGAACTACTATCTGGATTATGTCCTGAAACACCAAGAAAAACCCTCCGCGAAACCCGTTTTCCTCTCCGTGGCGGGAATGTCCTTTGAGGAAAACATCAAGATGCTGAAAAAGGTAGAATCTTCCGCATTCCGAGGTCTTGTGGAGCTTAATTTGTCCTGTCCCAATGTTCCCGGAAAACCCCAGCTCGGCTATGATTTTGACAGCACAGAAAAAATCTTGGAAGAAGTCTTCAGCTTTGTGAAAAAACCGCTTGGCGTAAAACTTCCGCCTTATTTTGATATGGCTCATTTTGATAAAATAGCTGAGGTTCTCAATAAATTTCCGCTGGAGTATGTGAATTGTATCAACTCTATCGGTAATGGGCTTTACATCAACACTGAACGAGAAGAAGTGGTCATAAAACCGAAAGACGGCTTCGGAGGAATAGGAGGGGAGTATGTAAAACCGACGGCTCTTGCCAATGTCCGCGCAATGTATGTGAGGCTCAGAAAAGAAATTAAAGTCATCGGCTGTGGCGGCGTGCTGAACGGAAAAGATGCCTTTGAGCATCTCCTCTGTGGGGCAAGTATGGTGCAGGTAGGCTCTCAGCTCATGAAAGAGACGCCTGCTATTTTTGCTAAAATAGCAGAGGAACTCACCGCCATCATGAAAGAAAAAGGATACAATTCCATAGAAGACTTCCGCGGCAAGCTGAAATCTTTATAAAACCAGCCGCCCTGAAATACTTTCAGGGCGGCTGGCTTATTTTTATTTTAGAATGTCTATGTAGTAGTTTTCATCTACTTCCACAGGGGTATCATCAGGCAGGGTGATGCTCTGCCATTCCTCCGAAGGAGTAATCATGATAGAGTGGCTTTTCAGTCTTACAGGCATTTTAAAGCCAGCCACAGTGTTGTTCCATTTAAATTTCAGAATTTTGCCCTGCTGGCGGTATTCCAGTTGAGGGATTTTCGTCGTTCTGAGATACTGGTCAAACACGGCACGGAAATCTATTTCCGCTTTTTTGCTGATGTAATCTTCTACTTGCTTGGTGGTTACCGTTTGGTGGTAAAAGTCTTTGTTTAGTCCTCTTAATATCTGCCGGAACTTCTCATCATTACCAATGATTTGCCGGATAGTATGCAGGAGGTTTGCACCTTTCATGTATTGGTCTCCGCTGCCTCCCTTTCTTACGCCATATTTGCCAATGATAGGGATGTCGTTCAATATATTTTTCCTAAGCCCGATGATATAGGTATTTGCGGCTTTCTTTCCCATGATACTTTCCGTGAAAAGTGTCTCGGAATAGTCGGTAAAGGCTTCGTGTATCCACATGTCTGCCTTTTCTTTGGCCGTGATGTTGTTCCCGAACCATTCGTGACCGCTTTCATGAACGATGATGAAGTCCCAGTGAAGCCCGACGCCTGTTCCTGACAAATCGCTGCCCATATATCCGTTCTGATATCCGTTTCCGTAGGCTATTCCGCTCTGGTGTTCCATACCGAGATACGGAGATTCTACCAGTTTGTAGTCATCTTCGTAGAAAGGATAAGGCCCGAACCAATGTTCAAAAGATTTCAGCATTGGTTTTACCTGCTGGAACTGCTTTTTGGCTTTTTCTAAATTGTAATCCAAAACCCAATAGTCCAGAGTTAGCTTTCCTTTCTCACCCAAATATTCATCGGAAAAATGCGTGTATTTCCCGATGTAAGGAATAATGTTGTAGGAGTTAATAGGATTTTTGACTTCCCAAGTGAAGATATTTTTGTCCTTTTCAGTGCTTTGTTTTACTAATCTTCCATTTCCTACGCCGGTCAGGTTTTTAGGCGTAATGATGGTGATAGTTGCTCCTTCATCCGGCTCATCACTCCACATTTCTTTTATCGGCAGCCATACACTCGCTCCTATTCCTTCGCAAGCAACGGACATCCAAGGGTTACCTTCATTGTCCTGTGCAAAGACCCAGCCGCCATCCCAAGGGGCGTTTTTTGCAATGGTAGGATTTCCGCTGAAATCTATTTCCAAGAAGTATTTCTCTCCCTTTTTAAACCTTGCTTTCGTTTTCAGAAAGATAAAGTTGCCCTCTCTTTTTTTTGAAATGATTTTAAAATTAGATGAAATCCTGTCATATTTCATCGGTTCCTGCAAATCTATTTGGAAAGTAGGATTGGTAACATCTTTTATGATATTAAAACTTATTTTATTCTTTCCCAAAAGGCTTTTTTTGCTGTGATTGGCCTCTACGGTTACATCATATCTCTGCACATCCCAGAAATCTCGGAACGGAGTGTTAGAACCCAGCAGCGTGTCGCTTTTGGTAAAAGTCTGCCCTGAAGCAATATTGAATAAAACACAAGCAAACAAAATTAAAATTCTCATGATGGGAGTTGTTTTTTCTTTGAAAAAAGGTTTTAGTTAAATGCTTCAATGATTTTAGAAAAATCTTCTATTTTCAGCGATGCACCACCGATAAGTCCGCCGTCTATATCAGGCTGTGAGAAGATTTCTTTTGCGTTGTCTGGCTTTACCGAACCTCCGTAGAGAATGGAGATTTCATTCGCGGTGTCTTTTCCGTATTTTTCAGCGATGAGGTTTCGGATGAAAGCGTGGATTTCCTGCGCCTGTTCTGGCGTAGCAGTTTCTCCCGTTCCGATAGCCCAAACTGGTTCATAGGCGATAACCACTTTTTTGATTTCCTCTGCAGAAAGCTCAAAAAGCGCTGTTTCAGTTTGCTTTTTCACTACATCGAGATGCTGTCCAGCTTTTCTTTGTTCCAAAGTTTCTCCATTGCAGTAGATAGGCGTAAGCCCTGCATTCAGTAGGTTTTTTACTTTTTGTGCTGCATGGCTGTCGGTTTCGTTATGGTATTGTCTTCTTTCGGAGTGGGCTACGATGCTTCCATTTAATCCAGCTGATTTTATCATTTCTACGGAAATTTCGCCAGTGTAGGCACCTTTGTCATGCTCAGAAATGTCCTGTGCAAAGACTTTTACATCATCATTAGCAAAAATATTTTTAGCTGTGGTGAGATAAAGACTCGGCGGAGCGATATACACCTCGCAGTTGGTTTTGTTATTCTTTTTGTACTCGGCTAACTGAAGCATAAGGGCTTCTGCTTCTTGGAAATTTTTGTTCATCTTCCAGTTTCCAGCGACGATGTTTTTTCTCATAATTATTTTATTTATTCGTTATCACTTGTTTTTACATTTTTATTTTCAAAGAAAATGCTTTTTATATAGTATGTTTTCACATTTTTGCCTCTTTTTTGTGCAGGGATGAACTTTGGCAGGAGGCTGATAATTCTTTCCGCTTCTTTTTTGAGCGTTTCGTTTTCACTTCTGCTGAAAAGCACCTCCACTTCGCCTGTTTTATCAATCCTGAAAGCTACATACACTTTATACACTTTGCTTTTTTCGGCATCAATATTATTTGGGTTAAAATGTATCTTCACATGCTGTTCCAGTTGGTCTTGGAAGCATTTTCTCTTGTTAATATTATCCTTGCATACCTCAAAAATGGGCGGTTCATCTACTTGTATAATGAGATAATCTCTGCTTTCATCCAGTTCCTCATCCAGTTCCTCATCAGCTTTGGGAAGCTTGCAATGTGGAAGTTCTACAGGAAGATAGTAGCTGTAGGGAAGTGACGGGCTTTTCTTTGTTTTATGGCGTTTTTTGTAGGATTTCTTACCTTTTTTCTGAGCCTGCACATGGGCTGAAAATCCTAAAAACAAAATAATGAGTAAAAATGACCAAAACCTTTTCATAACAGTTAGTTTTGTTTTTAATGAAATTCTGTATATTCTGCTTTAAATACGAGCTTTTTTCCTTGACTTAATCCATTTTCCAGATGTTTTTCATGAGTTTGTAGAACTGATGCTCACGCTCAGTCACCTGCTCATCGACTTTGATGAGTGTTTTTGCAAACTCGGCGAAGTTTTTTCTTTCCTCCTCGGTAGAATCATCATAAAAACAGCGCGCATGGAACTCAAAATGGTCTTTCCACTCCTCTGGCTGCAGGGAAGCGATGACTTCCAGCTCGTTATCCAGATTGATTCTGAACGGAAATTCCTCCGAAAGGTATTCTTGTATTTTTAGTCCTTCTTTTGGTGAAAATTCGTGGTCTACCGCCGAAAGAATCATCAATAAATGGTATCCTGCAATGGGTTTATTAGATTTTTGCATATGTTTTTTTAGTTAGGATAGTTTAGATTTTCATCTTTTAGGTTAAGAAGCACCTCTTCCAAGTATTTTTTCGCTTCGTATCTTGCCATCAAAAGGTTGTTGCAGTAGACATTTCCACACTCCACCTCAGACGCACCAGGGATATCGCCTTCAAACTCACTAATGAATTTAAACATTCTGGTCATCAGCTCTACAATATCCTTTGACTCATAATCTCCAGCCAAAATAAGGTAATTTCCTGTCATACAGCCCATCGGCCCCCAGTAGATAACTTTATCTTTCCAGTCGCTGTTTCTGAGCCATGTAGCCGCCAGATGCTCCATCGTGTGGATTTCTGCAATCCCCAAAACAGGCTCTTTGTATGGTCTTTTCATTCTGATATCAAACGAAGTAAGCACTTCATTTCCAACATGATCTTTTCGAGAAATGAAAATTCCTCTCTGCATTTTCAAATGATCTACGGTAAAACTTGCTATTCTTTCCATATAATTGATTTTAGACAACAAAAATAAGATTTATATTCATTATTTTGCCTTGATTCCGAAAAACTTTTGAACAATATTTCTAATAAAATAAATATTTTCTTTACCTTTGTGCTGTTTTCAGATTAAAAAATGAGTTTAAAACACATCATAGAAGAACATGAGTAACTCGGATTTTCATCCGAGTGAATTTTTATTTTTAAAGCTGAAAAAACTAATTTCCGAATATTTATTACTAATTTTTAAATTTCATTAAAAATGAAAAACTTTGTAGAAGAACTGCGTTGGCGTGGTATGATTCAGGATATAATGCCTGAAACTGAAGAACACCTTATGGAAGGGCTTCGTTCGGCGTATATCGGATTTGACCCTACTGCGGATTCATTGCATATCGGGCATTTGGTTGGGATAATGATACTAAAACACTTCCAGAACTGCGGACATAAGCCGTATGCCCTTGTGGGAGGTGCTACGGGGATGATTGGCGACCCTTCCGGAAAGTCGGCAGAGAGAAACCTCCTTACAGAGGAAATGCTTGCACAATACATTACAGGGATTAAAAAACAACTCTCAAAGTTCCTCGATTTTGATAGTGATGCTCCTAATGCTGCCGAGCTTGTCAATAATTATGATTGGATGAAAGGCTTCTCATTTCTGTCTTTCATTCGCGATGTGGGTAAGCACATTACCGTAAATTATATGATGGCAAAAGACTCCGTGAAGAAACGATTTGACCCGAATGAAAACACAGACGGAATGTCTTTCACAGAGTTCTCTTATCAGCTTTTACAAGGGTATGATTTCTTGCATTTATACCAAGAAAAAAGCCTTACGCTACAGATGGGAGGGTCTGACCAATGGGGAAATATCACCACTGGAACGGAACTTATCCGCCGTATCACGGGAGGAAAAGCCTATGCGCTTACTTGCCCGCTGATTACGAAAGCTGATGGAACAAAATTCGGAAAATCCGAAGGTGGAAATGTTTGGCTAGACCCAGAAAAAACTTCGCCTTACAAATTCTACCAATACTGGATCAACACTTCTGATGCCGATGCGGAGCGATATATCAAGATTTTCACGATGCTTCCAAAAGAAGAAATCGAACAGCTGACAGCTCAGCATAGCGAGGCACCGCATTTAAGAGTTTTACAAAATAAATTAGCGGAAGAACTTACTATTTTGGTTCACGGAAAAGCAGAATTGGACAAGGCTATTCAGGCTTCAAAAATTCTTTTCGGAAATTCTACTTCGGACGACTTGCAAAAACTTGACGAACAAACTTTCCTTGAAGTTTTTGACGGCGTTCCACAAAAAGAAGTCAGCAAGCAGGAAATCATCGGTGCGGATATCGTGAGCCTGCTTTCAGAAAAGACAGGTTTCCTCTCCTCAAAAGGCGAAGCAAAGAGAGAACTTGCAGGAAATTCTATCTCGGTAAACAAAACCAAAGTAGATGAAAGCTTCATCACGAGCGAAGAAAACCTCATCAATGGGAAATTCCTTCTTCTTCAGAAAGGAAAGAAAAATTATTTCGTAGTGAAAGTTGTTTAATACACCAAAGCGGTCTAAAATAGACCGCTTTTCTTTATTTATCCGTTAAAACAGAACAGCATTGAGCATTTCGCGTTTGCCTTTGGGACCCTCCAGCTTCTGAACCTCAAAGCCTAACTCTTGCAAAACCCTTCTAACACTTCCTTTGGAAGAATATGTTGTCAAAAGCCCTCCTTTTTTCATTTTAGTTTTAACCAATTCAAACAGCGGTTTCTCCCACAAATCGGGCTGAACCCTCGCTCCGAAACAATCAAAATAAACCAAATCTATCTCGGGCAGAGTTATTTTATCCAAGTCAAAGAAATCTGTTTTTATTTTGGTTAAGGAGAAATTAGGATAGATTTCCTGCGGTTTCTCCCAGTCGCACTCGTGAATTTGGCGGCAGGCTTTTTTTGTCAGCTCGGTGCTGAACAACTCATCATAGCCGAGAAGCCGAACCTCATCTGCATTGATGGGATATTTCTCCAAGGAAAAATAATTGATTTTAGAAACTCCTCCCGCAAGGAAGGCTTCCAAAGTCACCAGCACATTCAGCCCTGTCCCAAAGCCCATTTCCAGAATATTGATTTCTTTTTTATCCAGTTTTTCTAATCCGTTTTTTATAAAAACATGCTCCGCCTCCTGCAATGCCCCGTGGTGGGAGTGGTAGCACTCGTCCAACTCCTCTATATAAAGCGTTCTACTATTGTCCGCTGTGGTTTTTATCTCTCTTTTCATGCTGCAAAAATAAAAATAAAAAGCCTTCGGTGTGGTTTCTTCTCCGCAGAAAATCTTCTTTAGTGAAATTGCCTGCCGATGTTAAAATAAATCCTTACCTTTGCTGATATTATTATACATTTAAATCAATTTTAATTTAATAAAAGAAATTGTGATGATTATTCAAAAAGTATCAAAATCCCGCTTGGAAACGCTTGACAAAGATAAATTGTCTTTCGGGAGCGGTTTTACAGACCACATGGTAATTTGTGAGTACGAAAACGGAAAATGGGGAGAGCCGAGGCTCGTTCCTTACGGACCACTGGAATTTACCCCAGCGATGATGGGCGTACACTACGGACAGGCTTGTTTTGAAGGTATGAAAGCCTACAAAGACAAGGATAATAATGTTTTCCTCTTCCGTCCGGATAAAAACTTTGCGAGAATCAACAAATCGGCAAAGAGACTTGCCATCCCTGAAATCCCTGAAAATATTTTCATGGAAGGTTTAAAGGCTTTGGTAGATGTAGATAGAGCGTGGGTGCCTTTCGGAGATGGTTTTTCACTCTACCTCAGACCCGTGCTGTTCGCTACCGAAGAAGCTCTTAAGGCAAGACCTGCCGACAAGTATATGTTCGCTATTCTGGCTACGCCAGCGAAAAACTACTATACCGCGCCTGTCTCCGCTAAGATATCCGACTATTATTCTCGTGCGGCGAGTGGCGGCGTAGGCTTCGCGAAAGCTGCGGGGAACTATGCGGCGTCATTCTACCCTACCAAACTGGCTAACGAGGAAGGATATGAACAAATTATCTGGACCGATGATGCTACGCACAAGCATTTTGAAGAAAGCGGAACAATGAATGTAATGGTAAGGATAGGCGATACCATCTATACTCCTAAGACTTCTGATAAGATTCTGGACGGCGTGACCCGAGACAGCATCCTGAAACTTGCCGAGCGAAGAGGAATTAAAACCATCGTAGGCGATGTAGCCGTAGAAGATGTAATAAATGCACACAAAAACGGCACGCTGAAAGAAATTTGGGGCGTAGGAACTGCCGTAGTGACCACTATCTTTGAAGCGATAGGCTACAACGGCGAAAGACTTGAACTTCCGAAACTGAGCGAAGAAGAAAGTTTTGCCCTCACACTAAAACGAGACCTCATCAGTATCCAAACCAACTTGGGCGAAGACCCTTTCGGGTGGAGAGTGCTGGTAGAAGAGAAATATTAGTAAGAAAAAACACTTGTTTTCGTGATTATTTATTTTGTTCCCCCGCAGCGTTTTGCTGTGGGGATTTTTATTATCGTTTTTCTATTGGCGCGATTTTATTCGGTATCAGCGGCGGCAGTTTTCAGCAGGTTTCTTTTTGAAATGGAATAGAAAACAGCTGATTTTTATAACCTGAAAAATAATTTTGACCAAAAAATCATGAATTTTTATCCTATTTTAATTTGCAAACTATAAAAGTGCGTGAAATATTTAACAAATCCAATCGGAAAGTTATAATCTACTGCAGTAGATTATGCAAATTCAATTAGAAAGTTATAATCTACAATGAAATATTTAGCAAATTCACTTTGCAAACTATAATCTGCAATAAAATATTTGACAAATCCAATTGGAAAACTATAATCTACAATAAAATATTTAGCAAATCCAATTGGAAAGTTACAAGAATAAAAATTTCCAATGCAAATCCTAAAAGAAAACTAAAATATATTTTTTCGCCGATAAAAATTCTTTTCAAAAGTTAAAATATTTTTAATAAAAAAGTAATTTCATTAAACAAAACATAAAATCTGTTTTTATTTTGTATTCAAAAAAGGGTTTCAATGATAAAAAATCAATGATTTTTAGCCTGAAAAACATTAAAATTGAATTAGATTTGATGAAAGTTGATTAAAAACTAATCATATTCGGCTTGTCCGCAGTAGATTTTTTATCCTTTTAAATTTTGAGGAATAGAAAAATAACAACCTTAGGATAGAAAAAAAAGAAAACCACCTCTGTTGAGGTGGTTTTGCTTATTCATTGTTTTAGTAATCCCTTATATACGCCTTCCAGCCATACTTTATCGTGGCTGTTTATATTTAATCTTTCATATTTCCAAATGAAATTATGCTTTTTTTGAGCTTTTATCCAAGAATTTATCTTCTTTAGTGATAAATTGAATTGTTCTTCATAAGAATCTCCATAGCCGCTGTAAATATGGAATACTTTTTCTCTATCAAATACAGACTTTTTTACAAAATCCTTTATCCTATCTATCATTTGTTCTTTATCGTAACTAAAATTGGGACTTAATAAGATATTATAATCAAAGAAATCTTTTTCCTTCGTATTAAAATACATTAAAAATGTAGCCCCGAGAGAATGCCCAAGCCCCCATCTCTTTTTATTTACCCTAAAATTATTCTTTATATAACTTTCTACTTCAGTTTTTATATGAAATACTAATTTGTCCGCTCCTCCTATTGGAGGATTATACACTTTCAGAGTTTCAGGATGGTTGTTCTTTGGTAAAAATTCAAACCATCTATCTTCTGTTGCTATTCCGACAATAATCATAGGTTCCATATAATTCATAGAAAGCAGTTCTATGTTTCCTTTTACATAGTTAAATATTCTAAAATTCTGAGCATCCAATAGATATAAGACGCTGAATTTTTTCTCGGGATGCCAGAAGTATTCATCTGGGAAAAATACTTGCAACTCCCTCTTCTTGCCGAATATTTCAGATTCTATAAAAATTGTTTTGGTTTCAGCGTAGTATTTATCTTCATCCAAATTCTGAGAAAATAGATAAGAATAACTAATCAAACAAATAAAAAGAAAATGCGATTTCATATACTTTTAGTACGCCTTAGCGAAAAGAACTCTGTGCTTGGAAGGTTTCCCTGAAATAAGGGACACGCCGTCTTCCTCCACAGCATCCAGCGGAATACATCGTATGGTGGCTTTGGTTTCCTCCTTGATGCGTTCCTCTTCTTCCTCCGTTCCATCCCAGTGGGCTGCGATGAAACCGCCTTTTTCCTCCAAAACTTTTTTGAACTCCTCGTAAGTATCCACTTTTGTGATGTTTTCATTTCGGAAGTTAAGCGCACGCTGGTAGATGTCTTCCTGAATTTTCGTAAGAAGCTGGTGAATGTAATTCTCCACCCCTGCTATCGGCTGGGTCTCTTTGCTCAGCGTATCTCGTCTCGCGATTTCCACCATGCCGTTTTCTAAATCCTTCGGCCCTATGGCCACTCTCACCGGCACGCCTTTCAGCTCATATTCTGCGAATTTCCAGCCTGGTTTGTGCGTAGCGCGGTTGTCATATTTTACAGAAATTCCCAGCGCTTTCAATCTTTTACTGATTCCAAGGGCAACTTCATCGATTTGGGCTAATTGTTCTTCGCCTTTGAATATCGGCACGATGACTACTTGTATCGGTGCAAGTTTCGGAGGCAAAACCAATCCAAAATCATCTGAATGCGACATGATAAGTGCCCCCATCAATCGGGTAGATACTCCCCATGATGATGCCCATGCGTATTCTATTTTGCCTTCGCTGTTTGTGAATTTCACATCGAATGCTTTTGCGAAATTTTGCCCTAAAAAGTGCGAAGTCCCAGCCTGAAGCGCCTTTCCGTCCTGCATCATCGCTTCTATACAATAGGTTTCATCTGCTCCTGCAAATCTTTCGCTTGGAGATTTCAGCCCGCGAACTACTGGCACCGCCATCATCTTTTCAGAGAAGTCGGCATAGACTTCCATCATCTGTTTTGCTTCTGCTTCTGCTTCTTCCTTGGTGGCGTGAGCCGTGTGCCCTTCCTGCCAAAGGAATTCCGAAGTACGAAGGAACGGACGCGTTCTCATCTCCCATCGAACTACATTCGCCCATTGGTTAATAAGTATCGGAAGGTCTCTATAAGACTGAATCCAGTTTTTATAAGTATTCCAAATAATCGCCTCCGAAGTAGGGCGAACGATAAGCTCTTCCTCCAATTTTGCTTCTGGATCTACGATAAGTTTCGATGGATTTTCTGGGTCTGTTTTCAAACGATAGTGCGTAACTACGGCACATTCCTTAGCAAATCCCTCTGCGTTTTTTTCTTCTGCTTCGAACAAACTTTTCGGAACGAAAATTGGGAAATAGGCGTTTTGGTGTCCTGTTTCCTTAAATCTTCTATCCAGCTCATCTCTCATCTTTTCCCAAATAGCGTATCCATACGGCTTGATAACCATACAACCGCGAACACCTGAGTTCTCCGCGAGGTCTGCTCCTACGATAAGTTCGTTATACCATTTACTATAATCTTCTGCTCTTGAAGTTAATTTTGCCATAAATATTAAAATATTTTTTATTTTTACTGATAAAAATCATTATTCTGAATTATGCCACTAAGAATTTTGGTATAATTTTGGTAATAATTTTGCAAATATAACAATTAACATTAAACCATTTGGTATGAAAAATAATACATTTTCTGATACAATAATCCCTTTTGTCTCCAAAACAGCCTTGGCTTTGGCAAGTGGATTGTTTTTGGTTTCTTGTGGTATCCAGTCTGGATACACAGAGACAGATGGTATCTATTACGACCCTGCAACGGACAAAATAGAAAGAAAAATAGCATGGCAGGAGCCTAGCCGCTATAACACAGATGAAAGCGATGGTTTTGAGGAAGATAATAATCAAACAGGAATTATCGGGCAATCCCAGAAAAACCAACAGCTCCAAAACCAAAAATACAATAACAAAAACTGGGGCGGAGAAAGCCAACGAATCTCTTCCAGCTCCGACTGGGGAACCTACACAGGAATGCAGAATAATTTCTACTATGACAATTATTCTTCTTGGGGTTATCCTTATTATAGCAGTTTTTATTTACCATATTATTTTGGATATTATAATTCATACTTCGGTTATCCTCGCTCTTCAGGATGGGGGTTAGGTTTCTCATGGGGAATGAGTCCATGGAGTTACAATTACAACTATTATTACAACCCTTATTGGAATTATAACTACTGGGGATACAGCCCTTATTATTATAACAATTACTATTATAATCCTTATTACTACAACCCATATTACCGTGGTTACTATGATGATTATTATTACTATCCTCGTTATTACAGAACACCTGCGAGAACTTATAAAAGAAGCAGCGACCCTGATGAAATCTACAGAGGAAATGACAACTCCTATCGTGGCAGAACCTACACACCTAACAATGGTGGATTTAATAGAAGCAACAACCAGATGAATAGACCAAATAATGGTTTTGACAGACCTTCTGACTGGGGAAATCACAACTCTGATATAGAGCGATACCAACAGCAAAACAATACTTGGAGAGATAATTCTTCATCAAACAATGGAGGAAATTATAACTCTAATAGTGGAAATGGTGGTTTTGGAAGAAGATCGAACTGGTAAAACTTTAAATTTATTGTAAAAAATGACAAAGAAAATTTCAATATTAGCAGGTATTTCAGCAAGCGCTTTATTCTTTGCACAAGATGTTTCCATCATCAGAAATACCTCTACGATTTATGACAATATCTCTTCCCTAGGAACCGCAAGATATAACGCAATGGCGGGTTCTATGGGAGCATTGGGAGGAGATGCCTCTGTGCTAAATACCAACCCTGCCGGTCTGGGAGTATTCATCACAGATGATGTAAGCGCCTCACTGGCTATCAATTCTAATAAATCTACGGCTAGTCTGGCAGGAAAATCTACGAGCCAAAACATAAGCAAAGCTAATTTAGGGAACACAAATGGAGTTTTATCTTTCCAAACAAACGGACAGAATGCATGGAAGTTTGTAAATGTGGGAATTAACTATGTTTCTCAAAGTCTTAATGATAAATTACAATCCCCAGGGAATTCAAATATAACATCGGCTATACATCAAGATGATGATATACTTAACCCTATTATAGATTATAACATATTCGAAGGGCATTTGTATGAAACCATAGGACATCGTTCAAAACTGAATTTAGGTATTGGTGGAAATTATGATAACAAAATCTACATAGGAGCAGCGGTGAATTTCTCTTCTGTGAATATAGAGCAGTATGACGAAGTTAAAGTTTCCTCATTAAATACAGGAAAAGCAAAATATTTCTCGAGACAAAATACTCCTTACATAGAGGATGCTGATGGGTTTTCGCTATCTCTTGGGGTAATAGGAAAATTGAGCAACACTGTTAGATTAGGGGCTTCTATAGAGTCGCCTACTTGGTACAGCATAGATAGAGAATATAATTTTTATTCAAAAAATGGATTGATTCTCTCTCAGAATAGCTACACAGAAAATCGCACTTTCAGAACTCCGACTAAATTAACACTGAGCGGGGCTTTTATTCCTAATAAACATTTCGCTTTTAATGTGGATTACAGAGTGGATTTAGGTAAGCCTAATTTCGGTGGTGGTGCAGCAGATGTTCAGCTGAACAACTTCTATGAATCTACCTACAAGGCTCAGCACGAAGTAAGAATAGGCGGTGAATACAGAATAAATTCTTTCCGAATAAGAGGAGGATATGCCTTTACAACCAGCCCATTCAAAGATCATACAGAAAAAATGTTTGACAATAATGCGAATGTAGTGAGTGGAAAATTGTCCAACTACATTGTAGGGAAAACACAGGTAATCTCAGGAGGGATAGGATATGATTTCAAATTATTCTACATAGACGCTTCCTACCAGCACAGAACTCATGAACATAGCAATCCGTTCTTTGCAGGGACTTATGTCAATAGAGACAGCAACTCTAGTGTAGGCAACTACAGCATAAGTGACACCAGCATCGTTTCTAATGCAAAGAACCAGAAAGGACATCTTATCCTTACATTAGGATGGAAGTTTTAGAATATAAAATAAATAGTCTGCATTTTGGCAGGCTATTATTGTTTTTCTAATAATTATTTCTATGTTTTGAGTTTTTTGCTAATCAATAATTTATGAATTAGGATTAAAAACTGATTTTTGAAACTCTTTTTTAATCAATAATGCTTACATTTGTGCAAAATTTAAATTTTCTTAAAAAATGTTACAAGTTAATTTTTTAAAAGAACATAGAGATAGAGTTTTAGAAGGGCTTAAAAAGAGAAATTTCAAAGATTTAGAACTGGTGGATAGTGCTATTTCGTTGGATGATGAAAGAAAAAAAGTTCAGTTTGATATGGACTCCCAGTTGGCTGAAATCAACAAAATTTCTAAGGAAATAGGGCTTTTGATGAAGGAAGGAAAAAAAGAAGAAGCAGAAAATGCAAAGCAAAAAACCGCTCAGTATAAAGAGGCGAGCAAGGAACTTCAGCAGAAACTAAACGATATAGAAGAGAAACTTACAGAAATTCTGTATCTTATCCCAAATATTCCGCATGAATCTGTGAAAGCAGGTGTTTCTGCGGATGATAATGAAAATATTTATCAATCTCACGATGTGAAAGGTCTTGGCGAGGGCGCTATTCCTCACTGGGAATTGGCATCTAAATATAATCTTATCAACTTCGAGCTTGGTGTGAAAATCGCGGGAGCTGGTTTCCCTGTTTATTTGGGCAAGGGAGCTAAATTACAGAGAAGTTTGGTTCAGTTTTTCTTGGACAGAAACACGGAAGCAGGATATATGGAAGTAAATCCGCCTCATGTGGTGAACGAAGCCAGCGGATATGGAACAGGGCAACTTCCTGATAAAGAGGGACAAATGTATTTCGTGAATGAGGATAATCTGTATCTGATTCCTACGGCGGAAGTTCCCGTAACCAACATTTACAGAGATGTGATTTTAGAGGAAAAAGAACTGCCTGTTAAAAACACGGCTTTTTCTCAATGTTATAGAAGAGAAGCAGGGTCTTACGGAGCGCATGTAAGAGGGCTGAACAGGCTACACCAGTTTGAAAAAGTGGAAATTGTAAGAATAGAAAAACCAGAAAATTCTTATCAAGCCCTTGAAGAAATGGTGGAGCATGTGAAAGGACTGCTGACAGACCTAGAACTTCCGTTTAGAATTTTGAGATTGTGCGGTGGAGATATGGGCTTTACTTCTGCGCTGACTTACGATTTTGAAGTGTGGAGTGCGGCTCAGGAAAAATGGCTGGAGGTTTCTTCGGTGTCTAATTTTGAGACTTTCCAAGCCAATAGACTAAAATGCCGATACAAAGCCGATGGAAAAACTCAACTGGTGCATACGCTGAACGGCTCTGCGATGGCTTTACCGAGAATCATGGCGGCTCTATTGGAAAACAACCAAACCGCTGACGGAATAAAAATCCCTAAGAAATTAGCAGAATACACGAAATTTGATATCATTTCATAAATAAAAAAACTCACTTTTTAGTGAGTTTTTTGTTTATCATGAAGGTTGCTGTGTCGGTAGCCGTAAGCAAAGTAAATACAAACTCCCACAGCAGACCAAATCCCAAACCAGAACCAGTTTTCCATGCTCATTCCTGTCATGAGATAAAGGCAGGAACTCAGCCCAAGAAGAGGAATCAGGGATAATTTTTTGACAAAGGCTAAAACAGAAAGCCCTATATTTAGCAAAATATAAATGAAAATTGCGAACCTAAATTCTCCCTCTTTTTCATCGCTGAAATCCATCAAGTTTTCAAAAAACGAAGGATACAAAAGATAAATGAAAGAAATACCTCCGATGAACAGCAGCGGGAAAATCCATTGCCCATTGATATAAGGAAGATGAAAATGCTCTTTTATTCTCTCTTTTGGAGGAAGCAGCAAAACTCCGCCACACACCAAAACGAAGGCAAAAATAGTTCCTATACTCGTAAAATCCAGTATGAAAGATTTGTCTGTGAATAGGATAGGGATACCTACGACAAATCCTGTAATCACCGTAGCGAATGACGGTGTTCTGTTTTTCTTGTGAATTTGCTGGAATTTTTTCGGAATCAGTCCATCACGACTCATGGCATACCATATTCTCGGCTGTCCCATCTGGAAAACCAATAAAACAGTAGTAATGGACACGATGGCAACGACTTCTATGATAAATTCCATCAGTGGAAGATTGATATTTTCAGCCTTGAATACAAAAGAAAGCGGGTCTCCGATACCTTCGAATTTTCTATAATCCACCAGCCCTGTAAGGGTCATAGTCAGTGCGATATAAATAGCCGTGCAGAGAAATATAGAAATAATCATCCCTTTGGGTAGGTCTCTCTGTGGGTCTTTGGTCTCTTCGGAAAGCACGCTCAGCGCATCAAAACCGATATAAGCAAAGAAAACGCCGCTGATGGCAGACATTATTCCTGTGAAACCATTGGGAAGGAATGATTTTTCACCTGTTGCCGTGTCTATGGGCATCCAGTTATCCGCATTGATATAGAAAACACCAATGGCGATAACCAGCACTATCGCAAGTAATTTGATTAAAACAAAAAGATTATTAAAATTCTTACTTTCCTTCACACCGATGTAGCAAATCCAAGTGATAAGGGCATTTATCAATAGGGCAGGGAGGTCAAAAATTACCCTCAAAGAACCCAAACGAGGAGCGTTCTCCCAAGCGGAAATCAGCTCTAAATTTTGAGAGCCGTTTTTCACTGCTTTTTCGGCCTCGGTATAGCTGCACGAGAGGTATTCAGGCATGTGTAAGCCCAAATTATCAAGCAATGAAGTGAAATAATCTGACCACGAAAAAGCCACATAAATATTCCCAAAACTATATTCCATAATGAGCATCCAGCCGATAATCCATGCTGCCAGCTCTCCAAAAGTAGCATAGGCATAGGTGTATGCACTCCCAGCCGTAGGAATTCTACTGGCAAACTCCGCATAGCAGAGAGCCGTAAAACAGCACGAAACGCCACAAATGATATACAATAAAATAACCCCAGGGCCGCCTTTATAGATGGCTTCCCCCAGACTGCTGAAACTCCCAGCACCGATGATGGCCGCTATTCCAAAAAACACGATATCCCTTGTTGTTAGGACTCTTACAAGGTAATTAGAGTTTTGGTTATCGGAATAATTTTTCTTTTTAAAAAGCTGTTTCATTAGCAAAATTCCGTTGAAAATGGGAGCAAAATTACAGAAAATAATAATAAAAACACTAAATTTATGCGAGTGGGAGGAGGAACAGGTTTTTATTGACATAGGAGTTTATTATTGAACAAACTTATTTGATTGCTACAAAAGCGGAGGATTTAAGTATCCATATTGTTTTAGGGTAAAAGTTCCTGTTCTATCTTGTAAAGAAATAAGTCCGTGTTAAACAATAATTTAACACGGACTTATATTTATTTTTTTAAGGCTTATACCTGAGTATTATCAGGTTCAATCTCGTGAGCCTCAACTTCTATTACTCCACGCTTAACCTTGCCTTCATAAGTGACAAAATAAATGCCCTTATTCGGTGTCCATTCCATACAGAAAAGCTCCGATGGACTGTTAAAGCCATTTTGCTTGATGTGATACAAAGCCCATTCCTTTGATTTTTCACTCCCTGCAAGACCACTCTCTACAAATTCTCCATTGTTTACAATTAAAAAAGAATCTGCCGTTTTTCCTGTAGGAAGAACTGTAACAGCACCATTCGTTTCGAATAATACATCTTCAACATCAAACATTGAGAAAATACCCTTTTGTCTTAGCAACATACGAAATTGTTCCATCTCGAGGCTATTTCTTTTGAAGTTTCCAAAGTTTATAATTCCTTTTTTAACAAGGAAGTCACTCTTTCCCTTAATAAGATGTCTCATATATGCAGAACGCATCGCAAAACGAACGAGCATATTGAAGCCAGTCCACACAATCAAGGCAAATATAATATGCAACATTGACATATCTGGATTATACAATACACCACCGACTAATGCACCAATAACAAAAGCACTTACAGTGTCAAGCGGGGTTATTTGTGCCATCTGTGCTTTACCTGTGATTCGCAGAAAAGCCAAAATTCCTATCATACCCGTAACTAGTTTTAGAGTGATACTTATATAGGGCTGTAATAATTCTATCATAATACTTTACTTTTAATAATGTCGCGAAATTACAATTATTTCTTATTTCAGCAATAAACTTTTGTGGAAAATACAACATCAGATTATAATATTTAGTCCCTTCTGCGGTCACAAATAACCAAATCCAAACGCTCCTAAAAATATTTTAAACAACAAAAAACAAAGTTTTAAACAAAGAAGAAAACCATCTATCGGAATTTTTATTTTTCCGATAGATGGTTTTTAACAATTATGAGAAATTAGGTTTATTTTACATTTCCTTTTATATAGATGGTTGTTCTTCCTTTTTTAGGGTCATTGGAATAAACTTCTATGCCTCTATGGAAAGCCCCTTTTATGCTGGTGTCATAGCCCACTTCTATGGTTCCTGTTTTTCCTGGCTGTATAGGTGTTTTGTCCCATTTTGGGACTGTGCATCCGCAGCTTGGTTTTACATTTGATAAAATTAAAGGTTTGTCACCAGTATTTTTGAAAGTAAAAGTGCGGTATCCATTAGAATTGGCTTCTATTGAGCCATATTCTATTGTAGTTTTTTCAAAAGAAATAGTCTGTGCAGACATAAATCCTCCTATACCGAAAAGGAATAATCCTCCAATTAATTTTTTCATAAAATTTTACTTTTTTTAATTAAATACTAAATTTACTAACAAATATTGAGCCAATATTTTGGATGTTATTGGGAAACCCTAATGATTTGTTTTTCAATGTATTTTATTTTTTCATGCTCGTAAGTAGAGTCAAAAGGTTTCATCACTTCAAAGAGGTAATGGTACAAAGGCACTATCTTTATTTGTACATTTTGAGCCTCATTATAGGCTTTTCCTCTTCCCATTGCTTCTAAATTTTTGATTAAATTATCAAATCTTTTATCAACAACATTGATGGATTCTACCAAATATTGATAAGCCTTGTCTTTTTCACCCATTTTTTGATAAGCACTTACCACGGAATTTACAACCATGGAGTAGAGCCGCGCTTGAGTCATTTTCTGTTTTGTTACAAACTGCTGTTCGTATGGCGAAAGCCCTATATAATAGTCGTATTCTTTGAGAATGTCTTTTTTCAGTTTTTCAGCTAAATTTAGACCTTTTTGCTCTTCACCAGCCATGATGTAGCCTGTCACAATGGCACTTAGCGACCTTGCGTCATTGTATTTCTTTGATGGAATTTCTTTTTCTGCTAAATTTAGCAATTCCAAGGCTTTCTTTTTTTGCCCTTTTAAGGAAAGAGCTTCGGCGGCTCTTCCAGCACTTATGCGGTAGCTGATGATATTAGAAGTACAGGTTTCATCAAAATGTACATTCAAATCTTTGAAATTCCCCCAGCGGAAATTTTTCACAATGTTGTAAAGCCCCTCGGCATCCACTCGGCCTAAATCTCCTTCCGCATTTTCAGGAGTTTTGATAGGAACTAAACGATAGTTGAATCCATCAAACTGCAGATAATTAGTTAGATAAAAAGAATTTTCATCAGAATAAATCCCGCCTGAAGAAAAACTTATCGGTCTTTTCCAATCAAAATTGGCCAACATATCCATGATGATGAGGTTGTTTTTATAGAGGTAGGATTTATCATAATTGATGATAATTTCCTTTTCAGCCAAAGGAATATCCTGCTCTTTGATAATCCCTGCTTTTACCGCATTTGCCGTATTTACAGGAAGGACAAATTTATTTACAGGGAGAAAGTTAAACTTCTCGTATTGTTCTTCACCGAAGAGCATTTTTAAAATAGTATTCTTGTCTTCTGATTTATTTCGGAGAAACTGCATCGCCTCTTTCAAGGTGATGGTCTCTTGGGTAAGATATTTTCGGAAAGGAGCCAGTTCTGTTTCTAGGATTCCGTTTTCTTTCATGTTGTTAAAGATGTTTTCCCAGTGTTCCTTGTCCATCAGATAGATTTGGTCATTCGTTCCATCGCGGTATTCTTCGTGGCTCAGCTCCGAAGGTATAGGCATTGATTGGTATGTTTTCCTTTTCGCTTGGTCTATATTCCAAGGAGTAGCGAGGAGTTCATAGTTTATCACTTTGACATCATCTCTGAAATTTTCTGTCTCTTGGATAGCCCAAGTAGGGTAGGTGTCATTGTCTCCATAAACGATAAGGATACTCTGCTCTGGCAGTGATTTTAGGGCAGAATAAGCATAGTCGTAAGCGGTATGACGCCCACTTCGGTTGTGCGGCGTATAGTTCTGGAAGCCCATCATTAGAGGAATTCCAAGTAGGATGCTCCCCGTAGCGATATTATAAGAATTCTTTTTTATTTTATTTTGAGAAAAACCGAAAATCCCTGCTACGCCAAGACCTATCCAAATTGCGAAAACATAAAACGAGCCGACCATGGCGTAGTCTCTTTCCCTTGGTTCAAAAGGTTTTACGCCTGTGTAGAAAATAATTCCTACGCTCATCAGCAGAAATATAGAAAGCAGGGCATAAAACCTTCCAAAATCTTTACTTAATTGATAGATAAAACCAATAATTCCAAGGATAAAAGGAAGGAAGAAAAAATATACGGTGCTTTCATCTTTGTATTTTTCAGGAATTTTTTCTTGGTCTCCCAGTATCATATTGTCAATGGCAGGAATTCCGCTTATCCAGTTTCCGTTGGTTTTTTCCATGTGTCCTTCCAGGTCGTTTTGCCTTCCTACGAAATTCCACATCAGATAACGAGCGAAATAATATCCATTTTGAAAATCAAGGAAATAATGAAGGTTTTGTGCCAGAGTAGGCTTTTTGATTTTAATTAAATCATAGCTTTTTGCATCAAGATAATCTTTTACAGTGATGGTTCCGTCTTCATATTGTGATTTCAACTTCTCAAAAAACTCGTGGGCATAAGGGTTATCAGCCGCCTCTTTATTATCATAATTAAACTCAAAATCAGGGGCACCATACATGGAAATGTAGTTTGACATCACCGTATTGTCGTGATTAAACATTCTTGGCAAAATACTGATATGCTCCTTGCTATAGACATAGCGGCGGCGTTCATCTACTTTGTCATACTTTCCTGTTTTTTCGTTTTTCTCGTAGACATCGCCTGTTTTTATGGATTTGTAGCTGCCATCATCGTTTCTTTCTATTCCGTGCGGGTCTAGATGAGCGGTGTAGTTTTGTCCATATATAGTGGGCCAGTCGCCATATTGCTCACGGTTGTAGTAATCCAGCATACCGATAGCAGTATCAGGATTGTTCAGGTTCATAGGAGGATTGGCATTGGCTCTGATAGGAATCATCATCCAGCATGAAAACCCAATAATCATATAAACTACTGATAATGCGATGGTTTGGTATAGATTGTTTTTGGTTTTTCTAGTATATCGGATAATGTAATAACAAAAAGCAACCAAAATAACAAACGCAATAATAGTCCCCGAATGGAACGGCAGACCGATACTATTCACAAAGAAAATTTCACTCTTTCCAAAAAGTCTCATGACAATAGGGAAAATACCCTTAAAAACAAATGCTAAAACTCCAAGCGTGATGAAATTAGCAATGATAAAGTTTTTCCAAGTGAATTTGTAATTTCTTGCATAATAGATGAAACACACCGCAGGAACCGCCAGCATTACCATCATATGGACACCCACAGAAAGCCCCACGATGAAGAAAATCAGGATTATCCATCTCTGGCTGTCGCTGTCATGGTATTCGTTTTCCCATTTTGTAATCAGCCAGACTACAAGTGCGATGAACATAGACGCCATAGAATACACCTCGCCTTCCACGGCAGAATACCAAAAAGTATCCGAAAAAGTAAACGCCAGCGAGCCTATAACTCCCGAAAACAGCACAGAAATCATTTCTGCTGAGCTGAGCTCTTCCATTTCTTTATTTAAAATTCTGCGGACTAAATGTGTAATGGTCCAAAAAAGAAACAAAATCGTAAATGCACTGAATAGCGCAGACATAGCGTTGATAATCAGTGAGTAATAGGCCTCATTCCCAAAGCTCAAAATAGCCGCCACAGCGCCCACCAGCTGGAATAGTGCTGCTCCTGGTGCGTGGGTAACTTCCAGTTTTACAGCAGATGAGATATATTCTCCTGTGTCCCAAAAGCTGAATTTATGCTCTATAGTAGATAGATAGGTAACCAAAGCAATCCCAAAAACAGCCCAGCCTAATATGTTATTCCATTTTTTAAATGTCCAGTTTTTCATTAATAAAAATAATTTGTCGCGAAATTAAGATTTTTTGATAAAAGAAATCCAATTTTTAGCCTAAAATTATAATTTTTTAAATATTTCTTGATGAAGAAAAACGCTTTTTTAGAATTATTTTAAATAAAAATTTGGTTTGTATATTTAAAAATATTAGTTTTGCCTAACATTTATTTATAATTAAATCTAATATTTTATGAAAAATTATAAACTTTTTCCATTATCAGCCCTGTTTTTCATGGGTTTGATGAATGCACAAGATGTAAAACAAGACTCCCTTCACAAGGATAAAAATGTAGATGAAGTGATTATCACAGGAACGCTCAAACCGATAAGCAAGTCTAAAAGTCCCGTTCCAGTGGAAATTTACACCAAGAAATTTTTTGAAAAAAATCCGACTTCTAATCTTTTAGAGTCGATTTCTATGGTTAATGGGATTCGTTCGCAGATTAACTGTTCGGTTTGTAATACGGGAGACATCCATATCAATGGGCTGGAAGGGCCTTACTCGCTGATTCTCATCGATGGAATGCCGATAGTGAGTTCCCTTTCCACGGTCTACGGTCTGAGTGGAATTCCGAATTCTATGATAGAGCGAATAGAAATCGTGAAAGGTCCTGCATCCTCTGTATATGGGACAGAAGCGATGGGAGGAACTATCAATATCATCACTAAAAACGCTTTGACCGCACCGAAGTTTGCTTCGGATTTTAGCACGACTTCTTGGGGCGAGCAGAATATGGATTTGGCTACGAAATTCAATATTGGTAAGAAAGCAGCGTCTATCTTGAGCGTGAATTATTTTAATTTTACGAATAGAATTGACAAGAATAATGATGGCTTCATGGATACCACGCTTCAAGACCGAGTTTCTGTGTTTAACAAGTGGAATTTTAAGCGAAAAGACAATAGAATGGCTTCCTTTATGGCAAGATACCTTTATGAAGACCGATTGGGAGGGCAGCTCCAGTGGCAGAAACAGCATAGAGGCGGCGATGAAGTCTATGGCGAAAGTATCTATACCAACCGCTTTGAGGCGATAGGGCTTTATCAGCTTCCTACGGTGGAGCAGTTGTTTTTACAGCTTTCGTTTAATTATCATAATCAGGACTCTAGATACGGAACAGAAGCCTTTGATGCGACACAGCGCACGAGTTTTGGGCAGTTTTATTGGAATAAAAATTTCGGAAAGCATGACTTGATAGCAGGAGCTACTTTGCGCCATAACTACTACGATGACAGTACGATAGGAACGCAAAACACAGACGGAACGAATAACCCGACCAGCGACTGGCTTCCAGGGCTTTTCGTACAAGACCAATGGACTTTTAATGACAAACACTCACTTTTGCTGGGGTATAGATTAGACCACAGTAAAAATCATGGATTTATTCATTCTCCGAGGCTGGCTTATAAGCTGAGCCCAAGCCCTGCGACCAGCATTAGAGCGAGTTTTGGGACTGGTTTCCGTGTGGTGAATGTCTTTACCGAAGACCATAAATCGCTTACCAATGCCAGAGAAACGGTCATCAGAGATATTAAACCAGAAAAATCCATCAACGGGAATATTAATTTTACTCAAAAAATAACCGCAGGAAACGGCTATATTGATATAGATGCTACGGCTTTTTATTCCTATTTTACGAATAAAATCGTGGCTGATACAGAGACAGATAGCGATAAAATCATTTATGATAACCTGAAAGGGCATGCGATAAGCCAAGGGATTTCATTGGGAGCGAATATAAAATTTGGTATTCCGCTGAGCTTAAATATAGGGGCAACCTATATGGATGTTTTTGAAAAGTATGAAGAAGGGGGCGAAACGCACAAAAAATACGAGCAGCTCGCACCTAAATGGTCTGGAACTTATGCGCTCAGCTATGAGTTTAGCAGGAAATTCGGGGTGGATTTCACGGGTGAAGTGTATGGGCCGATGCGCCTTATCACCGTTCCGAAGGATTTCCGACCAGAATACTCGCCATGGTATAGTTTGGCGAATATCCAGCTGAGAACTAAGTTTGACAATGGATTGGAAATTTATGGTGGTGTGAAGAATTTGTTTAATTTCACTCCAAAAGACCCTATTCTAAGACCTTTTGACCCATTTGATAAAGATACAGGAACCAATAATCCGAACGGATATGAGTTTGAACCATCCTACGGATACGCTCCGATGCAGAAAATCAGAGGTTTCCTAGGAATAAGATACACGATAAAATAAAATATATGAAACTAAAACTTGCTTTTTTAGCGGTTGTGTTGTCCTGTTTTTCTTATGCTCAAGTGCTGAGTAGTTTTGAGGAAGTGGAGAAATTAAGAAAAGAAAATCCTAAACCTGTGGTTGTTTTATTTACCACCGAATGGTGCGGAGTGTGCAGAGTGCAGAAGAAAAATTTGTCAAAACTTCCTCAGAGCACATGGGACAGCGTTTATTTTATAAGCATAAACCCTGAAAAATACCATAAAGACATAGAGTTTTTTGGGAAGAAATATACTTTCGTGTCCAATGGAACTTCGGGACTGCATAAAATAGCCTACGAGCTGGCTGGCGGCAGAGTTCCTGCCTATCCATTCTGGGTTTTTGCTGATGAAAACGGGAAAATGCTGACCCATGAAGGACTGCTGAAAGAAAAAGAATTAAATATGATATTTGAAAGAAACTGAATTAACTTTTATTAAAATTTTGATGATTTATGTAAATAAAATTTAGTTTTAATATATTTGTTGTGGCTCAATAAGGAGCAAAAAAAGAATTTATAAATATTTTGTTATCAATTTATTTATAAATTCTTAATGTTATTAGTTGATATTTAATGAAGTAGATTATAACAAATGAAATATTTAATCTGTTTATTATACTAACATTAATAATATTTTTTATTTTCATATTTATTTAAATACCCAAAGAAGTTGAAAAATATATTTAAAAATATAGTAGTTGTATTAATATTTGTTGGATGTAGTAATTCTGATTATATTAAAGATGCTCCCCTAGGATATGTATTTATATTTGAAGGAGGAAATCAAAATAGGGTTATAAAAAACAATAAAACAATTATTGATAGTGGAGTCGTAGACTTTAAGTTTAATAAAGACTATATCGTATTTTCTGTAGATACTACATTTTCTAATAAACAAAATAAGGAAGTTCTTCTATATTATATTCACGATATAAAGAAAGACCATCTATATAGAAATATGAATATGAAAGAGTTTAAAAAAATCATAAAAAAGAATTCTTTAGATGATTTGGATATAACAAATTAAAGGTAATGTCCCAGATATGTTGTTTTTATTATAAACAATGTTTAACTATATAATAAACAGAGAGTAGATATAGGAAATACTTAAGCCTATTTCTTGGATAGTTCAATTTTAAAACTATTTCCGTAACACTGCTGCATATAGAGATTTTTAATAAAAAAGAATATGAAAAATAAACCATATTTCCGAATAATAATCCTATTTTTTATAATATATTCTTGTCATACCGATAAGACTAAATTATATTCCTCAGATTATAGGATTTTCAAAGATACACCCGCAT
>CALHQK010000074.1 GCA_938037185.1 uncultured Riemerella sp.
AATTTAATCTTTTAAATTGAAAAAATCCCTGCTGTGTTGCAGGGATTTTTATCATTTATTTTTCTTCTTCTTTTTTATCTGATTTTTTCCAAAATTTCTTTCTATTTCTCCAAGCAAAAATCCCTAAAACGCCGACCAAAATAAACATCCAAGCGTTTGCAGCCAGTATTAAGAACTTCTGGAATCCATAGAATCCATCAACGAAAGCTTCTTTAAAATCATACCAAAAACTTCCTTTGTATTTGTCTTCCAAGTTTCTGATATTCGGCATTTCCTCTTGAGAAATCTTGAATTTCGGTTCGGAAATATAGATGCTCACCGTGCTGTATTTCAGTTCATCAGCGAGATTAAAATCATTTATTTTCTGATAATTAAGCTCTCGCTCGTTATCATTCGTTGCTTCTGCGTTTTTCGTTGTATTGGTTTGCTGGGAAAGTTGGGCTTTATGTTTCTCCATTCTTTGTTTTTCCAGTTCAGCCATTTTTACATTAGCACTCACATCTTCGGCTGTGATGGTGCGTTCTCGGAGAAAAATACTCTTGTCATTCAGTAATTTTAGGAAATCGGACAATTTCTCAGTTGGTACCCGCACTTCCATTTGGTTTTTAGTGGTGTATTTACGGACATATAGAGATTTTTCTTCTGACTGAGGGAAGATATTTTCCTCCAAAACATCGCTACGATAATTACTACTCGTCACAAAACCACCCATTTCCTTCAATGTATTTTCTATGTAGATAGTCGCCTGATACACATCTGAAACATCCATATCTACATTTGCTTTTCGCACGAATTTCTTACCCTCCACTTCTTGAGAGGCAGCCATAGATATAGACGCGGCAGTGCTGTCCACCGCTGCTTCTGATTCTTTTAAATCAAGGTCTAAATGAGTCGCTTCTGCCTCATTTTTTTTAGCACAGGAAGCCATCATAAACACAGCCATAAAGACCACTACTGAATTTCTAAATACTCTTTTCATATTCCTATTTTTTTGAATTATTGGTACAAATTTCCATCAAATTCCTTGACAATTATTGTAAATTGATTTTAAAACTACTGAAAATTGGTTTTACAAATTTATAGTATTGATTGTCTTTGATTTGTAAAAAAACTTCATCCCAAATATAGCATATTTATTTGATTTTTTCAGCCAAGAAATTCAAAATTTTCCAGCCCTGCTCATCTATTTTTTTCAGAAATTTAGCAACAATCACAGCCAGTAAGACATTTAAAACATAAATCAAAATCATCAAAGCGGACCAATGTAAATTTTCCCTAAAAACAGGAATGAAAAAATACACCAAAGACGAGCTGATTCCTTGTGCGAAATAGAAAAATATCGCATTCTGACCTATGTAGGAAAGCAGACTTTCTTTCTGAATTTTTAGTCTGTTATAAAAGATAAAAACCAGAGCCAAAGAAACGAAAGACCAAACGATATAAGGGATTTTCGGCGGAAATTTCTGTTTATTAAGTTTGTAAAAAATATTTGTCCCATAACTCCAAAACATTCCTGCAAGGCTGAGCAGCACAAAACCGATTAAAAACAGAACTTGGGA
>CALHQK010000075.1 GCA_938037185.1 uncultured Riemerella sp.
AGCAGCTGATAAAAAACGCCATGGAAAAACTAAATCTCTCCGCTCGTGCCTACGATAGAATCCTAAAAGTAGCCCGAACCATAGCAGATTTAGATGACTCTGAAAACATCAGCCCTGCTCATATCTCCGAAGCCATACAATACCGAAGCTTGGACAGGGATTTTTGGAGGGCGTAAAAAAATAAAGGTAGATTTATAAATCTACCTTTTCTATATACTTTCCTTATTTATCATTAGCATCTTCAGCCATTGCTACTGCTATTAGTCCTCCTACTGCGGCTCCTACCAATGCGCCAACGGGACCACCTATAAACATACCTATTGTCCCACCTGCTGCCACTACTGCACCTCCTCCGACCCCATTTCTATTAACCTTTGTAGGATCCTTTTTCATTTTATCCTTAATTGAAGGGGCGTTGTCTTTTACTTTAACTAGTTTACTCATAATTTATTATTAATTAGACTTCAATTTATATCACACTAACGACAAGAGCAAAAACACTAATAATACTTCCTACCATAAATGCAACAATATGCAAACATCCTGTATAATCACTCTTTCCTTGGTTATATCCTTTTTTTCTACCTTCCTCAAACCCTTTTTCATAACCATCTTTATGACCTCTTCCGTATGAACTATTACCCACAATTCTTGCATTTTTATTATTAGACAAATGTACTTCTATTTCCTAAAAAAAATAATTACTTTTAAGAATATTTTATTATATTTGCGAATAAATAAATCTTATTATGAATAATGACATTGTTGGGAAAAATATTAAAAAATACAGAGAACTGAAAGGCTACAGCCAAGAATATATGGCTCACGAATTAGACCTTACGCAAGCTTCATATGCTAAACTAGAAAGTAATTCCACAAAAATAAGTGTAGAAAGACTTTTTATGATTGCCAAACTACTAGAAACAGATGTTGCAGAAATATTGGAATTAAATAAACAAACTGTTTATAATCAAGATATTAAGGAAAACAGCGTTGGACATCAACAAGTTCAAAACTTATATCAAGATAACAAAGATGTTTATGAAAAACTCATACAAGCAAAAGATGAGCAAATCGTCCTTTTAAAAAGTTTATTAAAACAACAAACCGAGCTTTAGTTTTTACTAACAATAGCCGTTCCTTTTTGTAGGAACAGGTTATTTGGGTAGGAAATTCGCTCTCCACTATCAGTTTTCAGGAGTGTGTATAGCAGCCTCACGCATTAGTAACTCTTGTCTCAAAAAATTTTAGAAAAAATTTTTCTCTCAAAAACCAAGATGAGGCAATTATTTTACTTAATTAACTCAAAATATTCATATATTTGAGGCAATTATTATTTTTATTTAACTCAAATGACTTATAATTGGCAGTTTCCCAATTGGGCTGAATTCACCTACAATGATTCTGTAATAGACTCATTAACAACTGTTTTTGCATTAGAAACAGGAGAAATAAAGGGGGTTATTCAATCTATTTCCAGCAGTGTTCAAGAAGATACTATTTTACAGCTCATGATTTCTGAAGCTATAAAATCCTCTGAAATAGAAGGAGAATTTTTCAGCAGACAAGACATTATGTCCTCTATTAAAAGGCATTTGGGAGTAAGTAAGAATTTTGCTCATGTTAGGGATAAAAAAGCCCTAGGCATAGGGGCTCTTATGGTAGAAGTTAGAAATTCTTATCAGGATAGGCTTACCGAAAAAATGATTAAATCTTGGTATAAAATTCTAATGAATGCCAGCCCTAACATCAATGCAGGAAAATATAGAACAGGAACTGAACCTATGCAGGTAATTTCTGGGGCTGTTGGAAGAGAAATAATTCATTATGAAGCTCCTCCATCTTATAATATTCCTCAAGAAATGAAATCTTTTATAAAATGGTATAACAATTTTAAAGTAGAAACTGGAGATATAAAAAATGCTTTGATAAAGACTTCTATCTGTCATCTCTATTTTGAGAGCATCCATCCCTTTGAAGATGGTAATGGCAGAATAGGTAGAGCTATTGCTGAAAAATGCTTGTCCCAATCATTAGGAGTGCCTTTTGTAATTAGTATTTCAAGTATTATTGAAAGGGACAAAAAGAAATATTATAATGCTTTAAAAAAGGCTCAGAGAAGCCTTGAAATTACAAATTGGATTTTTTATTTCTCTAGTATTATCTTAGAAGCTCAAAAGAATGCAAAACAGGTTATTTTATTTACTCTTAATAAGACTAAGTTTTTGGATAAACATAAAGGTAACCTTAATGAAAGACAACTGAAAGTTATTCTAAAGATATTTGATTTTGGTATAGAAGGCTTTGAAGGAGATATAACTGCCAAAAAATATATATCTATCACCAAATCTTCCAGAGCCACAGCTACAAGGGATTTACAAGACCTTGTAGAAAAAAACATACTCTCTCAAATGGGGGCTGGTAGAAATGTAAAATATATGATAATATTTTAGTCTATAAGAACCACAAAGATTTATTTATAATCTTCTTTTATACTTATTTTTCACAGAGGCAGATGTTTTAAAGCAATTCAATATTTCATTTAATAATTCCTCTTTAATTTTTCCCCATACTTTGTAATCTCTACCCTCTATTGGATAGGTAGATTCTAAATAAGATATTTCATAGTCATCTATTAAATGTCCATACAAGTAAGTTGACATGTTAAAACTCTTACCACATTCTGTAGCTTCTATATAAAGCTGGTATAACAAAACAATTTAGATTTGCACTAGGAAGTTCTATACATCCCATTTCCCTTTCTTCTTTAACAGGCACATAATCCTTACTAGAGGGCAAAGAAGCTATAATGCTTTTCCCTTCAATCACGGCAAGTACAACAAAATATTTATTCTTTGCTGTATTTCCATTTTTAAAATAAAAAGGTGTAAAATAAATGATATTTCCTCTCTGAAACATTAGTTACATTCTATAAATTCTGCATAAATTTCAGATTTCTTAGTATTGTCTGCCACTAATCTTCCCATATCTATAATAATCTCGGTATTATTAATCTTTTGTGTTTCTAACAAATCTAAAACATTATTTTCTTGTGCTGTTTTATACCAAAGACCATCCTTTCTATGAGTATAAGATATTAGGTCTTTTGCTGTAACATGCCTATAATTCTCTATAATTTCATCCAATAATCTTATATCATTATCAGAAAATTCATCATCACTAAAAGGCTTATTGGGAATAATGTAGCCCTGTGAAGTTTTTTTAATAAAACCGCTCAATCTTCCCATTTCATTTTCAGAAGATAAGTCTATATAAATATCCTCTGACACTGGTCCAAATTTCCAAACTTTATATGTTAGATTAATGAATGGAATACCTCCATTTCTGATAGATGTTTCGTCTAAAATATAGAGCAATTTTAAAAGCTTAGTCTTGGAAAGGTTAGATATTTTTTCACTCAAATATACCATTGTGTTACCAATTTTATCTAATTGGCTATCACTAAAAACTATATAAGGTTTCTGTATACTACTCATAACTAACTTTTTAGAAAAAAACACTGCAAATTTACAACTTTAAAAAAAAACAAAGCTAAATAATCTGAAAAAATTCTTATTTTATAGTGACTGACCATAACAAAATGTATAGGTAAAGATAAGGTAAATTATAAAACTCCCAACATAATAAGTATAAAATTTATAATATAATTACTTTATTAGGTTTGTTAGTTGATTAGATTAATTCTAGTCTTTAGTATTACTATTAATATTTCTTAAAGAATTATTTCGTGATTTGGTTTTCTCTTTTATATATTTTTTACCAGATTAAGAAATTTATTCTTATTAGTTTTAGATGTATCGTAAAAAATTTTACCTAATAGATTTTATAGATTCTTGGCTTTATGAATATTTTTCTTTTTTTTTACAGATTTCTATATATAACCATAGAAATTTTTTAATTTCGTATTATTTATAACTATATTTAATAGTATGGCTAGATTTTTATTTTTAATATTTTTTGTCTTTTCATTACTATCCTGTAAAAAAGATATTGATTCTTCTAATATTCAAGTAGAGGATATTGAAAGTTCAGACTTTGATGTATCTGAAATGGATATTAATAGTGATGAAGATGTAAAGTTATACAGGAAAATTACCGGTGATTATCCTGATGGTACATATTGTGCTGAAGTTGAATATTATAATCCTAATACAGGAACAAGAAATACCTATAACTTAGATGTTGAAGTTGAAGATGGAGATTTATCCCTTATCCATTGGAGTAATGGTGGGTGGCTGGATGAGTCTCATTTTACCCCTCAAAACATTTCTTCTGGAACAGTCCATTTTACAAGTGATAGGGGATATAGGTATACTGTTTCTTTAACTAGTTTGGTGGTGGATGTTATTCAGATATCAGTAGTTTGAAAAGAACTATTGAAAATGATATTGAAAAAGAAAAGGAAGATTTGTTTGAAGAGGAAGAAGAATAATTTGGTATTATAAAAGGTTTTTAGGGTTTTACTAATTAATAAAAACAGCCCCACCCCATAAGGAGCAGGGCTGTACACTAACTCAAAAACCAATGGTATTTAGAATCATTGGATGCCTTAGTGTCCTTAA
>CALHQK010000076.1 GCA_938037185.1 uncultured Riemerella sp.
CCTGATATTGGTTTTGTGTCTGCCAGAAATTCCCATTGATTTCACCAAAATTTAGTTTTCCATTTCGGTCTTTTGTCGCAAGGATATAGTTGTAAAATCCCTGTTTTAGGAATATTTTAGCGAAATATTTTTGGCTTTTCGGGTCGTAGTGCATTTGGCTCTCTTCATTAGCCTGATAGTCATTAAACTGCCCTAAAACATAGATATTTTTCCCTTCCAAAGGATGGCTGTCCAGAGAAAACACTACCCAAGAGTAGTCGCCCTCGTAGTCGGCATTTCTTTCTTGTCCCATGTTATTACTACGGAAGTAGAAAGCGCCATTGACATCTGGCTGATACTGGTAGCTGAGCGGAGAAGTCCAAACGGGAAAAAGATAAGTATAATTTACTCCATCCACATTCTCATAGCCGGACACCATGTCCATCGGGACATTCAGTATTTTATTATCAAAATAGAAAAACTCGTTATTCCCTTGAAAAACAAGGTTCAATTGCTGAAACATTAGCTGGTTTCCGAAGAGGACAGAGGAAGGTTTTAGGTTAAAAATTCCATCATTAAAATTATTATTTTGGATAATATTTAGGCTGATAGAATTGATATTTCGGCTGGTTTCTGGGTCGGTAAGAGTGGCTTTTACTTCTACTCTTTGGTTGAGGTTTGGAGTTTTCGCTGCGGTGTATCGGCTTACATTCAGACCAATTCCAGCTCCATTTTCAGCCACCGAAAATCTCTTTGTGAAAAGAGGTTTTTTCGGCGAATCTTTATAAACTATAAGTTCAAAATTTCCCGAAATTTTAGGCTGAATGTCCTTGTTAGGAAAGGTTAGAGAGTAGTGTGTGTAGGCTTGGTGGGTGTTGAAAGAATATTTAAAATTATCAATCAATCCGCTCAGTTTTCCAGTTGCAAATTCCGTAAAAAAGAGACCGTCATCTTGCCAGTTTCTGTCAAGATGTTTTATCGTGTAGCGATAAATCTGGCTGCCATTGTCCAAGTCATCAAAACGAAGGACAAGCTGCTCTCCGAACCTTATGACAGGCGTTTCGTCATTGGTCTGTGGATTAAATAGCTGAATGCTTTTAATATTCTGCCCAATGGCAAAAACGCCCGAAAACAAGAACAATAGTCTAAACATTAGGCATTTTTTATAACGGTTAATCTCGCCTTAGTGTGGTAATTTCCCTGTTTAAAGAAACGAGTAAAAAAGTCTAGTTCTTCTTTTGTATAATTGTTTTTCTTGAAGAAAGAAATCTTTTTCTCACTCACTTCTATACTGTAGTCCAGAATTTCTTTGGAGTAGAAATTCGCCAAGAAGATTTGGTAGAAATCTTGGTCGATTCTGTCTTTATCCAAGAATTTATTTTGTTTAATACAAAAAGCATTTTCTATATTGGAATAAACCTCAAAACCAGAATTGATATTATGGAAAACTACCATCACAGTGTCTGGTTTTTCTTCTTCTTTGTCTGCTTTTGGTTTGTATTTTTTTACGGCTTTTTCTTTTTCCTCTGCGGATAGACCAGCAGTTTCTGTGAAGAAATCAAAATATCCGTTCATAAAGTCGTCCACCTCTTCTTTTTTAAGGAATACGATAGGAACGCCCTTGTTATAGATAAGGAATGCTTCGTGGTGTTCTTTTAGGTTTTCACGGATAAGAGCTTGGTCTTCCATGAAGCTAAGAGATTCTTTAGAGTGGATGTTTTGTTTTTCTTTTTCTATGAACTCCTCGTTGTAGTCGCTCATGATGGAAACTCCTGAGAACCACCATTCTTTATGCCATTCTACGATGCCCATGAAGATGATGCTTTTTTCCTTTAAATCTTTGTGTTTAGGGAAAGAAGATTTCAGAAGTTTGAATTTCTTATCGGTAGCGATGTGTTTTATTTTAAGGTAGTTTTCATCTTCGCCAAGGAAAAGAAAACTTCCCTGAACTCTTGGAGACATTTTTTCTAAATCTTTCGCTATGGGATGTTTTTTACCCAAAATCAGAACAGCCCATTCCTTTGCAGAAAGTGCAAGGAGAGAGGTGCATGCCTCATGGATGAATCTGTCTCGGTTGTCATCTAAGGTAGCTTCTACTCTTCGTCCTGCTTCCATGATTTCCGCCTCTTGTCTCAGTAGAGCGAAACCTGTATCTGGGAAGAATAGATAAGTTTTAGTTAGGATATTATTGAGAAGTCTTCTTACTTCGTAGTAGTCTTGGGTAGGCTCTATTTGGTAAGTTTCTCTCAGTAAATCGTTTTCTGGAGCGTATTCGTATTCTGTTTCCAAGATACCCACCAGCCCTTCAGAAATGCTTTGTATAAAAGGATCGTGAGGATTGAGCAGGATATTCTTGTTCACGGTATTGATGAAATACCAAACCAAAAATTTCACATCTTGGATATTAACCTCGCCTTCTACATAGTTTTTATCAGTTTCGTAGAATGGTAGCGGTTTTCCGTAAAGTTCTTTATGCTTTTTGATGAAAGAATTCCATACTTCAGACCCAGAAATAATATCTTCTAAATAAGAGGTCAAAAACATACAAAACAAAGAAATCCCTTCCTCCCTTATGAAATTCTGTAAAGGAATATGAAACTCTTTTTCATAGATTTTATCATTGATTTCATTGCTTATTCCTAAAAAATAAAGGTCGGATTTAGCGGTTTTGTTATAAGGTTTTATTTCTTGCCAGTCTTCTAATAAAATTCTTTTCTGTGCTGCCATCTTTCTTCTTTTTTTTGTTTTCACAAAGATAATAAAATATCTCCACCTAAATATCTGAAAAATATCATACTTTCTAATGGGAGCTGAATAAAATTCATAACGGATTTTTGCAGTAAAATATTGAGGAAAAAACTATCTTTACACGGAATAAATAGAATTTCCTCTAAAACAATGGACACCTCTGAAAATAAGATAATCCACATCGATATGGATGCTTTCTTTGCTTCCGTAGAGCAGCTGGACTGTCCTGACCTTAGAGGAAAACCCATTGCAGTGGGCGGTGCAGGGAATAGAGGCGTGGTAGCGGCAGCAAGCTACGAAGCGAGGAAATACGGAGTTCGTAGTGCGATGAGCGGCGCGAAAGCAAGGAAACTCTGCCCAGACATTATCTTTGTTTCGCCTCGTTTTGAGCGGTATAAGGAAATTTCTCTGAAAATCCGCGAAATCTTCTATGAATACACTGATTTGGTCGAGCCGCTTTCCCTCGATGAGGCGTATCTGGATGTGACTTTTAACAAGAAAAATAATCCCTCCGCTACGAACATCGCCAAGGAAATTCGGAAAAAAATATTTGAAAAAACAGGACTGACTGCCTCGGCAGGTGTGTCTGTCAATAAATTCATCGCCAAAATAGCCAGCGATTATAAGAAACCCAACGGACAGACCACCATAAAACCCAATAAAATCATTCCATTTTTGGACAGTATTGACATCAGAAAATTCTACGGAATCGGCAAGGTAACTGCTGAAAAAATGTATGCTCTCGGTATTTTTACAGGAAAAGATTTGAGGGAAAAATCACTGCCGTTTCTGCAAAGCCATTTTGGGAACAGCGGGCTTTATTATTACGAAATTGCCCGAGGAATCCATAGAAGTCCTGTAAATCCTATCCGAATTGCTAAATCCATAGGAGTGGAGCGGACTTTCGAGCATGATGAACAGCACCAGACACACCTGCTGACACCTTTGGAAGCGCTTTCCAAAGAGCTGGAACAAAGGCTCAAAAAACGAAATCTCTCAGGGAGAACCATTACTTTGAAAATAAAATACAGCGATTTTACCACCCAGACACGGAGCAAAACTTTAGCAAAATTTGTTTCAGACCAAAATATGCTTCTCCGTATCGGCGAGGAACTTTTGTTTCAAGAAAACCTGAAAAATTCGGTAAGATTATTAGGTCTTTCCGTGTCCAACCTAAATGTTTGGGAAAAACAAAACCAGCCAAAATACATTCAGCTTCAGTTTGAGTTTCCGCCTCACGAGAGAGAGACTAAATAATTATTGAAAATCAGATTTAAATCCTAACACCGAAGAAACTTCCCGCTAAATCACTCACTCCCATGGCGATAGTTCCCCAGAAAGTAATACGAAGAATGGCTTTCTTTGGGTTAGAACCTCCTGTTTTAGCTGCAATTCCGCCCAAGAACGCAAGGAAAAGGATAGCAGAGCCGTAGAGATAATATTCTAAATGATGAAATGGAGCAATGAAGACCACCAACAGAGGCAGCATACCGCCAAAGAGAAACGCTCCGCCAGATGCCAGAGCCGCCTGAAAAGGTTTAGCCTGACTGATTTCGGTGATGCCCAGCTCGTCCCGTACATGCGCCGCCAAAGCATCATGCTCGGTTAGTTCCTTTGCCACCTGCATCGCAGTTTCTGGTTTTAGCCCTCGCAGTTCGTAGATATGCGCAAGCATTTGTAGTTCTTCTTCGGGCGTGTCTTTCAGTTCTTGTCTTTCCCTCTCGATGTCCGCGTGTTCTATATCCGTCTGTGAACTTACCGAAACATATTCTCCTGCCGCCATGGACAAAGCTCCTGCGATAATTCCTGCTGCTGTCGCTAAAATCACAGACTCTGGTGTGGAAGTCGCTGCGGCTACTCCTATGGCAAGGCTCGCCGTGGATAGTATGCCGTCATTAGCACCTAATACTGCGGCACGAAGCCAGTTACTACGATGGATATAGTGTTTTTCAAGGTAATCATCAAGGGTTTTCATTGAAGTATTTATTTAAAACTGAAGACTAAATGCAAAGATAGTTTTCTTTTGTGTAAATCTTATTTTATCATCAAGAAAAAACATAAAATTTATAAAAAGATTAAATAAGAATATTTTACAAAAAAAAGTTACGGAACAATCATAAAAAACGGGAGAACTCCTAAAGAAATTCTCCCATTGCATTAAAAACAAAATGAATAAATTATAAATCTATCTGAACCTCCAGTTTTTCAGCCAATAGCTTAGCAACTTTCAGTTTCAGAGGCTCTATGTCTATGTTTTCCATAGCATCATTCGCGAAAGCATACAGCAGCAGTGCCTGTGCTTCTTTCCTGGAAATCCCTCTGGCTCTTAGATAGAACAGCGCCTCGTCATTGAGCTGTCCTACGGTACATCCGTGTGAACATTTCACATCATCGGCAAAGATTTCCAGCTGTGGCTTGGTGTCTATGGTAGCTCCCTCGCTCAGCAGGATGTTGTTATTCTGCTGGTAGGCGTTGGTCTTTTGTGCTATTTTATTTACGAATACTTTTCCGTTGAATACGCCATGCGCCTTGTCCTTGAAAACACCCTTATAGTTTTGGTAAGACTCACAGTTTGGTTCGTTGTGATGCACGGCTGTGTGGTGGTCTACCAGCTGTTCATTTCCGATGATGGTAATACCATTCATGAAGGAATTGATATTTTCTCCTGTGTGAATGAAATCAAGATTGTTTCGAACCAATTTACCTCCGAAAGCAAAGGTGTTCACTGTCGCTAAGCTGTCTCGCTCTTGTTTTGCGAAAGTGCTGTCTACCAGATAAGTAGTCTGGCTGTCGTTTTGGAGTTTGTGCCAGTCGGCTTTTGCATTTTTGCCCACGAAAATTTCCGTAACCGAGTTGGTAAAAGTATAGGTTTCATCAAAGTTATGATGGCTCTCTATCACTTCCACTTTCGCGCCTTCTTCTACGATAAGGAGATTTCTTGTTGTATAAAATACATTTTTATCCTGATTTTCAGAGATATAGAAAAGGTGAATAGGCTTTTCTATCACAGTATTTTTAGGAACAAAAAGGAAAAATCCATCGCTGAACAAAGCATCGTTCAAGGCTGTGAATGCTGTGTTTTTAGGCTTTATTTGGTTAAAATATTTTTCGATTAAATCTTTATTGGAAGAAAAAGCATTATTTAAAGTTAAAAATTCTGCGTTTTCTATGGAGATTTTGGATAGAGCTTTTTGGAATTTTCCATTGACAAAGACAATGAAATCAAAGTGCTCTTCTCCCAGATGCAGCTGGTTTAGCTGTTCTTTTGTAATGTGAAATTCCTGCTTCGGCGCCAGAGAATATTGCTTGTTTATGGCTTCGGACAGGTCGGTATATTTGTATTCCTCATCTTTTTTAGTGGGAAAACCTGCCACCAAAAACTGGCTGAGTGCCTCGGCTCTCTCGCTGGAAAGTGTGGATTTTAGTTGTTCTATTTGATTAAATAACATAAAATTTGTATTTGATTTTAATTTTTGGAGTTTGAAATTTGAGCTTTAATCTCAATTATTTTACCAGCCAGTCGTAGCCTTTTTCTTCTAATTCCAAAGCCAGTTCCTTACCTCCAGTTTTTATGATTTTCCCATCCGCCAAAACATGCACGAAATCAGGCTGAATGTAGTTTAGCAGTCTTTGGTAGTGCGTGATTAGAAGCACTGCATTTCCTTGGTTTTTGAAATGGTTCACACCTTCGGAAACGATTCTCAAAGCATCGATGTCAAGCCCAGAGTCCGTTTCATCCAAAATAGCCAATTTAGGGTTCAGCATCAGCATTTGGAAGATTTCGTTTCTTTTTTTCTCTCCACCAGAGAAGCCTTCGTTCAGCGAACGAGAAAGGAAGTCTTTTTTAATTCCCAAAAGCTCTGATTTTTCGCGGATGAGCGCCATCATTTCTTTTGCTGGCATTTCTTCTAATCCGTTGGCTTTTCTAGTTTCGTTGATAGCCGCTTTGATGAAGTTGGTTACCGATACACCTGGGATTTCCACAGGATACTGAAACGACATGAAAATACCTTTCTGAGCTCTTTCCTCTGGCGCATCTTCGCCGATGTCTTCACCTTCGAAAAGGATTTCTCCCTCCGTAACTTCATAGTCTTCTCTTCCTGCAATTACGGAAGAAAGCGTGGATTTACCAGCTCCGTTAGGCCCCATAATGGCATGAACCTCACCAGGTTTTATCTCTAAATTGATTCCTTTCAAAATTTCGGCTCCGTCTTCTATACGGGCATGTAAGTTATTGATTCTAAGCATTATTAATAAAATTTATTTATTGTTAAATTATTATTGATATTTTCTTATTTTGCTTTTTGTACATATAGTGAGATATGCTCTCGTTTATATAATTATCTCCATATTTTATTCATTACTTCTTCTGCTGTAGGCTGGTGATATTTGTCCTCTTTATCCTTTATCAAAGACTTCTTCGGGAGAGGATACAGCTTTTCAGCAGTAGCAAAATCGGGGCGAAGTTCTTTTCTTAGAGTGTTCATTTGACATATTAGTTTTTGATAAAGTGAGCTGTCGCTTCTATAAGTTTAGGTGAAGTAGGTATATCTGGATTTAGGTAAGATTGCTGATTTTCTTCTATTGTTTTTACCTCTTTTAATATATGGTTCATTCCTTCCACAAAGAGGAGTTGTGCCTTAGGTTGTGCTTCTTTGAGAAGTTGAGCTTCTTTTTTTTCTACCTGTAAATCATTAGTTCCTTGTATAATAAAAACCGGAATTTTCATCTTTGCTATCTCTTTAGTGGGATTATATTTAAACCAAGAGATAAGATAAGGTTGTACACTCTTCCTAAATACAGGAGCCAAATAAGGAGAAATATTATCTACTTGTTCTCCTTTTTTTAATAGATTGAGGACTCTTTGGGCTTCCTCTTTGAGTTGAGGAGCATTCTTCTTTATTTGCTCTTCAATGAGTGTAGCACTATTACTGCCCGCTCCTGAAAGAGAAATTAATTTAGAGACTGGTGTTTTCTGAGCAACAAGAATTCCTATTAGAGCACCCTCAGAGTGTCCGATAATTATGATATTTTTATACTTTTTTTTGAAATAGTTTACTACCAATAGAGCATCGTTTACTCCATCTTCAAAGGTGACCTTATCCTCTTGTATAGTACCTTTATTCATTTGGGCAATGATACGCTTGTCATAACGGAAAACAGATATTTCTTTTTCAGCTAAACCTTCGGCAAGATATTTTAAAGAATTATTCTTTAGATGCGCTTGATTTCCATCGCGGTCGGTGGGACCTGACCCTGCAATAAGTATAGCTAATGGAGTGTTGTTCTGCTTCTTAGGAGACAAGAGTGTTCCTTGTATTTCCTGATCAATACTCATTTGTGTAGTGACATAGTTTTTTTCTTGGGCAAAGGCTC
>CALHQK010000077.1 GCA_938037185.1 uncultured Riemerella sp.
ATGAATTTGCACAGTTCAAAAAAAAGCAATACTTTTGCAAACTAATTAAATAAATATTTCAACATTATGAATCATTATGAAACTGTTTTCATTTTAACTCCCGTTCTATCTGATTCTCAGGTGGAGGAAGCAGTGAGAAAATTTGAAGACCTTTTAAAGGAGCACAATTGCGAAATTGTAGCAAAAGAAAACTGGGGACTTAAAAAATTAGCTTACCCTATCCAATTAAAGAAAAATGGATTCTACACTTTGATAGAGTTCAAAGGAGAAGGAGCAGTAGTGGCTGACTTAGAATTAGCTTTCAAGAGAGATGAAAGAGTAATCCGTTACCTTACTACTAAACTTGACAAACACGCAGTAGAATACGCTGTTACAAGAAGAGCTAAACTAAAATCTCAAAAAGCTTAATTTATTAACCCTTTAAAAATTTATTCAAATGGCAATAGATGAAATGGCACAACAAGCCGCAGCAGGAGGAGAATCTGAAGTGAAATTCCTTACTCCGCTGGATATCAATACTAAATCTGATAAAAAATACTGTAGATTTAGAAAATACGGAATCAAATATGTAGATTACAAGGATACTAACTTCCTTCTACAATTCGTAAACGAACAAGGTAAAATTTTACCAAGAAGATACACAGGAACTTCTTTAAAATACCAAAGAAAAGTTTCTGCAGCTATTAAGAGAGCAAGACACCTTGCATTAATGCCTTATGTTGCTGATTTATTAAAATAATTCTAACGCAAAACGGACAACAACAAAATGGAAATCATTCTAAAAAAAGATGTAGAGAATTTAGGACTTGAATTCGATACAGTATCAGTAAAACCAGGTTATGCTAGAAACTTCCTTATTCCACAAGGATTAGCAGTTTTGGCAACACCTAAAAACAGAGCAGAACTTGCTGCTACATTAGAAGCAAGAAAAGAAGAAGAAGCTAAACTAATCGCTGCTGCTAAAAGCATCGTAGAACAATTGAAAAAAACTACTGTTTCTATCGCTGCTAAAGTAGGTGCTGGAGATAGATTATTCGGTTCTATTAACAATATCAACCTAGCTGAAGCTCTTGCAAACGCTGGAGTAAATGTTGATAAAAAATATATCAGAATCCCTGGTAACTCTATCAAGAGATTAGGAAAATTCTCTGCTAAAATCAGACTTCACAGAGATGTAGAGCATGAATACGAATTTGATGTAGTATCTGATGCTCCTGCAGCTCCTGCTAAAAAAGAAGAAGCTAAATCTGAAGAAGCTTAGTTTCTGACTTTTATAAAATAAAAAAACCTCTTTTTAGAAAGAGGTTTTTTTAATATCCTTTATGAATGTATCTTATCAGTTTTATTCCTAAATCTGTCCAAACAATTTTAGGATTGGCATTTCTTTGAATATGTAAATCTGCCAAGTTGATTTCATCTAAAATCAGCTCTATATTTGCTCCTTGGATGTATGTAGAAAAGGCATCCCAATTAAAATTATTTTTAGTGAGTTTCTTATAAACCAATTCATCGGCTCCATAATTTTGAATCAGAGCCAGACGAAACATTTCCAAACAATAATTCAAAAAGTCCTTTTGTTTATCTCTATTCCACTCGGATATTCCTCCTGCCCAACGAATAATCTCTCGCAAAACGACTGGCTTTTTCTTCGCCTGAAAAGCATTTCTCACCCAAGTGATGAATAACTCCTCAAAATCATCATCTACTCCGCCTTTTTCGGCTATTTTTTTAGCAATATTAAAATTCCCCTGCGACTGATAGGCTATTTCTCTTGCCTGTTCTTCGGAGATTTCATAACGGCTGAGCAGCGCATTTTGGATATCCTCATCCTCTATTCTAGGAACTTCTATTATCTGGCAACGGGACAAAATGGTCTGTAAAATATTTTCTACACTATTGGTTAATAGAAAGATTTTTGTTTTTTCTGGCGGTTCTTCCAAAAATTTCAAAAACTTATTCGCCGCTGAAGGATTCATTTTATCTATTCCCCATACGATAAGGATTTTTGTTCCTCCTTCATAGCTTTTTAGGCTAAAAATCTTTCCCCACTCTTCCACCTCATCCACAGAGATAAGTAATTGTTTATTCGCGTCTAAAATCTCTCCCCATTCATGAATAGATGCGTAAGGATTAGCCAAAACCATCTCCCGCCATTCCTGAAAAAAGTTTCTACTCAGCGAGTTATTATTTTTAGTAAAAACAGGAAAACTAAAATGCAAATCAATATGGTTAAGCGTTTCCACCTTTGGAGCAGAATGTTCATTTTCTCTTCTAAAAAGCTCCTGCACATAGGCTAAAACCAAAGGAAGCCCGCCATAGCCTTCCTCTCCTACAAATAACTGAGCGTGAGCCACTCGGTCTTTATTGATGGAATCCTGGAGAATTTCTATCAGTTTTTTTTGTCCTATTATTTGAGTCCAATTCATAGCCCAAAGATAGTATTTTTAAGCAAAAATAAAGGAATACTTCAATTTTATTATTTTTTAACGCATAATAAATTTTTGATTTTCATTATTAATTAAGATATTTGCGGATATTTTTAAAAATAGAAAATGAATAAATCAGTAATTTCAGTTTTTGCTGTGGTTTGCAGTTTGGGGCTAAATGCACAAACTATCGGAAATTCGCCATACTCTTCTTACGGAATTGGAGACACAAAATATGATAACTCAATAGAAACAACCTCTATGGCAGGGATTTCTGCGGCTTATGTTTGGGATTTTAACAATCAATTTAATTTTCAAAACCCTGCGGCAAACCAAAATTTGGAAATTACATCTATCAGAATTCAGGTGACAAATGAAAATCAGTATTTAAAATCTGATTACAATAATGCCAAAATCGGTAAGCATTCCTCCTATTTATCTGGAATATTCTTTGCGCTTCCTTTGTCCAAAAAAGTAAAATTTGGGTTCGGCTACCAGCCATACAGCTCCAAAGATTACAACCTGACGAAGACCAGCACTCTTCCTGATGGAACATTGGGAACGCATAATTTCTATGGTGAAGGGAGTTTAAACATCATTCAGGCGGCTTTCGGGTATAGTATTTCTCCAGAGTTTTCGGTGGGACTGAATACCAACTTCCACTTTGGGAAATTGTCCGATACAGAGGAAATTTCTTATGAAAACACTACTCTTATCAACAGCCACGAGTTTACTAACAAAGTAACAAGTTTTAATTTCACACTGGGAACTGTTTATCAAAAGAAACTCAAAGTAAATAAAAAGCTCACTTTCGGGGCAACTTATACTTTTGGGAACACAGCTGATTTCAAAACTCAATATACCAACAGTACCTATTATCTAAGCAGTGGAAATAAAATGAATGAAAGCATTTTAAATTCCGCAAGTAAGAATTCCAAGAACGCTATTCCACAGGAATTTACCTTCGGGGCTGGATATGGGCATGATGGCAAGTGGTTTGTGTCCTCTCAGCTTAATTACAAGAAAGGGGTAACTACCAGTCTGGCTTCTAACGAGCCTTTTGAGGTGCAGGACTCTTACAGAGTGGCTGTCGGCGGATGGTATCTGCCGAATTATAACAATTTCAGGAATTATTTTTCAAGGGTTACTTACAGATATGGAGCTTTCTACGAGAAAGGAAACCTGAAAATCAACGGACATAATATCAACAAGTATGGTCTTGCGCTGGGGGCTTCTTTCCCTTTCCAAAAAAGCAATGTAAACAGGCTGAGCACTTTGGATTTGGGCATACAACTGGGGCAAAGAGGAACTCTCAAAGACAATTTAGTCCGAGAAAACTTCATTAACTTTACTATCGGGATTAATTTTGCGAACAAATGGTTCGAAAAACAACTTTACGATTAATATTTTCTCATGAGTTTTAAGGAAAAATACCGCAAAAATATAGTCGCCGTTTTGTATGTGGCTATATTTTTTGTGCTTCATTCCTGCGAAGAAGACCTCGCCAAAGCCAATAGAAAAAACAATAAAAATTTCCCTTCAAGGGTAATCTACAATGCCAATATCATCCAGAAGGACTCCGGTTTTGTAAAGGTAAAGCTCACCGCCCCTCTTATAGAGGAGTATGGTTTTATTGATACGCCTTACATAGAGGCAAGAAAAGGTCTTTACTTAGAATTTTTTGACAAGAAAAAGCCCGAAATCCCCGGAACTCTGAAAGCAAAATACGCCAAATTCATAGAAAAAAAAGAATATTATGAAGCAAAAGGTGGCGTGAAGGTGACCAACAACGAGGGACAGACTTTCGTGATGAAATCCATCTACTGGGACAAAAAAAATAGGCAGATGTACACCAAAGATTCTGTTTTTATTTCTGATAAAGATGGGAATATTTTTGTGGCGGCGAATGGAATGGTTGCAAAAGATGATTTCACGGAATATACTTTCTACAACAACTCTGGCGAAATCAACCCAAAAAAAATGCCCGACAAATAGGTTTTTTATAAAAATTAAAATAAATCCTCTTCTTGTGAAGAGGATTTATTTTATCTAGTTTGAACTATTTTATTTAAACAAAACTGCTCCCACCGTCACAAAACTAGTTTGGTCTATCAAGATAGCACTTCCATTTTCACGGATGCTTTGATAACTGTCATAGCTCAACGGCGCAGAGGTTTTCAACAGAACTTCCACCACCTCATTTAGTCCTGCATTAGCTGGGTTCATCTCCTTTTCAAGGGTATTTACATCCAGTCGGTATCGGATTTCTTTCACCATAGCGATTACCGTTTTGCTGTTATGCTGAAGCAGGTATTTAGTCCCGATTGTCAAAGGTTTTTCATCCATCCAGCACACAAGCGCCTCGATGTCTTGTCCTGTTTTCAACAAATTATCTTCTTTCGCTATTAAATTCCCTCGGCTAATGTCTATATCATCAGCCAAATGAAGCACAGCACTCTGTGGAGCGAAACATTCCTGAACTTCCTTACCACCGACTTCTATGGCTTTTATGGTAGTTTCTATGTTAGAAGGATAGATTTTCACCTTGTCATTCACCGCGAAAACTCCGCTTTCCACCTTTCCTGCATAACCTCTGTAATCATGAAGCTCATCCACCTGCGGACGAAGAACCAGCTGCACTGGGAACCTTCCATTCACATGATTTAGGGAAGTCTGAAGCTCTACCGTTTCCAAAAGATTCAGCAATGCAGAGCCTTTATACCAAGGCATTTTTTCGGATTTATCTACCACATTGTCACCATCCTTCGCACTGATAGGAATGAATTTAACATCCTTTAAAGCTAATGAATTGGCAACTTTTTCGTATTCTTTTACAATCTCGTTGAACTTTTCTTCGGAATAATTCACCAAGTCCATTTTATTTATCGCCACCACCACATGTGGAATGTTCAAGAGTGAAGCAATGATAGAGTGTCTTTTCGTCTGCTCTATCACGCCATTTCTAGCATCCACCAAGATGATAATTAAATCTGCATTAGACGCTCCTGTCACCATGTTTCGTGTGTACTGGATATGCCCTGGCGCATCAGCGATGATGAATTTTCTCTTCGGTGTAGAGAAATATTTATACGCTACATCGATGGTTATTCCCTGCTCTCTTTCTGCACGAAGTCCATCAGTCAAAAGAGCCAAATCCACCTCTCCATCCTCACGATTTTTGGTGCTTCTTTCGATGGCTTCCAGCTGGTCTACTAGTATATTTTTGCTGTCGTAGAGAAGTCTTCCAATGAGGGTACTTTTTCCATCATCTACACTTCCTGCCGTTAAAAATCTTAATATATCCATTTTTATTAAATCCAAAAAAGTTAAAAATACCCGTTTTTCTTTCTGTCCTCCATTGCCGCTTCTGATATTTTATCATCGATACGCGTTTCTCCTCTCTCGCTGGTACGAGTAGCTGTGATTTCGTTGATGATATCATCTATGATATAAGCCTCAGACTCCACCGCCGCAGTACAAGTCATATCTCCCACGGTACGATAGCGGACTTTCTTCTTCAAAATAATATCATTTTCATCAATTTGGATGTATGGAGAAACTGCTATCAGCTGTCCTTGGTGGTCAATTACTTCTCTTTCGTGAGAGAAATAAACCGAAGGAAGTTCTATTTTTTCTCGGCGGATGTAGTTCCAGACATCCAGCTCTGTCCAGTTACTGATAGGGAAAACACGCATATTTTCTCCTTTGTGGATTTTTCCGTTATAAGTATGCCATAATTCTGGGCGCTGAAGTTTTGGGTCCCAGCCTCCGAAATCATCTCGAACAGAGAAAATTCTTTCCTTTGCACGGGCTTTTTCCTCATCACGGCGCGCTCCACCGATACAAGCATCAAACTCAAATTCCTCTATTGTATCCAAAAGCGTATAACTCTGCAATGCATTTCGGCTGGCAAATTTTCCTTTTGGCTCGGTAAGTCCTTTGCTTTTTATCGTATCTTCTACTTTTCTGACAATGAGTTTTTCGCCTAATTTCTTTACTAAATTATCACGAAATTCAAGTGCTTCAGGGAAATTATGCCCTGTATCAATATGCACCAGCGGAAATGGAAATTTGCACGGACGAAAAGCCTTTAAAGCCAAATGTACCAAAACAATAGAGTCCTTGCCTCCACTGAATAATAATGCAGGTTTCTCAAACTGCCCTTCCACTTCACGAAATATATGAATCGACTCAGATTCCAACTGGTCGAGATAATCTAAAGTCCTATCTTTATGATTACTCATAATATATTTTTTTAATTTTAAACAATCAACAAATAAAGTGCTTATTTCTTCTCTTCATTCCAATGTAGTCCGCACTCTTTCTTATCTTCATTCTCCCACCACCAGCGTCCTGCTCGGATATCTTCGCCTTCTTTTATTGGGCGAGTCATCGGCTGGTCGCCTATACTTACATAGCCCTGCTCATGGAGTGGATTGTAAGGGATTTTGTGTTCTTTCAAAAACGGTAAAAGCTCTCCAGTTTTCCAATGCAATAGAGGATGAAACTTGATGATTTTATTCCCTTCATCCCATTCCACCATCGGCATCTGCTGTCTGTGTGGAGACTGCTCCGCTCTGATTCCTGTAATCCAGACTTCATACCCTTCCAAAGCTCTTTTCAGAGGTTCCACTTTTTTTATGTAATCATGCTCTTTTCTCAACTCTACTGACTTGTAAAATCCATTAACTCCATGCTTTCTCACATATTCCTCTATTCTGTGATTATCAGCATAATAAGCTGGAATAAGCACATTGTACTTTTCATTGGTATTTACCCAAGTGTCATAGGTTTCGTAGAACATACGCCCTGTGTCTATTGTGAAAATATCTATCGGAAGATTATTCTTAAAAATATAATCTGTGATTATCTGATCTTCCATCCCAAAACTCGTAGAAAAAACTACTTTTTTAGGAAATTTTTCAACCAACAAAGCCAAAGCCTCTTCTATAGAAAGTTTTGGTAACTGCTCTTTCAGTTCATCTAAATTCATACAAATGTTTTAAGCTTACAAATTTAAAAAAACTTTATGAATAACCTTGTATAATTATTTCCCTTCTTCCGCTTCTTCCATCAATTTTAAATAAGTCAAATATCTCGATTCCAAAATTTCCCCTTCCTCTAATTGGGCTATAACGGAGCATTTTGGTTCATTGATATGCAGACAGTTATGAAACTTGCAGTTCTTTCCTTCCTCAAATATCTCTGGGAAAAAATGCTGAATTTCCTCTTTTTCTATATCCACCATCGCAAACTCACGCACTCCTGGCGTGTCAATAACACTTCCGCCAAAACTCCAAAAATGCATCTGTGCAAAAGTAGTCGTATGCTTTCCTTTCAGATGCACCTCTGATATTTCGCCTGTTTTCAAATCAAGTGTCGGCTCCAGTGTATTCACCAAAGTAGATTTTCCGCTTCCTGAGTGACCAAAAAACACCGAAACTTTATCTTTCAAAAGGTTTTTCAAGGTTTCTATATTTTCGCCTGAAACAGAAGAAATTTTCAAAGTTTCGTAGCCTATATTCTGATAAAGCTGCTGGAGGTCTTCCAAAAGTTCCAATTCTTCGGCGTTAAGCGTATCTATTTTATTAAATAAAATCAAAGGCTGGATATTATAAGCCTCACAGCACACCAAAAAACGATCCAAAAAGCCGAGCGAAGTTTCAGGGAATTTTAGCGTAAAAATAAAACACGCCGTGTCTATATTAGAAGCGATAATGTGGGCTTCCTTGGAAAGATTGACCGATTTTCGGATGAGATAATTTTTCCTTGGTTCTATCTTTGTAATCCACGCTACATCAGAGCTTTCCAATTCAAATTCCACCGTGTCTCCCACCGCCAGCGGATTGGTAAGCCTTGTCTTCTGGAGTTTAAATTTTCCCCGTATTCTGGCTTCATAGATGGTATTCGTCCCTGTTTCTAATATCTGATACCAACTTCCCGTAGATTTTATCACTAATCCCTTCAACTTTCTATATTTACTTTATCATTATATTATTTTGGATTTCCACCGACTCTTCATGAACGGTCTTAAACACTTTTTCTATAAAATCTTTAGACAAACCTGTTTCCGATGCCTTTGCCGCAGCATAATCGGTGATGATTTTCCAGCGGTCGGGCTGAAAAACGGCGATATTATGTTCTTTTTTCAGTGTTCCTATCTTTTTCACGAGGTTCATTCTCTCGGAGAGGAGTTCTATCAGCTGGAAATCAATCTCTGAAATCAATTTTCTATGCTTTTCCATCTCGTTTTCATAGCCGGAGATGTCCATTTTTCTTATTTTCAACTGAGAAAGCAGCTTTGCAAGGTCTTCCGGAGTTATCTGCTGGTCGGCATCGCTCCATGCTTCATCAGGATGGCAGTGGGTTTCCAGCATCACGCCCTGATAGCCAAGATTTACCGCCTCTTGGGCAATGTCATAGAGCCCTGCACGGTTTCCGCAGATGTGCGAAGGGTCTATCAGCATAGGAATATTAGGAAATTTATTTTTAAAATCAAGGGAAATCTGCCAGTTGGGCTGGTTTCTATATTTTGTTTTTTGATACGAAGAAAATCCGCGGTGTATCACGCCCAGATTCATAATGCCCTGCCCTTGCAGCCTTTGGAGGGCGCCTATCCATAGAGCCAAATCTGGGTTGGTAGGGTTTTTTACTAAAACTATCTTATCACTTCCCTTCAATGCAGAAGCGATTTCCTGCACTGTGAAAGGATTTGCCGTAGAACGCGCACCAATCCAGAGGATATCCACTCCGCTTTCCAATGCTGCCTCTGCGTGATAAGCATTTGCAACCTCGGTAGCGGTCTGAAAGCCAAAGCTTTCTTTTACTTTCTTCAGCCATTTTAGTCCGATGATGCCCACACCTTCAAAAGCATTTGGCTGGGTTCTCGGTTTCCATATTCCTGCACGGAAAACCGGAATGCTCGGGCAGGATTTCTTAATTCTTTCGGCGGTTTCCAGCATCTGGGACTCGCTTTCGGCGCTGCACGGGCCTGCAATCACAAAGGGCGAGGGATATTCCATCATCCACCGAGGCTGTATATTTTCTAAACTGATTTCCGGCATCTGTCTTTTTTTAGTTTCAGTGGTGCAAAAATATAAATTTAATTTCTCTTAGTTTTTGGTTATCTCAAAAATATTCCTATTTTTGTCTAAATTTTAAATATTTATTACAATGAGAAAAACATTAGCAGTATTAGGATTGTTCTTAGCTACAGCTACGGCATCCGCACAGGCGTTAGGACAAAACAAATTTCAAATCAACGGAGGAGTAGGTCTCTCTGGATGGGGTGTACCTGTATATTTAGGGGCAGACTTTGGTGTCGCGAGAGATGTAACTATCGGTGCTGTAGTTTCTTATCGTTCTATAACAGAAAGTTATGGTTACTACAAATTTAGAGAAACCGGTATAGGTATTGATTTTAATGGTAACTACCATTTCAATAGATTACTAAAAATCCCTAACAACTTTGATTTCTATGCAGGTGCTACTTTGGCATATTATAACTGGAGCCACAAAGTGAAAGATGTAGACTATGAAGTTAATTATAGCGGAAGCCGTAGTTCTGGTATCGGTTTCGGATTGCAAGTTGGGGGTAGATATTTCTTCACTAAAAACCTTGGTGTAAATCTTGAATTAGGTGGGGGATCTTATGCTGTTGGAGGAAAGCTTGGTCTTACTTACAGATTTAATTAATTCTTTAAAACATTTTTTATTTGAAAATAATCTCCTTCACCAGAAGGGGGTTATTTTTTTGTTGTTTTTTCTTTCCTGCCATCTCGCTCAGCTTTTCCGTTATATAGATTAAAGCAAAATCCATCTTGCAATTGTTAATTGTTACCTCGCAATTGTTAATTGTTACCTTGCAAATATGATTTGTCACATTGTAATTGTTAATTGTTACCTTGCAAATATAATTTGTCATCTCGCAATTGTTAATTGTTATCTTGCAAATACAATTTGTCATCTCACAATTGTTAATTGTTATCTTGCAAAACCATTTTGCAAGATAAATTTAAGGCAAAATAAGATGGATAAGAGGAAAAGTGAGATGGCTCTCCCCGAAAGGGAACTAAAAATAATGAAAAGCGAGATAGAAACAGGGGCGCGACAGCTATGAGAAGTCAAATTTCACCAAGTCATGCAGGTCTTTCAGCACGGGATTGATTTCCGCAAGTCTCTCGTAGCGCTTTTTATCTGTGAGGACTTCCCTTTTCAGAGACGGATCCAGCTTGTAGTGTATTTCCACCTTAAAGTTATTCACTTTATGCTGAAAATGATGCAGAAAATCTCCCTCCACCGCTGTAAATTCTTTCTTGGCACTTTCCGATGAATAGGCGATTTCTATCTCATTCTCCCCTACTTTTCTCGGCTTGAAAGAGTTTATCGCATTAAAGACAAAGCTGTTTTCCTTGGCAAGATTCAGAAGAAAATTATTCCATTCCGTTTGTAAATCGGTTTCCGTGAAATGATGCTCGGGCAGGTTTTCTTCTTCCGTTTGGGAAAAGAGGCTCGGCTCGGCTTCTTTGCTGCTATTTTCTATGTGTTTTTTAATAGAAAATTCGGATGTGATTTTTGTTCCTATCGGCTGGGCAGCTTTTTTTACCTCTGGTTTAGGTTTTTCCTCTGCTGAAGGAGTTTGCGGAGATGGTGTTTCTGCTTTTTTAGGAGCAGATTCTCGTGGTTTTTCTCCATTACGAAGCAGCGGAGCGAGTATTAAGAACTTTTTTTTTTATCTGCATCCACCGCGGTAAGGCTTGCAAGCTGCATGAGGGCAATCTCCACCGTAAGGCGTGGATTTTTGGAATTTTTATAGTTGATATCCGCATGATTGCAGATTTCTACCGCATTGACGAGCTGTTGCGCTGTCCATTTTTGACTCTGTTCAGCGTATTTTGCTTTGGTATTTTCGCCTATTTCTATTAAAGCCAAAGTGGAAGGGTTCTGCGCCAGCATCAAATCTCTGAAATGACTGCCGAGCCCAGCGATAAAGATATGCGGGTCAAAACCTTTTTTGACAATCTCATCGAATTTCGCTAAAATAGCAGGAATATCGTTTTCTTTCGCTAAATCAGCCACTTTCAGATATTGGTCATAATCCAATATATTGAGAATTTCAGCAGCATTTGCAAGGGTAATATTCTTCTGCGAAAAAGTAGTCAGCCTATCAAAAATAGACAACGCATCACGCAAGGCACCATCCGCCTTTTGTGCGATGAGAAACAGGGCATCATCTTCGTAAGCTATCCCTTCTTTTTCGGCTATTTTCTTTAAATGATTTTGGATATCCTCTATCGTAATTCTCTTGAAATCATAGATTTGACAACGAGAAAGAATCGTTGGGATAATCTTATGTTTTTCTGTAGTCGCTAAAATGAAAATAGCGTGTGCTGGTGGTTCTTCCAGCGTTTTCAGAAAAGCATTGAAAGCCGCCTGAGAGAGCATATGCACCTCATCTATGATGTACACCTTATACTGCCCTACCTGCGGTGCAAAACGCACTTGGTCTATCAAATGCCGAATATCATCCACCGAGTTATTAGACGCGGCATCTAATTCGTAAATATTAAACGCGAAACCTTCTTCATCAGTTGCTCCTGATTTTTCATTGATTTTTCTCGCTAAAATCCTTGCACAAGTGGTTTTTCCCACCCCACGAGGCCCACAGAAAAGCAGTGCCTGCGCAAGCTGATTATTCTCTATGGCATGTTCCAGTGTATCCGTAATATGAGACTGCCCCACAACGGAGTCAAACTCCTGCGGACGATATTTTCTCGCTGATACAATGAAATTTTCCATTTGACAAAAGTAATTATTTTTTTTGTTTGA
>CALHQK010000078.1 GCA_938037185.1 uncultured Riemerella sp.
TTTTAAAAAGAGTACGAATTTAGCGTTTTATTCTCAAATGAGCAAAATTAGTCTTCTATATAGATGATTTGCCCGTCTTCCAGCTGATACGCTGTTCCTACTTTTTTTCCTTTGGTTTTGTTTTGGGAGTTGTTTTGGTCAGTGGAAGGCGTGTATTTTTCTATTTTATTTCCTTTTTTGGAGATGATTTCCATGTTGTCTTTCCCCGGGTTTTTCACGACGGTAAAGTCTTCTTTGCTGAAAACTTCGGTCATGTTCATATTCATTACCATGGCAACCATCAGAGCAACGGCAAAAACCATCGCTACATCAAAAAGATTGACCACCACACTCAGCGGGTCAGTGTCTTCTTCTCGTTTGAAAATAGGAACTCTTCGGCGTTTGTTTCTCATATCTTGCCTTTGTTTTGGGTTAGAATTTGTGCTACATAGTCCAGATTGTTCGTGTCTTTGGCATACCATCTTTGTTTGAATTGCAGGGTAATCATCCCGATTAAACTGATAACCAAGCCCACTACCGTAGTGGCAAAAACCACCTGCATGTTGTAAGCCATTCCAGAGATGTCACCCGAAGAAAGTCCCGTGAGGGCAGGGCTCATCGCGATAAGAGTCCCGATAAGTCCTAATACAGGCCCTACTTTTGCAAGTAGTTTAGAAGTTGCGATATCTTTTTCGGCTTCGTTTTCAAAATTAGAAATCATAAAATCTGAATAAGCATCGCTTGGTGGATGCGAGAGCAGGTCGCGTAGATAGCGGATGTAGAGCGAGTTGTCTTTCTTTGGGAGAAGGTTTCTCAGCTCATCTATATTTTCGGACGATAGGTTTTTTATTGCGTTGTCCAGAGCTTTATCGTTCTTGAATTTGGTTACAAACTGATTGTAAAAACTCCCTGTAAGAAGAAGAGCACGAACGAAAAGTATTAGAAGAATAATAACATCTGGAATAAGAAGACTATTTGCTACCCAGAATAAAACCTTTGATATTGTTTCCATTTTTATAACTGATTGTTTCTATTTTTTATTTGATTATTGTTAATTTTCATTTGCAGAATGAAATAAATCATCTAGTTTTTTAAATTTTCCATCTATACTTTTTGATTTTCTAGATGGTATTCGCAATTTTCCACATGGAATTTTAAATTTTCCATCTATACTTTTTGATTTTCTAGATGGTATTCGTAATTTTCCATGTGGATTTTTAAATTTTCCATCTATACTTTTAAATTTTCTAGATGGTATTCGTAATTTTCCATATGGATTTTTAAATTTTTTAGGTTATTTTAAATCTTCCCCTCCTCATTTTTTTTAATTTTTAAATTATTTTAATCCTTTTTCATCTCTTTAATTTCCAATACCATCTATTTATCATCATTCCTAAGATAAAAATTCCAATAAATAAAATAAAAGCAATTCCTAAGAACTTGAAAGAAATAGGTTCGCTTTTGGGAACATAGATAAGATTGCCGCTGGAAGTGATTATCAATCCTAAAATACCGATGAACAAGCTGGTAAGAAGATGAACCTCGATGCGGAAATCTCTTTCAGGGAAAAATGCTTGGATGCACCACGCTCCACCGATGATGAACGGCGCCGAACCTGCTGAAAACAGCATGGTAATGGTGAAAAAATCCATTCCTGAAAAGTAAAAAAAGCTCTGCGTAAGGAGATAAAACAAAACAGGGAACATCAGCAGGGCAGGGCAGGCTTTTAGGAAGGTGTTCCATCGGTTTTTCTCTGCGAAAAAAAGTCCTTTCAGTTCGGAGAAACAAAAGGCGAGACAGAGGGCGACTTCTATGGTTACCAGCACTGCGATATTGCTTAGGATAGAGGGCGTTTCGAGGGCATTTTGTATCGTTACCTGCGACTGTTCCATCGCATACGGGTAAGTCCAAAACAGAAATATGACTGACAAAACCGCAACTGCCGCGACTTGCCAGAGTTTCCAAAAACTGAATTTCAGTACGGCATTGATGAGGATAAAGACTAATAAAATATTTAAAACTAACTGCATTTTTCTCTACTTCAAAGTGTGGTTTCTTATCGAGCAACTGATGAATTTTATGCCTTTCTCGGTTCTTAAAAAACTAAAAAGGTCTTGGTGAAGGAATTTTCCGTTTTCATCACGATTTGTGATAACGAGTCTGAAAAAAGGATATTTAGACATGTTTCTTCTGCCGCAGTTATTATAATGATGCTGGATTTTTTGCTCTATATCCTCGGTAAGCGTAGTATAGTTTTCTACCATGATTTGCACATTTTTCTTGTTCTTATAGCCTTCCAGCCTTTCTAATAAAATAGCATGATTTTTTTCTAAAAAATCTTTTGCAGGTTGTGATATCCAGCCTTTTTCTTCGTCCCAATAGGTGATTTTTTCATACGAATTTTTTAGAAGGCTTTTTTTGCTCAGATTTTTGAAAAACTTTTGGTTTAGGAAGTTTTCAAATAATTTTTCATTGTCAATGAAAGAATAATATTTTCCATTTGTTCCCAGAAAACTAACTCTTTCGGTAGATTTTTCAGGTTGGCTTTGGATGCGGAGTGAGTGGAAGTCCAGAGTAAGCTGGTTATTTTGGAAATTTTTAACCAAAACCTCATTTTTAGTGTTGATAAGAAGGTTTTCTCCGCCCGCCCAGAAAGAATGCTCATCATCTACTTTGGTTAGTTTCGCTCCTTTTAAAGCAACAGAAAGTCCGTTTTCAAAAGGTGTCATATCATTGTATAGAGCTGGGATAGCCACTTTTCCTGCTGTGTTAAACATGCCGACATTTCCCGTTTTAGGATCTCGGAATTTGATGAAACCTTCATTTTCGCAGTCAAACGCCATATCAAAGACATAAAGACTGTCTTTCGCAAATTTTTTTCCGTTTTTCAGCATGTAGTAGCTGCTAAATTCTCCATTGGTATCTTCCATAAAAGCAGCGATTTTGTCAAACTTATTAGCCGAAGTAAATCCCATGAATTTGGGTTCTATCATCACTTCTCCTTTGCTATTTTTAAAACCAAAAAGATAGCCTTCTTTATCATGAAAGGATATCCAGATGTCTGATTTTTGTGCAAAAATATTGCAAGATGCTAGTAGTGAAAGAAAAATGATTTTTAGTTTCATAAAAATGTTTTAGTATTTAATACGCACAAATATAAAATTGAAATTTTAAATATGAACGAAAATTATCAATTTATTAAGTTTAAAATTAAAAATAAAAACTGTTTGGAATACAGTTCGCACTCCAAACAGTTTTTTTAGGAATTACTCATTTTTTCTTTTTTTCTTGAAATAAATCAGCAGCCCGATGAATGCAGCTAAAATTCCTCCGCCTATGAGCAGTCCGTTCAGCGGCATTTTTTCTTTGGCTTGTTCTGGATTTACTTCTTCTTTTTTCAGGACTTTTCCTTCTTTGGTATTGATTTCCTCGGTGCTTCCTGTTTTCATTTTTTGAAGCTCGGATTTGTATTCTTTGGCTTCATTTTCAGGAAGTTTCCCAGCAATGTAGTTTTGCAGTTTCTCGTTATTTGCCGAGAAAGAGGAGGACTCAGCTCCGAATTCTTTTACTAATCCATTGTGCATAGAAGCAAGGTTGGAAATCTGCTCCGCGGAGGCTTTCCACATGCCTTTTCGTGTGGCTTCCAGCATTACGGCTGTTATGGTTTGTAGGGAAGCTCCGTTTTCTTTGTGAATGAATTCTCTGATGCCCAGATTATGCTTGTCTTCTACATAGGTTTCGTAGAGTTCGTTCCACATTTCGTCATCTATCAGCTCTGGGCGAGTGGCTTCCCAGCCGAACATGTTAGTGGTGATTTCCGCAATCTGCCCTGCGCTGGAAGCTTTCCCTTTCATTTTTTCTTTGATGTATTTAGGGTTGAAAATAGTCGCTCTAGCTTCTATTCCTACGGCTTCTTTCAGCTCCTGCATACGCATGTTTTTGCGGTTTCTGTAATCTGCAAAATAGGCATCAGGGTCTTTTCCTGTGACTTCTTTTATGGCGGTGTTCATTCCTCCCATGAATTCAAATACATGGTCAAGGCTCAGAGCGCCCCAAGTGTTATTTTGTCTGGCATGGATGAGAATATCTGTATTTTTGAGGGCTGCTTTTAGCATTCCTTTTTCGTATTTTCCCCATTCTTTTTCGTTTCCGTAGAAAGCACCCATGTTGTGCATGTAGGTTTCGGCGATGTCTTTTTGAGAATCCCATTTGTCTCCTGCTAGCATCATTTCTTTAGTTCCAGTATCATATCTTCCCTGCTGTCCCCCGAAAATACGATAGTTGGACATTTCACGAGCTTGTTTAGGGCTTACCCCAGCATTTACCAGTTCTTTTTCTATGGCGATGTTTCCAGCGCTTACTTGGTTTTCAAAGTTTTCATCTTTTGCATTGGCTGCCAGTTCTACAGCTTTTGTTAAAAGGAATAAGCGCGATGCCGCCAAATCTCTGAACTGTCCAGAAGTCTGAATGACAATGTCTATTCTCGGTCTGCCCAGCTCTTTTGATGGAATTAGTCTGACATCTACCACTCTTCCGAAAGAATCCCTCACAGGCTCTACACCCATCATATAAAGGGCTTGAGCGATAGAAACGCCTTCGGTCTCTATGAACTCACTGCTCCAAAAAGTGTAGGCTATCTTTTTAGGATACTCGCCTTTGTGGTTTTTTCTGTATTCTTCTATCGTATTTTGGGCAAGTTTCACGCCTCTTTCCCAAGCCATTTCGGAAGGTGTCATTTCTGCATTCACGGCATAGAGATTTCTTCCTGTAGGCACGGCTCTTGGGTTGGCAACGGCATCGCCGCCAGAAGAAGGCGCTACATAACCGCCATTTAGAGCATTGAAGAAAGATTTCAGCTCTATTTCAGGGCTTTTCAGTAGACTTTCTTTGTAGAAAACAACATTATTGATAGTCTGCTCTATATCCAAAATCGCCATTGCTCTTTCTTTCTGCTCTTTTGGGATTTGGTTGGTTTCAGGTTTTTGTCCAGCCTTAGGCGTGGAGACTTTTAGTTTTCCTCCGACAAGGCTTGGTTTTTCGCCAAGTCTTTCCCCTCGTTTTACTTTTTCCATCAGTTTTTTAGCAACGAATTCGGGCATTCCATCAGGGATTTTACCTGCTTTTAGTTGTTTTTCTACTTCGGTAAGTTCGCCATTTTTGGATTTCATCTTTTTCTCCATTGCTTTTTTCACGAAATAAGGCATTTCTCGCTGCGGAGTGAGAAGTTCTTTAGCTTTTTCGATTTCTGATACCGGGATTTTTGCCGTTGCCGCGATAAAATCAGGGTTTACAGCTTTTCCATTAAGGATTTGTAAAACGATATTTTTGGCAGGATTAAGGTAATTTTCGGTAAAGAAAGCCTTTCTTTTCAGCTGCTGGTCGGTCACTTTTCCTGAAATTTTATCCAAAGCAGCGAGGCTGTATGCCAGCGGGTCAGTGCTCATCGCTAGAACCGTAGAGCTGATTTTATCCGAAGTGTAAGGAACGCCCATGGTGTAAAATTCTCCATTGATTTTTTCCGTAGCGATTTCCTCTGCGAAGTTTTCCAGTTTGTCTATTTCCTCCTCGGAATAAGGTTTGGTAGTGATGCTGTCCAATCGCAAATCCCTGTGTAAGCCCATTTTAACGGCTATTTTCTTTATTTGTAGAGAAATATCTTTCTTGTGGGCTTCGTCTTGGGTTTTGTAGTAATAATTGATTTTATCCAAAAGTTCATTGAATATAGTACGAGCCTCACTTTCCGTAAATGCTGGCGTCAGATACGAGATTAAAGTCGCATAAGAACGGCGTTTTGCGATGATGCTTTCCCCGATGTTTCCTATCGTGTAGTAGTAGAAATGAGGAACAGCGCCCACCAGAATATCGCCCCAGTCATCGCTGGAAAGAGCCACTTGTTTATTGGGTGTAAATTCTAAACTTCCATGCGTTCCGAAATGAATCATGGCATCCGCCTTGAAGCCTTTTTGAGCCCAAAGATAAGCCCCGATGTAGGCATGTGGAGGGATTTCTTTCACGCCATGATTTACTTTAAATTCATCATCTGTGCTCAGTGCAGCAGGCGGCTGAGGAAGAATAGCCACATTTCCGAAAACGATTCTAGAAATCGCTAAATATCCTTTTCCATCTTTTTTAGTTCCCATGAAACTTTCAGAAACGGCACCATTATGCTTCATTACTTCTTCATACATTTGGGTTTGCACGGAATTTTTGAGCCAGTCGGTGTATTCTGTGTCATTTATGAGAGCAGGTTTTCCATTTTGGATAAAATTGTCAAAACTGCCCATCGCATTGCGGTTATAGACATTTCCCTGCGTGTTGATGAGTTTCTGAAAATCAGCCTCGTTTTCAGGAAGTCCATCTACATTGTATCCTTCGGATTTCATTCTTTTCAGGAAATTGTACAGCGAAGAATTAGTTTCTAATCCCTGCGCAACGAGAGAGTTTTGCCCTTGTCCTTTGAAGTAATAAATGGCAACTTTCTTGTCTTGATTGTTCTTCTTTTTTAAGTTGATGAAATTATTGACAATCTGAGTGAATTTTTTCAATCGGTCAGGAATTGTTTTGAAAACGACCATTCCATCGTTTCTTTTCTCCTGAGCGATAAGGACATAAGGATACACCGCGCCGTCCAGCTCTGGCATTACGATGGTCTGTCCCATAAATCCACCGAACATTCCCATAGGGTCTTTTAGCCAGTCTTCTTCCAGCTGAATAACGGAAATAGGCGTGAAAATCGGGATGTTTTTTTCTTTTAGCCAATTTACAGTCTGTTCAGGATTAGTCATCTGCAGTCTTCCGTGTGGGAAATAAATCACAGCATCAGGGTTGATTTGCTCCAAAAATTCTACTCTCTTACCGAAAGAAGCGAAAGGATAGACATTTAGCCCAGATTTCTGAAGAGAAATGATGATGCTGTCTATGTGTGCTTTGTTTCCAGAAAAAGGATCGTGAATACCAGAAACTATGGCGATTTTTGGTTTTCCTTCTTGGTAAAGATTATTTTTTTTGAGATAATCTTCATAGGCTTTTATATCAGAAAATGCGACTTCTTCATCGATATGGAAGAAAACATCTTCTTTTTTCTCTATGACTTTTTCAGGCTCCTCGGCGAAGAATTTTTTGCCATCGATGTATTTTCGGACATATCTCGCAAAGCTTTGGAAATTTTTCTTGTTTCCGCTGGAAAGATAGCTGTCCACTTTTTCCGACTGAGATTCGCTCAGACTGCTGATGTCGTTTTCAGGCGAGGTCACAGACACGAAATGTGTAGGGACTTTTTCAGCGGTTTTTATAATGGTATTTCGTTGATTTTCATCTATTTTAATGCCCATTCCCCAAGCCAGAACGAAATCGTAATTTTTCAATTTATCGAGCTGGTCTAGTGGCACATCTTCGAATTTGATAAAGCTGTCTTCATTGGACAACGCCATATTGGACACTTGGTAATTTGGGAAATTCACCAATGCTATGCGGGTAGCAGAAGCCCATTTGCTCCATGCGAAGTATCCCAAAGAAACGGCAAGAAGTCCTAATATAATGGATAAAATTCTTTTTTTATTTTTCATAATTTGTTTAACTTTTATCGTTGATTTTCAGTGTTATAACTCTTTGATTAAATCTTTTGTAAAAATATGAAAACTTATAAAGGATTCTAAAAAGGAAAGGGTATCTGCCCTTGTCATAATCACTCATAAAGTATTCATTTTCAATGTGTATTTTGGGATTCCAAGCTTCCATTTCTTTGGAATTTAGAAGAGACCATTTGAATTCTGGGCGTGTTTTTCCTTTCATTGTTCCTAATGAATCATGCTTTTTCGAATTTCCAACCAAGGAAAAAGCCAGCATATCAAACACTACGGTAACTTCTTCAAAATGAGCGCACAAAGAATCAAAAAAGTTCTGAACATCTTTTGGGTCAAAATACATCAAAACACCTTCTATTATCAGTAAAACAGGCTTTCTGTGAGCTTTTACTATTTCTATCCATTTGTAATCAAATAAAGATAACGAAATAAATGTATTTGTTTCATTTTCAGCGAATAAATGCCGACGAAGTTCAATTACTTCTGGTAAATCAAGGTCGTACCAATGGGTGATTTTAGGCGAGCCAATGCGCTGATAACGAGCATCTAACCCTGAGCCTATCTGCACCACTACCGCATCAGGATGTTTTTGGACGAATTTTTGGGCTTCGTTATCGATTAAATTTGCTCTGATGCAGACTCCAGCCTGAGAAAATTTAGCATTTTTAAATTTAGAAAAATCATAATCAATTTTATTGATGATTTCTAAAGCTTTTTCATCATGAAGCAGAGCATTGGAAGGTTTTTTCCGTGTTTCTTCAGCCTTTGCCCAAAGAGTGATGAGCATGGTTTCTGGAACATCTTGTAATCGATTGGTCGAAAATTTATTTTCCATTTTTAGAATCTTTATGGTGTTGAAAATGATTTAGTTATCGTCCGTATCTTGAACTTTTTTATTGAAGTTCCATTTTATGCCTAGATAAAATGTCCTTCCGATATCCACGGAGGAGTAGAAGCCTACTTTGTCCGCAGTGTAGCCAAAAATATTATTAATTCCGCCTGTCAGAGTAAAGCCCAACGGAAGCTTTGAAGCCAGCTGAAGCCGCCAGATAGAGTAGGGCGCATAGCTGACGAAAGAACTGCTGTCATCATCATATATTTTGGTGCGGCTGAGGTATTTTCCGCTGATGATGATGCTCGGAATGTAATATTTAGCCGAAGGAATGTATTCCGCCTTGAAAGTCAGCGTATGCGGGCGGTTTTCGGATCTTCTTTTTCCAATGTCATAGTAGGAATAAGAACCTTTGAAATGGAAATTTTTGTTCAGTTTGTATATTGCTGATACTTCGGAACTTAGCACATCTGTGTTTCCATGGAAATTGACATGGCGAAGGGTGTCCCCGATGTTTCCTCTCAGGTTGATTTTATCCTTTATTTTTGAATATTGAGTGATGAAAGTCAAATTCAGTTTTTTAAAGTTAAAATCAATGGAAATATTGAAATTATCGCTTGTTTCTGGTCTTAAATTTTTGTTTCCCATAAGCTGGAATCCTCCTCCCCAAGGGTGGAACCAGTTGGTATAGAGTTCTTTAAGCGTAGGCGAACGGAAGCCTCCTGAATATCCAGCGCGGATGGTCATCGTTTCATCAAATCTATACATTCCCGACAGGCGGAAAGTGAAATATTGTTTAAAAATAGAGTGATAGTCCATTCTGGCGCCTGTAACGAGGGTCACAGCGGGATTTATCACCCAGTCCTGCTGTGTGAATGCGGAGTAAGTCTGAGCGTTTTCCCTGCCTCCTGTGCTTTCATTTTTGAACATGAAGCTTAGTAATTTTTCCGAAAGCACCTCACCGCCAGCTACAAGGGTATGTTTTTTAAACAAATTTTGGTTGTATTGAGAGCTGATTCTCCAGACTTCGTTTTCGTATTTTTTTTCTTTTTCTTTGATTTTTCGGAAATAATCGTACTTGTCATATCGGTCAAAAGTCCCTGAAATGATTAGATTTTGATTATCATTAAATTTGATATTGGTTTTTAAACCTAAATTATAATTATAATATTGTTCTCTAACTATTTTGCTTGCTGGCGTGCCTGGGTTTCGTTCACTGAAATAGTAGCTAGGCGTCAGGCTGAAGTTTATTTTAGGATTGAGGTTAAATGTTAGTTTTGGATTGACTCCGTAGTTGGTAAATCCAGCGACATTCAGCTCGTTATAAACTCCATTGGTGGGAATTCTGTCTTTTATGATATAAGGTTCTCTCATCTTGTAGAAAGAAGAAATGCTGAGGTTTCCCCATTTTTGTTTCGTTCCTACGGAGAGATTTAATTTGTGGTCTCTGCTGCTGTCGTAGAGGTAGCCAGCATTGATGTCCAGCGGACTTTTGGAATCTTTGGTGATGATGTTGATCACTCCACCAATGGCATTGGAACCATAGAGCGAAGACGAAGCTCCTTTTATGATTTCTATCCGTTCGATGTTGTCTATATCTATCCTGTCGTAGTCTATGTTATCAAAGGTTTCGCCTGCCATTCTTTCGCCGTTCATCAGAAAAAGAACATATTTCCCGCCGAATCCCATCATGTTGATATTAGGACTTCCACCATCGTATGTGAAATTAATGCCTGAAAACTCGTTTTCCAAGAATGTTTTGAAATCAGTGGACTGAGATTTTTTGATGTCTTCAGCGGTTACCACCTGCACTGTGATAGGGACATCTTTCAGTTTTTTTTGTGAGCGGGTGGCAGTCACGACTACTTCTTTGATTTCAGTTTCTTTCTCTTTTGTCTTTTGCTGTCCATAGAGAGGAACTGTAGCAATGAGTGAGAGAAAAAATGCTTTTTTTAACATGTTTAATTTTTCTTGATTTATAAAAATAAGAAATTGAACTGCTGTTTTTATTACAACAATTCAATTCCTTATCCTTATTAAAATTAAATTAATGATTAAAATTTATTGTTGCTGTCTGCAACTTGATATTTAAAAGTGATAAATCCAGTAGTGTTTCTGGTGCTGTGGTTATAGCTAGTTAATTGGATTTTAACAGCTTTACCATCAGCAGTTTTTACGATATAAACCCAGCTGTTTTGTGTGAAAGAAGGAGGATATGAGAAAGTCTGCCAGCCATTATCATTTATAAGATTATTTTTTAATTCTGTTTTTTTAGCTTCAGTTAAATCTTTGAAAAGATTAAACTGCTCCATTTTATTCCAAAAAGCTGTTGAAAAACCTGTGTAAATCACAGGAGAACTTACAACTTCTGCTATTCCTCTTCCTACGAAAGTTAATCTTGATTTGTCCGCTGTATAGCCTGATGTTGGAGCTTCTTTTACAAATGACATATCCTTGTTTTCGGTCTTCAAAGCACCATTTTTTGTTCTTACATTATATTCTTTAAAGGCGATATCCCAGTCAGAGCTGTTGTCTGGGTCTGCGACTTCAATGGCTATCCCTTTTGAAAAAGAGAAATATACCCATTTAGAAGCATTACTAACATCTAAATCTGTAACTGTTTTTAGATTTGGATTTGTCTGCTCCTGATTTTGTGCTGGAGTAGAATCATCATTGTCTCTGCTGCAAGAAGCTACTGTTAATGCAGCTAATGCTATACTAAAAAATACTTTTTTCATAAATATTAAATTAAATTTTTTGCAAAGATAAATAAATCTTATTTATACTAAATAAAAATAAGAATATGATATTTATCATGTTTTTGAAAAAATGAAATTCAAGAAAAAAGAAGAATAAAACCAAAAAGAACCCTAATTTTGCACGAGATATGAAATTTAGATTTAGTTTAAAATATTTTCTCCTTTCCTTGCTGATTTTCAGTATAGAAGTGGTCATCGCTACCATTCTGAAAGACTGGTATTTCGTGAGGGCTTTTGTGGGAGATATTTTGGTGGTGGTTTTGGTTTATACGCTTATAAACTCGTTTTTCAATTACAAAAATAAAAACAAACTACTGCTATATGTTTTCATTTTCGCGGTTTTTGTGGAAATGCAGCAGTATTTCAAACTTGCCGAAAAATTAGGCTTCCCAAAAGGAAGCCCAGCCTATATTATAATAGGAAATTATTTCTCATGGGAAGATATTTTGTGCTATGCAATAGGTTGTTTATCAGTGTTTTTTATCAATAAAATATTTAGAATAGATTAAACATCAGTTTGTTTTAATATGTTGATTACCAGTCAGGTTCATCACTGAAGTTTCCATTTATATTTTCTTTTTTTAAGGAATAAATATAATCGCCACTATATCCTAACAACTGTTCATTATGCTTGTCTATCATTATTTTTACTCTGTAATATCCTGCTTGAACAGAATGCCAATAATATTCTATATATAATTTTCCATTTTTTACTTCATAAATCCCCATTGTAGCTCTCATAGGATCTAAGTTGTAATCAGAAAAAATACCTACTTTCCCATCTTTATAAAATCTATAAATATAAGTTTGATAAGTATAGTTTTCTTTTGGGGGAGGAGATAATGTTATTTCTTTATATATAGAATTGAGGTCAATCATGTTTTTAATTTTCTGTTCTTCTCCCTTATTTGCATGAAGTGAAAATCTGCTCAAACTGAATCTTTTCCTACCCATTTCATTCCACTTTCCTGTAATTATGCATGATGACAATAATGTCAAAAGAATTATTGATATGTATTTTACCATGTTGTAAATTGATTTTGAGTTTGATATTGAAAGTAAGAATTTCATCTGTAAAGTTATTTAGAATTGTGATAAAAT
>CALHQK010000079.1 GCA_938037185.1 uncultured Riemerella sp.
AAGAAGACTTTACCGTTGTGAAAAACCCTGGAAAAGACAACATGGAAATCATCTCCAAAAAAGGAAACAAGATAGAAAAATACACTCCTTCTGCTGACCAAAACAACTCCCAAAACAAAACCAAAGGGAAAAAAGTAGGAACAGCCTATCAGCTGGAAGACGGGCAAATCATCTATATAGAAGACTAATTTTGCTTAATTGAGAATAAAACGCTAAATTCGTACTCTTTTTAAAATCAAGAAAGATGAAATTTTTTATTGACACAGCAAATTTAGAACAAATCAGAGAAGCCCAAAATCTTGGTATTTTGGATGGAGTTACAACCAATCCTTCCCTTATGGCAAAAGAAGGAATCAAAGGAAAAGAAGCTATTCTACAGCGGTATAGAGATATCTGCGAAATTTCAGATGGAGATGTAAGCGCCGAGGTGCTCTCCACCGATTACGAAGGTATGATACGCGAAGGACTGGAATTCGCTGCTCTCCACGAACGAATAGTAGTAAAAATTCCAATGACCAAAGACGGAGTGAAAGCAATAAAATACTTCTCCGATAATGGGATAAAAACTAATTGTACTTTGGTATTTTCTGCTGGACAGGCTCTTTTAGCCGCGAAAGCTGGGGCAACCTATGTTTCGCCTTTTTTAGGAAGATTAGAAGATGTCTCTACCGATGGCACACAGCTGATAGAAGACATCCGAGTAATCTATGACAATTATTTGTTTGAGACCAAAATCCTCGCAGCTTCTATCCGAAATCCTATACACATTATCAGTTGTGCTAAAATAGGTGCAGATGTGGTTACTTCTCCCCTTTCGTCCATCCTTCATCTGCTGAACCATCCGCTGACTGATGCAGGACTAGAACGCTTTGCAGAAGATTCCAACAAACTATTATAAATAAAAAGACATGAGTTTTTCCTCATGTCTTTTCTTTGTTAATTTAATTATTTCAAATACATTTTCATTTTTGTGATTTCCTCAGGCGTGGCTTTTATCTTCTTAAAAATCTCTTTTTCTGATGGGAAACTCACTCTGTAGAAAATAATTTTTTCGCCGTATTTTCGGAAATATGGATGCGTTTTCAGGAAATCCTCTGGCGCATCTGTGATAGTGTATTTCTGGATTTTAGAAACATCCATTGGACTGGTGGAAATTAAATCCCTTGCCAAGTCTTTATCCACATTATAAGTTTCCAAAATCTGCTGTTTATCGGCAAATCCTCCTAATTTCTTTCGGTAGCCTAAATAGCTTGCCGCTGCCTTTTCATTAAACCCAAATTCTACCAACTGTTTGAAAGTAATGCTGTTCAGGTCTATTTTAGAGAAATCTGTTTTGGCTGGTGTCGCAGCTTTAGCAGGTTCTTCCTTTTCTCGGATTTGTAGTTTTATCCAAGGTTTCAGCTCTTGGAATTTTTCAGCAGAAATTACAAAGCATTTTTCAATATCTTCCAGACTTTTAAAACTTCCTTTCATATTTTTATCTCTGTAATTTACAATTACTTGGGCTTGTTTTTCAGAAAAACCTAATCTCTGCCAGCCCTGCGCATCCAAAGCATTTGGGTCAAAATAATTGTATTCTATTTTAGGTTTATTTTCTGCTAATTTTGGAGCAAAATCAGGCGCAGTTTCAGGCAAAAGCAGGTAAGGCGCCAGCCGCTGGTAATTTTCTGGACTGATGATGAAACATTCCCTAAATTTCTCCTTACTTCGGAAACTTCCGCCGAGATAGTTTTTGTATTTAATAATCGCTTCGGCTTGTTTTTGGGAAAAACCCATATTCTCCCAATCTTTCGCTGAATAAGAATCAGGATTAAATTTCCCTGATATTTTTAGTTCTTTCTTAGTAAAAGAATTTTCAAAATTATTTTTCTTACCAGTTTTCTCTGGAAGCAGAATATACGCCTCTATTTCCGCAAATTTTTCAGGAGAAATGGCGTAGCATTTTGCCAGCTGTTCCTTTGAGAGAAATTCTCCGCCGACCAGCTCTTTATAATTCAGAATGGTTTTGACCTGCCTTTCTGTAAAACCGAGATTTTTCCACTGCTCTGCGGTAAGTTCATTTGGGTTAAATTCTGATAAAACCAACTCACTTCCTGCGTTTTCATTTACGAATTCTACAACAACGGGCTCGTGCTTTTCAGTGTTTTTAAACCAATAAAAAACCAACTGAAAAACCAAAATAAGGATTCCTAAAATCCCTAAACCTATGAACTGGTTTCGCCGCATCTGAAAAGGTAATCTTCTCATAATATTTTTTTAGTGATTGGTTTCCTGTTTTTTCTTTTTAATGATAATAAAAAACACCACAAAGAAAAACAGAAAATACAAATACCAAGCGTTTTTCAGCATTTCTAAATAATTTACTTTATTCTCGCTGAGTTTTATTAAAATCAAAACCTGCGCTCCATAAGGGAGAATTCCCTGAATAATACAAGAAAAAATATCTAGTACTGATGCCGAAAACTTGGGACTTAGATTATATTTTTCGGTGATATTTTTTGCAACTTTTCCTGAAAGAACTATCGCAATGGTATTATTCGCAATCGCCGCATCGATGAGGCTTACCAAAAATCCCATTCCAAAATAAGCCGATTTTTGTCCGCGCATCATTTGCTTCGCTTTGTTTAGCAAAAATGTGATTCCGCCCATATTTTCTACAATTCCCGCGAGTCCGCCAGTCAGTAACGCTAAAAGAAAAATCTCGTTCATGTCCGAAAAACCTTCATAGATTTTATTCGCAAAATCCAACCAAGAAAGGCTTCCTGTCGAGATGCCGATGATTCCGCTGAGAAGAACTCCCACAAGCAGCACCAGAAAAACATTCACACCCAAAACCGAAAGCACAATCACCAACAAATACGGAAAAATGAGCCAAATGGAAGGGCTTCCAGAAGTTTGGTTTTCTAAAACCACAGAAGAAGAATTTCCACCCAAGAAAATGAAAATCACCGCCGCAATTACCGCTGCGGGAAATGCAATCATCATATTCGTCTTGAATTTGTCTTTCATCTCACAGCCGAGGCTCTGCGTAGCCGCAATAGTCGTATCCGAAATAAAAGAAAGATTGTCCCCAAACATAGCACCACAGAGCAAACTAGCCGCCACTACATTGATATCTGTTTGTGTATTTTCAGCAAACCCCATAACTATGGGCGTAAGAGCCACTATCGTCCCCACAGAAGTCCCTGCCGAAACGGATAAAAACGATGCCATCAGGAACACGCCCAAAGGAATATACTGCGCAGAAAAATACTGCGAACCGAAGAAAACCACCGCATCTATGCTCCCTGTCGCCTTGGACACAGCCGAAAAAGCTCCCGCAAGAAGATAGATAATACACATGGTGATGATACTTTCCTCGCCACAGCCTTTCATGAAGAATTTTAGTTTTTCTTGAAAACCAGCTTTTGGGAGTAAAAATGCAGAAATCACTCCGCAGAGTGCCGCCACAGAAGCTGGAAAAGCATAGAAGTCATCAAGAATAATTCCGCTTCCCAAAAATATAATCACAAACACCAAGAACGGAAGTAGTGCAACACCAGATTGAGTATCTTTCATTATTTTTCGTTAAATTTTAGCGAATTTAAAATAATTTTCTCTAACTGTAAAACTATTTTCTCTTTTGTGAAGTTTTCAAAAGAATTTTCAGAAATATCCGCGGAATTAGAAAAAATCTGCTCTATATTTTCGTTTTCTTTAATGATAAAAGGACTGCGAGACAAGTACACCATAGGAAACACCGCAGGTTTCATAAATCTGACCGCATCACCGATATTTCCTGACATTTTCGATTCTCCATAGATTTCTTCCACGCCGAAAAAAGAAGTTTTCATTTTCAAAGGACACCAGAGGGAATCCGCCTTTACCAGATAGTTTTCAAAAATATTTTTAGGAATTCTCTCTCGGAAATATTCTATTTTTATATTCTGTGGAAGCTGTTTTTCTGAGTCTTGTATCTTCGCGAGTTCCTCCTCGTCTGCCTTTCCGAGGAAAACAATTCTGTACGGAATATCTTTTTTAAATCCTTTCAGCTGTTCCATTATTTTAGAATAATCTCTCCGTTTTTGGGAAACTTCCCCAGGGACTACGATGAGTTTTTCCTCTGATTTTCCAGCAGTTTTGGGCTTTTCACCAAAGAAAACAGGTAGAAAATGTGTTTCCCTTTTCGAATGCTCTATATCCAAGGTTTTTTCTAAATTTTCATCAAGAACCCAAAGCAATTTTGCGTTTTTATAAACTTCCGATTTGGACAAAAGCCCTTCTTTCAGAAGCAGTTTCATTCTAAAAGTAAAATCCTTTTCCAAAATATTTTTCAGCAAAACTTTTCGCGGAGCTTCTATAAAATTAAGATTATGACAGATAATCGCCGCAGCAAATTTTTCCGTGATTTTTTTTAAAATATGAAAATAGCGGTGTGCCGTTCCTATTATCACCAAATCGTACGACTTTCCTTTCAGCTTTTCTAAAAGATTTTCAGGCTCGGTTTCTATAATGTTTTCTATTTTAGAAGAATTTAGCCTGCCCAAGATTTTTTTTGAAAAATAAAAATCCACAGAAAATTTCTCTGAATTTTTGGTTAATTCTGCAAAATTTTCCGCAATCTCGGCATGAGTATCTATTTCTATATAGGCAATTTGTTTTTTCACAAAGTTTTCAGAATTTTTTTAAAATTTCTCTCCATCGCAGGTTTCTTATGTATTTTATTTCCTCGCGGGAGAGTTTTCTGTCTTGTTTTTGGCTCAGGAAAGTTTTCATCGTGATAAAAAACTCCGAAAAACTTCTATTCTTAAAGGAAGACTTCGCCGAGGAGATGAATGCGAGAGGAAAATCCAGCCCAATGTTATAGAAATATTCGCCAAGTTTTTTTGCTTTTGCGTTTTTGTATTTATATGCCGTAGGGCGCAGATGCTTTACCCAAAGGGATTTATTCGTAATCACCTGATATCCATGCATCTGGCAGAGCATCACATCGATATTATCCCAGCCCAAAACTTCCCGAATGCCTCCCATCTGTAAAAAACATTCCTTGCGATATGATTTTATCGGGCCTCGCACATGATTTTTAGAGGAAATATTCTCAAAAACCCAGTTTTCATCTTTTTTAATATAAACTAAACCCGAAACCATTCCTGCTTTTGGATTTTCTTCATAAATCTTGTTGATTTCCTCCAAATAATTCTCTGGAAAAATAATATCAGCATCAAATTTACAGATTACATCAAAATCGTCTAAATTCTGCGAAGAAAGACCTTTGTAAAATGTAGAAACCACCTTCGCGCCAGGCGAATGGGCAGATTTTTCTAAATTAATGAGCTGAAACTGCTTCTTATCTATAAATCCCTCTACCATTTCCCTCGTTCTATCCGTGGAGCCGTCATTCACGATGACGCAGGTAAAATCCTGAAACCCTTGTGATTTCAGAGAATTTAGCGTGAGGAGAATATTTTCTTCCTCGTTATGCGTGGGAATGATGATTAAAAATTTCATGAAAAAAATTCATACAAAAAGGCTGCTCCCAAGAGTTTCCTTATAGAACAGCCTTTATTCTTGATTTTTAGTCTAATTGATATTTCACTCTGACTACTGCAAAAAATTTTATCTTCTCAAAATCAAGTTTTCTTAAAAATTCTTCTGAAGCATAAATTTTTGAAGCTCCTCCTGGAACTCCATATAAAGAAGCTCCTGTTACAACTCTTGTTATTTTTTCTACTCCTGATTCATTTACAGAAATATATAATGCCTTCCCTGCTTTTTGGTTAAGCGGTTTTACAAGTTTATCGGCAGTTATTCTTGATCTTTTTACCGCTTCTGACTTTAATTCTAATAAAAGTTCCTTAGATTTAGAATATTCTACTTTTTCTACTTCCGTATTAGAAATCCCTGCTTCCTCCAAGCTGATGATGACATTTCCCAAAGTGTAGGCATCTCTTACAAGAAGAGAATATTTTTTAGTTTTTAGAATATTCTGCCCTTTTAAAAAATATTTCTTAAAATCACTAGAATACCCCAAAACTGACAAATCCTTGTCTGTATTTATTTTTAATTTCTTTAAAATCGTTTCTAACTGCTTTTCCTGCTCCTCTACCGACTTTTTGTTTTTAGAATCGGCTTCGTTTAGGGTAATAGAAACATAAATCCTATCGGGAACTACCAGCGTGTCTATTGTGGCTCCTACCTCAATATAGGGCTGGTCTAAAAAATTTTTCTGTGCAGAAAACAAATTCCACACGAAAAACATCACAAAAATTAAAAAACTCTTTTTCATAATCTATTTTATTTTTTCAAAAATATAAAATTTTAAAATTAATCCAAACCTCATCTTTCCTAATGCGCCTCCAGCCAGTTGTTCCCTACGCCCACTTCCACGATTAAAGGAACTTTTGTCTTCACTGCGGATTCCATTTTCTCTTTTATCAAGGCTTTTATTGGTTCTATTTCCTCCTCTGGCACCTCAAACAAGAGTTCATCATGAACCTGCAAGAGCATTTTTGTTTTAAAACCTCCCTCGGACAAGGCTTTGTCTATATTTATCATCGCTACTTTTATGATATCGGCTGCACTCCCTTGGATAGGCGCATTTACAGCGTTTCTCTCGGCGTGTCCTCTCACCACGAAATTATTAGAGTTAATGTCTTTCAAGTGTCTTTTTCTTCCCAAAATAGTCTCCACAAAGCCGTTTTTTCGTGCTTTTTCTACCTGCTCGGTCATGAAGATTTTTAGTTTCGGATAGTTTTCGTAGTAGGAATCTATCATCTGTTTCGCCTCCGTTCGCGAAAGTCCCGTCTGCTCTGCCAATGCAAAAGCTCCCTGCCCGTAGATAATCCCGAAATTCACGGTTTTGGCTTGGCTTCGCTGAGTTTTATCTACTTGGTCAAGTGGAATTTTGAACAATTTAGAAGCCGTAGAAGCATGGATATCTTCGCCATTTTGGAAGGCTTTTATCATATTATCCTCGCCAGAAAGTTCAGCTATCAGCCTCAGTTCTATCTGCGAATAATCGGCTGAAATTATTTTTTTACCTTCCTCCGCCACAAAAGCTCCACGAATCTGCTGCCCTCTGGTCGTTCTGATAGGGATATTCTGCAAGTTAGGATTTAGGCTGGAGAGCCTTCCCGTGGCTGCCGTAGTCTGCGAGAAAGTGGTATGCACCCTGTTATCCTTTGGTTCTATTTCAGATGGAAGCGCATCTACATAGGTAGATTTTAGTTTTTGGTAAGTTCGGTATTTCAGAATGTGCTGAATAATCTCGTGCTTATAAGCAAGTTTCTGCAAAACCTCCTCTGATGTGGAATACTGCCCTGTTTTGGTCTTTTTCGCCTTTGGGTCTAATTTTAATTTTTCAAAAAGAATTTCGCCTAACTGCTTGGGAGAGTTCATATTAAACTCCTCGCCAGAAAGTTCAAAAATCTTCTGTTCCAGCTCTCTAAGGTCGTTTTCTAAATCCACACTTTCCCTAGAAAGCCAGTTTGTATCGAGCGAAATACCCACCAACTCCATCTTTGCGAGGATTTTCATCAGCGGCATTTCTACTTTATGGAATAGTTCTTCCAGATTTTCCTTTTTCAGCTGTGGAGAAAAAACCTCATAAAGCTGGAAAGTAACATCCGCATCCTCCGCCGCATAATTGGTCTGAGTTTCAAGACTGACTTCTCTCAGCGTTTTCTGGTTTTTGCCTTTTTTACCAATCAAACTTTCTATGGAAATAGGCTGATATTTTAGGTAAATTTCTGATAAATAGTCCATTCCGTGCCTTCCGTCTGGGTTCAGAAGATAATGAGCAATCATCGTATCAAAAAGCTCTCCTCTAATCTCCACATCGTACTGGGCAAGGATTTTATAATCAAATTTAAAATTGTGTGCTATCTTCAGAATCTCCTCGCTTTCAAAAAACGGCTTGAAAATTTCCAGCACCGCGAGGGCTTCCTCTCTATTTTCGGGAATGGGAACATAATACGCCAAGCCTTTTCGGTAAGAAAAACTCATCCCGATAAGTTCCGCTTCAAATTCATTGAGCGAAGTCGTTTCCGTATCAAAACAAACCGCCTTTTGTCCCAATAAATTTTGCACCAATATTCTCTGAGCCTTCTCATTATCAATAAATTGATAAAGATGATCCGTGTTTTCTATCCCTGCATAAGAGGAAAACAGAGAAGCCTCCTGCGAATCCTCATAGTTAGCAAAAAGATCCAGCTGAACAGCCTCCTGACCTGCATTTTTTGCCTTCGGAGTGGCTTTTTCTGTCTCTGATGCTTGGTTTTCCGCCTCTGAATGGAAAATTCTATACAGATTTTCGTACAATCGTTTGAATTCTATTTCATCAAATATCTCTTTCAGCTTCGGAAAATCGGGCTTTTCTAAATGATATTTCTCGTGTTCAAACTCCACTGGAACATCCGTAAGAATGGTCGCCAGTTTCTTTGACAAAAGCCCTCTCTCTGCCGAATTTTCTACCTTTTCGCGGAGTTTCCCTGTGAGTTTATCGGTATTTGCCAAGAGATTTTCCATAGAACCAAATTCTTGGAGGAATTTCTTTGCGGTCTTCTCTCCTACGCCTTCCAGCCCAGGGATATTATCCACCGCATCGCCCATCATTCCAAGGAAATCTATCACTTGTTTAGGGTCTTGTATCTCGTATTTTTCCAAAACTTCTGGAATTCCTAAAATCTCCACGCCACCACCTTTGGTAGCTGGTTTGTAAATTTTAATATTCTCGGTAACGAGCTGTGCAAAATCCTTATCTGGCGTGACCATAAAGACTTGATAACCCTGTTTTTCCGCCTTCACAGCGATAGTTCCTATCACATCATCCGCCTCATAACCCTCCATTCCCAAAATAGGAATATGCATCGCCTCCAAAATCTGGTGGATATACGGCACAGCAATCTTTATTGCCTCAGGAGTTTCGGCTCTATTGGCTTTATATTCAGAAAAATCTTCAGTGCGGACATTATCTTTGCCGACATCAAAAACCACAGCCAAATGTGGCGGATTTTCTCGTTTTATCAATTCAATAAGTGAGTTTGTAAAACCAAATATCGCCGAGGTATCCAGCCCTTTGCTGGACAGCCTTGGGTTTTTAATAAAGGCATAATATCCTCTGAAAATCATTGCATAAGCATCTATCAGATAGAGCCTTTTGTCTTCTTTCGTAGTCATGGAACAAAGATAAAACAAATTGAGAATATTCGGTCTTTTTTTCGTAATTTTGGGTTTCGTTTAAAATTTTAAAAATTATGAGAAATAAAATTCTACTTGTTTTATTAGGTTTAGTTTTTTGTGCTGGAATTTATACATTTTATGAGCATATCGCAGGAGGAAGATGCAACCCAAAAGGCACATGCACCGCTTGTAAAAACTGCTCTGGATGCAAACACTGCCACAAAGAAGGCGGAAATTGTAGCGTATGCAGAAGATAAATTTCGGAGGAAAAGATAAAGGCTTAAAATCATTTAAGCCTTTTTATCTTATTAAGATTTATTTTAGTGTTATTTGCATGACTTCCAAATCAAATTCGGCGGCGGCGGTGAGAATATGGTCAAAAATATCCGCCTGTATCTGCTCGTAGTCCTTCATCCCAGCCTTATTGGTAAAGCAGTAAATCT
>CALHQK010000080.1 GCA_938037185.1 uncultured Riemerella sp.
GTATTCATTTAGTAGTCATAAAGTAAGAAGATTATAGCACAAAAACTCAAAAAAATATAGGCTTTTCTTTTTTTATGGTTATCTTTGTGCCTTCAAAAAATAGTAAAATCGGTTTATACAAAAGCCTAAAAAGAATAAAGTATGAAATGTGGAATTGTAGGATTGCCCAATGTAGGGAAATCAACCTTGTTTAATTGTCTCAGTAATGCCAAAGCTCAGTCTGCAAACTATCCTTTCTGCACGATAGAACCCAATGTAGGAACGGTTTCTGTGCCAGACCCAAGGCTTTTTGAATTAGAGAAAATCGTAAAACCAGAACGCGTCCTGCCGGCTGTGGTAGAGATTGTAGATATTGCAGGGCTGGTAAAAGGAGCGAGCAAAGGCGAGGGACTGGGCAATCAGTTCTTGGCGAATATCAGAGAGTGTGAGGCCATTATCCATGTGCTACGCTGCTTTGAGAATGGCAATATTGTCCATGTAGAAGGCTCCGTAGATCCGCTCAGAGACAAAGATATTATAGATATAGAACTCCAGCTGAAAGATTTGGAAACGCTTGGAAAAGCCATAGAAAAGGCGAAAAAACAGGTGAAATCCGGCAAGAGGGAAGATGTGCTTGCTTATGAAACATTGGTAAAGTTGAGCGAATTTATAGAAAGCGGTAGAAATGCCAGAGAATTCCCCGTAGATGAGTTTTCACAGCCGATTATAGATGAAATTCAGCTCTTGACCAAGAAGCCCGTGCTTTATGTCTGCAATGTGGATGAAAACGCCATCAAAAACGGAAATTCTTGGATTGAAAAGATAGAAGAAATGGCTAAAAAAGAGGGTTCGGATACTTTAGTTTTAGCAGCTCAAATAGAAGCGGATATCAATGAATTGGAAACTTACGAAGAACGCCAGATTTTCTTGGAAGAACTGGGATTGGAAGAGCCAGGGGTAAATAGGCTGATTCGCCAGGCATACCACCTTCTGAAACTGCAGACTTATTTCACGGCAGGCGTGAAGGAAGTAAGGGCATGGACTATCGGTATCGGCTGGACAGCGCCTCAGGCAGCGGGAGTCATCCACTCTGACTTTGAAAAAGGTTTCATCCGTGCCGAAGTCATGAAATATGAAGACTTCCTGCACTACGGCTCCGAGCTGAAAGTAAAAGAAGCCGGAAAACTCTCCGTAGAAGGAAAAGAATATATCGTGCAGGATGGAGATATCATGCATTTTAGATTTAATGTTTAGATAATAAATCCCCGCCGAATGAAGGCAGGGGATTTGTTTATCACTGAAATTTGGGATTTTGTTAAGTTTAATACAGATTGAATACCGCTGTAAAAGTAAAGCCTCTGAAAACCGATTTTTTAAAGAAAGGAACAGAATACCCGAAGTGTATTTGTCCAAAATTAAAGGCAGAAATACCTATACGGGGCTGTATGGACTCGGTATTGAGGGAAATTCCTGCTCCTGCCAGTAGAAAGTGCACTTCCATGCCTACTTCGGGGACTACTTTTAGTTTAGAATGATGGGCTCCAAAATGGGCTCCTGCATAGGTTGTCACTCCTGCAAAATAATCAGGGTCGGTATTGAAAGAAATTCCTCCAAACCCAAAGTTGTAAGATTTATTAGTATGAGTATAGGCTATTCTTCCGCCGATTCTGTTTTCCTGAGCAGAAACAAACATCGGGAAGAAGGCTAAAAGGAAAATAAATCTTTTCATTTGTAAATAATTTACTACAAATGTATTAAATAAATTGAGAATTATCGGTTTTGAATAAATAATTTAGCAAAGTAGAATGAAGAACACAGAAGCATTGTATAAAGCGCTTTCGGAGCGTATTTTGATTCTGGATGGAGCCATGGGAACCATGATTCAGAAGTATAATCTTACCGAAGAAGACTATCGCGGAGAGCAGTTCCGTGATTGGGCGTATCCTGTGAAAGGAAATAATGATATGCTGTCCATCACCAAACCCAGCGTGATAGATGAAATCCACAGGCAGTATCTGGAGGTAGGGGCAGACATTATAGAGACCAATACTTTTTCCAGCACGACCATTGCGATGGCGGACTACCATATGGAGGATTTTGTTTATCAGCTCAATTATGAATCAGCAAAACTTGCCCGAAAAGCATGTGATGATTATACTGCTAAAACTCCAGACAAACCGAGATTTGTGGCAGGGTCTATCGGGCCGACTAATAAAACTGCCAGTCTCAGCCCAGATGTGAATGACCCAGGCTACAGAGCCATTACCTTTGATGAACTTAGAAAAGCCTACAAACAACAGGCGGAGGCGCTATTAGATGGCGGCGTAGATATTCTTTTGGTGGAAACTATTTTTGACACGCTCAATGCAAAGGCGGCTCTTTTTGCGATTGATGAAATCCAGGCGGAGAGAGGTGTTCATATTCCTACGATGGTTTCTGGGACAATTACCGATGCCTCTGGGCGTACCCTGAGCGGACAAACGGCAGAAGCATTCCTTATTTCGGTTTCTCATTTGGATCTGCTGAGCATTGGGTTTAATTGTGCTTTGGGTGCAAAACAGCTTGTTCCTTATTTAGAGGCTATCGCTCCGCAAACTCATTTTAGGATTTCTGCTCACCCAAATGCTGGGCTTCCTAATGCCTTTGGGCAGTATGATGAAACACCCGAGCAGACCGCAGAACAGATAAAAGAGTATCTGGATAAAGGATTGATAAACATTATCGGTGGTTGCTGTGGAACTACACCAGAGCATATAAAGGCTATTGCAGACCTTGCAAAAGACTATAAACCAAGAAAGAATATATAAAAAAAGTCAAAAAATAGGATAAAAATATTTTGTTTTTAAATAAAATATGTATATTTGCATTGTTAATTCATTAAAATTAGTTAAAAAAATGAAGAAGATTTTCTTATCAGTAATGTTTGCAGGTGCTGCAGTAGCAGCTAATGCACAAAGTGTTAAAGGAATCAGTTATGGTAAATTTTTTGATAACTGGCAAGTAGGTGTAAATGTAGGAGGATACACTCCAACTACGGGATATCCTTTCTTTAAATCATCAAGACTTAACTTCGGTGCAGAAGTAGGAAAGCAGATTTCTCCTAGCTTCCGTCTTAGTGCAGATGGTACAGCGTACATCAATGATAATGCGAGAGGTGATCATAATCCATTGGCTATTGAGCATGTGAATGTAGCTATGTTGGGGAACTTTAACCTTAGCAACATCTTTGGTGGTTACAAAGGGGAACCTCGTAAGTTTGAGGTAGAAGCAGTTGCTGGACCAGGATGGTTCCATTCTTTCAACCCAGGAAAGAATAACGATGTGAGTGGAATGTCAGTTAAGTTTGGTGCAAACTTTTTGCTTAACTTAGGTTCTTCTAAAGCTTGGGCTATTAAGCTTAGTCCATCAATCTTATATCTAATAGATGAACCTGTTGCTCAACATGCAAACAGCCTTAATTCAGTAAATTCTTATACACAGGCAAGTTTAGGTCTTGTTTACAGATTTAAAGGAAGCAACGGAGCTCATCACTTCACTGCTTATGAGCCAGCAGCTCCTGTAGTACAAGATAATTCTGGAGCTCTTCGTGGAGAATTGAGCGAAAAAGACAGAGAATTAAGAGATGCAAGAAACAGAATCAATCAGTTAGAAAAAGAACTTGCTGATGCTCGTAACAGAAAACCACAAAAAGAAACTGTAGTAGAAACTAAGAGAACACTAGAGTCTGTGGTTACTTTCGCACAAGGAAAAACTATCATCGCTCCTTCTCAGCAGCCGAATGTAGCTAGAATTGCTACTTATTTGAAAAAATATCCTAACAGTAAAGTTGTTATCAAAGGATTCGCTTCACCAGAAGGAAGCATTGAAGTTAACGAAAGAATCGCTAAAGCTCGTGCAGAAGCAGTTAAAGCTGTTCTTATTAAGCAATACAAAATCGATGCTGAGCGTATCGTAGCAGAAGGAGAAGGTATCGGTAACATGTTCTC
>CALHQK010000081.1 GCA_938037185.1 uncultured Riemerella sp.
AAGGGAAACTGGGCGGACAGAACAAAATCCCACGACTTGCCAACGATAGGAAAATCGCGGAGATTTTGGAGAGGTATAAAACAAATTAAGATAAGATGAAAAAGAATTTTGGAAAAGCAATAAGAATATTTTTGATAGATGGGAAACCTAATGGGAGAATGACTTGTGAACTATCCAATTGGACAGGAAAAGCTTATAAAATCCCAAAAATCGAAATCAAAAATTGTGCAGACAGGCAAGATTTAAAAAATCCTGGTGTGTATTTTCTTTTTGGTAAAGATGAGGAAGATGATGATTTGGTCTACATTGGCGAGGCTGAAGATATTTTGGTAAGACTTAATCAGCATGTCTCTCAGAAAGACTTTTGGACAGAAACCATTGCTTTTATTAGTAAAGATGAAAACCTTAATAAAGCTCATATCAAATATTTAGAATATCGTCTATTTGAGATTGCAAAAGCAGCTCAAAGATATAAAATTCTTAATGGAAATACACCGACTCAATCTTCTATCTCGGAATTAGACCAAGCAGAAATGGAGGAATTTATTGATAATGTAAAACTTTTAGTGAATACTTTAGGACACAGGGTTTTTGATGATAAACCAGAAATAAATTCTATAGAAAAAGAAGAAATTTTATATCTGGAAACAGGTAATGGAGATAGAGCATGTAAAGCCTTTGGGATGCAGACGATAGAAGGTTTTTTAGTCTCAAAAGGCTCAAAAATTGCAGAAGAAACAACATTTTCCCTTCAAAAATCTATCCAACAGAAAATAGAGAATCTTATTTCTAATGGAATAATCAAAGATTTTGTCTTTACAGAAAACTATACTTTTTCTAGTCCTTCGATGGCAGCAAGCATAGTTTCTGGGCGATCTGCTAATGGATTGAAAGAATGGAAAACAAAAGAAGGAATATTATTAAAAGATTTAAAATAATGAACCTAAAAATATCACCTGATGCACTAAAAGCTTTAAAGAATCAGGAGTTTAGAAACCTTATTACAGGGCGGTTTTTCATTATTCTTGCCTTTAAGATGACTTCCACGCTTTTGGGCTGGTGGGTTTATGAGCTGACGGGCGATCCGTTTTCTATCGGGCTGATTGGTCTGTCTGAGGTGATTCCTGCGGTGGGTTGTGCCTTGTATGCTGGGCATTTCATTGATATGAACGAAAAGAGAAGGCTTCTGCTCATCTGCAATTTTGCATATGTTGTTCTTCTTGGGTCGTTGCTTATCCCTGCGTGGTCGCAGGCAAGTTTAGGGATTAGTAATAAGGAAATCACTTATTTTATTTATTCCGTTGTTTTTCTTACAGGGATTGCGCGGTCTTTCCTTGGGCCTATTGTCCCTGCTATGATACCTAAAATCGTGAGCAAAGAGCTTCTCCCAAGAGCCATTACTATCAATCAGACCACATTTTTGGCGGCATCGGTCATGGGGCATGCGATGTGTGGATTTTTGGTTTCTCTGTTGCAGATTAAGGGAACATTAGTAGTGATCGTTACTTCTCTATTTGTGGCTTTCTTTTTTTATTTTAAAACCAAACCACAGCATTCGGAATTTAAAGACCAAGAAGTCAATGTTTATGAGAGTATAAAGGAAGGTCTGCATTATATCTTTAAAACAAAAGAAATCGTGGGTGCTTTGACATTGGATTTGTTTGCTGTGCTTTTTGGCGGCGCTGTGGCTCTTATTCCTGTTTTTGCAAAGGACATTTTACAGCTGGGAGCGGTAGGCTACGGTTTTCTGAACGCAGCTACGGACATAGGAGCAGGGATTTCTATTTTCACAATGACTTTCTTTCCTTTGAGAAGAAATCAAGGTAAGCTTCTGCTTTTCTGCGTTTTTGGATTTGGAGCATGCATTTTGCTCTTTGGAATTTCAGAATATTTTATTTTATCATTTTTAGCATTGTTGATGAGTGGTATTTTGGATGGTGTCAGTGGAGTTATTAGAGGAACGATAGTCCAGCTGAAAACGCCTGACTATATGAGAGGAAGAGTGATGAGTGTCAATAGTATGTTCGTGATGTCTAGTAATGAGCTGGGGCAGTTCGAAAGTGGAGTGGCAGCAAGGCTTTTTGGGGTGGTGAATGCCGTGGTTATAGGCGGTTCTATCACGATGCTTATCGCTGTGGTGGTGAGACTTACCTCACCAAAACTAAGGGAAATGGAGTATTAGATTTGCGAGAATGAAAAAATAATTTTAATTTTAACCTATAAAAAAGTTGAATTGTATTCAAAATTCATATATTTGCACAAAAATAAATTTAAAAATTATATTGTTATGTCAGACATTACATCTAGAGTAAAAGCTATCATTGCTGATAAGCTTGATGTTGAAGAAACAGAAGTAACTCCAGAAGCTAGCTTCACTAACGATTTAGGAGCTGATTCTTTGGATACAGTAGAATTGATCATGGAATTTGAAAAAGAATTTAACATTCAAATCCCAGATGACCAAGCTGAAAAAATTCAGACTGTAGGTCATGCAATCGCTTACATCGAGGAAGTGATTAAGTAGTAATTGTTTTACTGAAAAACTAAAAAAATTATGGAATTAAAGAGAGTAGTAGTTACAGGTTTTGGAGCCATTACGCCACTGGGCAGTAATGCACAAGAATATTGGGAAAATCTCACTAAGGGCGTAAGCGGTGCTGCACCTATTACTCTTTTTGATTCTACTAATTTTAAAACTCAATTTGCTTGTGAAGTCAAAAATTTTGACCCTCTTGCTCATTTTGATAAGAAAGAGGCAAAGAAAATGGACAGAAACACGCAGTTGGGACTTGTTGCAGCAAAAGAAGCTGTGGCACATAGTAGAATAATAGAAGATGAGGTAAACAAGGATAGAGTAGGTGTAGTTTGGGGTTCTGGAATTGGAGGATTAGGGACTTTTGAAGCCGAAGTTTTAGGCTGGGCAAATACAGATGTTCCTAGGTTTAATCCGTTCTTTATTCCTAAAATGATAGCTGATATCACGCCAGGGAATATATCTATAGAATATGGATTCCACGGGCCGAATTATACTACTGTTTCTGCGTGTGCATCATCGACCAATGCTCTGATAGATGCTAAAATGCTTATACAATTAGGAAAAGCAGATGTCATTGTATGTGGAGGGTCAGAAGCTGCTGTTACAGCCAGTGGTGTGGGAGGCTTTAATGCCTTGATGGCTCTTTCTACAAGAAATGATGATCCAAAAACAGCATCTAGGCCATTTGACAAAGACCGTGATGGTTTTGTTCTTGGGGAAGGAGCAGGTTGTATTATTCTTGAAGAATATGAGCATGCCGTAAAGCGAGGGGCTACTATCTATGCAGAGCTAAAAGGAGCAGGTCTAAGTGCCGATGCTTACCACATGACAGCTCCACATCCAGAAGGACTAGGAGCGTATCTTGTGATGAAAAACTGTTTAGAAGATGCTGGTGTTCAGCCTGATGAGGTTGATCACATCAATATGCATGGTACATCCACGCCTCTTGGAGATGTAGCAGAATCTAGTGCTATCGCTAAACTATTCGGAGAACATGCTTATAATATTCAAATAAACTCTACAAAATCAATGACTGGGCATCTTCTAGGTGCAGCAGGTGTTATAGAAGCTATAGCAGCATTAGGAACCATCGTTCATGGTGTGGTGCCTCCTACTATCAATCATTTTACTGATGATGAACAGATAGACTCTCGTCTTAATTTTACATTCAATAAAGCTGTTCAGAGAGATGTGAAAGTAGCAATGAGTAACACTTTCGGTTTCGGAGGACATAATGCCTGCGTTCTATTTAAGAAAATCTAATGAATAAGATTAGGAGGTATATTTCGGACTTTCTATTAAAGAAAAGAAGAAATACAAAATACCCCGATAGGGATCTGAAATTTATTGCCGAGATTAGTAAACTCGTTGGATTTAAAATCCAAGATATAGAGCTGTACAGAGAGGCTTTTTCCTTAAAAAAAAATTCTAAAGATGGTGGTTGTTCCAAGAATTACGAGAGACTCGAGTTTTTGGGGGATGCTATGATAGGAAGTATCATTTCTTATTATTTGTATGAGAACTATCCTAATCACAATGAAGGTTATCTCACGCAGATGAAATCCAAGATTGTCAATAGACAAAACCTCAATCGCTTGGGTGAACAGTTGTGTTTGACCAATTATATTCAGAATTCTAAATTACAAGTTTTAGGAGAAAATATTTCGGGGAATTTGTTGGAAGCTTTGGTGGGAGCGGTGTATTTGGACGCTAATTATGAAATGTGCCAGTCTGTTGTCGAAAGATGGCTCCTTAACCCAAGTGAGATTACCAGAATAGAAAACAAAATAGTAAGCTACAAGAGCCTTCTTCTGGAATGGGGACAGAAAAAGAAAGTAAAGATACAATATGAAACTGCTGAGGAGCTCCTGCCTAATAAGAGTATTTGTTTCAGGTGTTCGGTCTTGCTTAATGAAGAAAAAATAGGCTGTGCCTCTGAGTCTTCAAAGAAAAAAGCAGAAGAAAAAGCGGCTAAAAGAGCGTTTTATGCATTAAATAAAAGAGAAAATATCCTTGAAAAATAACAAAATTTTCCTTGATTTTGAAGAAGAAGAAATTGTAATAGGGTTGATAAAATTGAAACAACAAATATCTCATCACGAGCTGTTTTTCAAGGTAAATCAACTCAATTTGTTTAATTTTTATAGGGCTGATGACTTAATGACGGAGGATTATTTTAGACATTATAAGTTTCCAAAGTTTGAAACTTATGATGAAATTACACAAGCTAAATTTACTATCTTTGCTAACAAGTCTTTTTGGTCCGAAACAAAACAGACAAGTCCAAATGAGCTTTTTCAGCAGGGAGACGAAGAAAAATATTTTATAGATAAAGAAGTAGATTATATAATCTTTTCAAAAAATGGCTGGGAGGATTTTTCTAATATAAATTTTCCTAAGGATTGGGTGGATTCCGTAGAAGAATTCCGGCTGTCTTCAGAACATGAACTATACCAAATAATAATTTATGATAAATAGAGATTTGAAAAAAACAAAGATAATAGCGACATTGGGACCTGCATCTTCTAGCAGAGAAACCATGATAGAAATGATAAAAGAAGGAGTGGATGTGTTTAGAATTAATTTTTCTCACGCCGACTATGACTTGGTGAAGAAAAATGTGGAACTTATCCGTTCTATCAACAAAGAATACGGCTTTAATACAGCTATTCTAGGGGATTTACAAGGGCCTAAACTCCGTGTGGGCGTGGTAAAAGAAGGTTCTTTTATCAACCCTGGGGACATTCTTACTTTTACGAATGAGAATGTAGAAGGCGATGCATCCAGAGTGTATATGACCTACGAAAGATTTGCAAAAGATGTAAAAGTAGGCGAGAGAATTCTGATAGATGATGGTAAATTGGTTTTTGAAGTTATAGAAACCAATCAAAAAGATATTGTAAAAGCAAAAGCGATACAAGGCGGCCCGCTCAGCTCTAAAAAGGGAGTAAACCTTCCTAATACGGCGATTTCGCTTCCTGCCCTTACAGAAAAGGACATAGAGGATGCTAAATTTATGCTGGATAATGAGTTTGACTGGATTGCGCTTTCTTTTGTGAGACACGCACAAGATATCAAAGATTTGAAAGATTTGATTCAAAATCATACCAATGGAAAGCTTAATACTCCTATTATTGCCAAAATAGAAAAACCCGAAGGCGTGGAAAACATGGATGAAATCCTAAGAGAATGTGATGGAATCATGGTAGCCAGAGGAGATTTAGGAGTGGAAATCCCAATGGAGGAAGTTCCTGTAGTTCAGAAAAAACTAGTAGAAGCAGCAAGAAATCACGCCAGACCTGTAATCATCGCTACACAAATGATGGAAACCATGATAAACAGCCTGACGCCGACTCGTGCTGAGGTGAATGATGTGGCTAATTCCGTGCTGGATGGTGCTGATGCAGTGATGCTTTCTGGTGAAACTTCTGTGGGGAAATATCCTGTGGATGTGATTAAAAACATGGCTAAAATCGTGAGCAATATCGAGAAAGACAAACTCTATATGAGCAGCAACAAGCCTATTGAAAAAATAGAAACTGAAGACGAAGACCGCTACATCACAGATATGGTCTGCTATTCTGCAGTGAGAATCGCTAAAAAAGCCAATGCAAAAGGTATCATCACACTTACTAATTCAGGCTATACAGCGTTCCAGATTTCGGCTCATAGGCCTCATGCTCACATCATTGTATTCTGTTCAGATAGAAGAGTTTTAGCGAAGCTTAATCTTCTTTGGGGAGTTAGAGCGTTCTATTATGACATGCAAAAATCTACCGATGAGACGGTTATTCAGGTAAATATGCTGGCGAGTAATTATGGTCTTGTGACACAAGGAGATTTCGTGGTAAATCTAAATGCGATGCCTGTATATGAAAGCGGAAAAACTAATACATTAAGACTTTCAACTATTTAAAATATTGTTTAATCCAAAATTGATAAAATAGAATTATGTATCCAGAAGAATTAGTAATTCCTATGAAGGAAGAACTTACAGAAAATGGTTTCAAAGACCTTACAACGCCTGAGCAGGTTGTAGAAGCTCTTGGGCAGAAAGGAACAACATTGTTGGTTATTAACTCTGTGTGTGGTTGCTCTGCTGGAGCAGCGAGACCAGGGGTGCTTTATTCCCTTACAGGAGATAAGAAACCAGACCATTTGGTGACTGCTTTTGCGGGATTTGATACGGAAGCTGTAGCAGAAGCGAGAAAACACATGGCGCCTTTCCCGCCGTCTTCTCCGTCTATTGCTTTGTTCAAAGATGGTGAGCTTGTTCATATGATAGAAAGACACCATATAGAAGGACATCCGGCAGGAGCTATCGCTGCTAATTTGCAGGCGGCTTATGAAGAGTTTTGTTAATAAAAACCACTCCTTTATTGGAGTGGTTTCTTGTTTTTAGTGTTAAAACTAATCCATTTTATTATATTTTTTCATTAGATTTTCGTAGGTTTTTTGTGGCAAAATCCATTTGAGAGGAATGCCGATTTTTTGCCCAAATT